>JBJXFY010000176.1:0-10217 GCA_046155815.1 Limisphaerales bacterium | reverse complement strand
GTCAGCCCGGCGCTGCTGAAGGCGCTGCTCATCAACGGGTCGCGCTCGCTGGGGCCGTTGTACAGCTTCGAGACGCGGCCCAACATCAACTACCAGGGCTGGGGCCGCCCCAATCTCACCAACACCCTTCCGGCGGGAAACCTTGAGGCCGCGGCGGACGCCGGCCGGCCCGTGCAGTATCTGGACCAGTCCCCGGCCAACGCGCTGGCTACGGGCGAGAGCCGCACCTGGCGCGTCAACGTCAACGGCAACGCGCGCGAGCAGATCCTGAAGCTCACGCTTGTGTGGACCGATCCGCCCGGCAATCCGAATGCCGCGATAAAGCTGGTCAACGACCTCGATCTGATCGTCACCAACCTGGTCACCGGCGAGATTTTTGTTGGCAACGACATCCCCTTCCGCTCGGACTTCAGCCGGGCCCACACCAACCTGACCTCGGTGACCAACGACCTGGTCAACAATGTGGAGAACGTCATCCTCTCGCCACGCCTGGGCACGAACTACTCGGTCACCGTCTCCGCAAAGCGGGTGAATGTGAATGCCGTGACGGGGCATCCACGCGCCGTGGTGCAGGATTTTGCGCTGGCCATTTCCGTGGACAATCCGGCGCTGACCAACGCGCTCAGGATCCAGCCGGAGGCCCCCGGGCCGCTCGGGCCCATCTCGCTGACCGTTGTGAGCAACGGCGTGCCGCTGATGAATCAGCGGGCCGGAGCCAACTCCCCCCTCATCGGTGGCACGGCCGGGCAGACCAACCAGTGGCGGTTCTATACCTTCGCGAACGACCCTGCGTTCACGCCCGTCGGCATGGGACTGACCAATGGCTCCAACGTGGCCTTCATCACCTTCTTCCCGCCGAACGTGGCCGTGCCACGCTTCCGGGATGCCGACGTGGACCTGTATGTGTCAAAGAACCCAGGCCTGACCAACCTGGAGCCCGCCGTCCTCGCCACGGCCTTCAAGTCCACCAATCAGGGTGGCACGGAACTGGTGTTCTTCACCAACTCCGTCATCGGCGACGTCTACTACATCGGCGTGAAGTCCGAGGACCAGCAGGGCGGGGAGTACGGGTTTGTCGGCCTGTCTTCCGCGCTGCCGTTCACGGAAGAGGATCAGTTTGGCAACAAGCTGGTCCGCGGACTGCCGTTGAACGTGCCGATCCCGGACGGTTCGGCACGGGAACCGGGCATGGCGCTGATCCTCGGGATTTCCACCGACCCGGTCACCGTATCGGATGTCATCGTCACCAACACGGTGAGCTTCGATTCCACCGGCGACATCCTTCTGAACCTCAGCCACGAGGATCAGTTCGCGGTGCTGCAGAACAGCGCGCTGGACCCGACCGGCAGCGGCCGCACGAATGACACCCAGATTTACGACGACAGCCAGTCGGGGAGATCCATCGGATTCGGGCTGCGGTCACGGCCGAGCGACGGACCCGGATCGCTGCAGAACTTCCGCGGTATGGAGGGCTCGGGCGTCTGGCTGATGACGGCCACGGACAACGCCATACTCCAGGGAGCCACCAATGTGGCGATGTACCTCAAGATTGCCCCGCAGCGCGACGACGACGGCGCCGGAATCGCGGTCACGCTGCTGCCGGGACAGTGGGAGTACTACTTCATTGATGTCCCCGCGCTGGCGACCAACCTGACGATCATCGTCTCCGCGCTGGATCCCCAGTTGCCGGTGGACGTCTATGTCAAGCGGGGCGAGATCCCCGGTCCCTCAAACTACGACAAGTTCGCCCGCATTTCCGCCCCCGGGGGGCGACTGTCCATCGGGACGCGGGATGTGCCTCCGCTGAACCCCGGCCGCTACTTCGTGGGCGTCTTCAACCCCAACGCTGTCACGCTCAACTTCCGCCTGGCGGCGGAACTGGACTACGATCTGGCCGTCAGCAACACCGGTGCCTTCGGGTCCGCCGGCGCGGAACTGTTGCGCGACGACGGCACATTTGTGTCCCGCATCAACGTTCCGGTGGACCGGCTGATCAGCGACGTCCGCGTCGGTCTCCGGGTGGATCACCCGCGGGTCTCGGACCTGGTGTTCCACCTCGCGAGCCCGCAGGGCATCCGCCTGTTGCTCGCCGAGAACCGCGGCGGCACCAACGGCACCGCCTACGGGAAGGACATCGGCACCAACCGGATTTACACCGCCTTCACCGACGACACGAACCTGACGCTGCTTCCGATCAAGTTCGGCACCGCGCCGTTCATCGAGTCCTCGGGGCCTGGTGGCGGACCGGGAACGGTGGTCATGGCGGACGGCTTCGAGTCAGGCACCGCGGGTGTCTTCGCCACGGCGGATTTCTTCTCTGCGGGATGGTTCCTGCGCGAGGGCGCGCTTGAGGTGGTTCGCAATGCGGGGCAGGCATTCAGCGGCTCCCAGTACGTAAGCTTTCAGGCGACGAACCCGCCCGGCGGCACGCTGTTCTTCACCAACTTGGTGCTGCAGCCGGGCAGCCAGTACCGCCTCAGCTTCGCCTATGCGCGCGACGCGCAGCCCGTGGCCGCCGGCCAGCCGCAGCGGCTCGCCGTGCAGTTCAACGGTACCAACTTCATGGACCTGGTGGCCACGCAGTCCACCGCTGGATGGTATACGACTTCGCGAGTCTTCATTGCCGACACGGATTTCAACCGGCTGGAGCTTCAGACTCCTGGTGCGGCTCCGGTCACGGTCGCCAACGCTCAGTTCGAGGAACCTCGTGTCACCTCGAACTATCTCAACATCACGGCCGGTCAGGAGCCGGTGGGCTTCGCGTGGCGTGTGGTGGCCGGCGACGTGGACATCCTGCCGCCGACGGGCTGGCCCGGCGATCCGGGACAGTCCCTCGACCTGAACGGTTTTCGGCCCGGTACGATCGAGCAGGACGTTCAGATTCCTGAGGCCGGGCAGTATCTCTTGGAATTCTCACTCGGGGCAAATCCCGTCCCGCTTGTCCCGCCACCCTTCTATCGGATGGAGGTGCTCTGGGGGCCGCGCGGCGGTGCCTTGGCAAGCCTAGGAGTCTTTGACTCGAGTCTGGCGCCGCAGCCCCCGGTGCCGCCTTGGAATGCCGGTTGGGAGAGGCAGCAGGTCGCGCTGCAGGTGGGCGCTCCAGGCAGCCATACCCTGCGCTTCAGAAGCCTTACTCCGGACTCTGGTGGAGCCACTTTGGACCGAATCGTGGTCAGGAGCAGCAATCCGGTGACTGCGCCTTCACTGGACGCCTTCAGGATCGAGACGGTCGCCCCGCCCGCCGTGGCCTACTATCTCCCGGAGGAGCCGCTGAAGCCCTTCCTCGGCACGCGCGCGATGGGCGACTGGACCCTGGAAGTCACGGATTCTCGCGCCGGCCCTGATCCCGCAGGCACCGGCCGGCTGTTGGATTGGCGGCTGGACCTGACCTTCGCGCTGCCGAACATCAACGCGATCCGCCTTACCAATGGCGTTCCATACTTCGGAACGGTGGTGAGCAACGAGGTTCGTTACTTTATCGTCGAGGCCCCGCGTTGTTCCACGGAGAGCATCAACCTCGTGGCGGGGCCGTTTGCGAGCCTGTTGCTTTTCGGCGACCGCGACGGCCTTCCGGTGGCCGACCTCGGCAGCTTCTCGGATGATTACGGCCCGTACCTCAACGTCGAGCCGGGCGGCATCGCCTCCTTCCGTCTCAGCACGAACTCGCCGCCCGGCGCGCCGCTGCGGCCGGGGCAGCGGTACTACCTGGCCCTGCGCAACCTCGCCGGTGATGCGGTCAATGACTTCGTGATCTTCGTGGACTTCGACTGCCGCGACGATGACCTGGCGACCATCCCTCAACTTTTCGATGGCGTGCCCCGCGACGGCACCATCCGGCCCGGATCGCAGCTTGACCATTTCTATTTCAACGTCAGCCCCCTCGCGATCCGTGCGACCTTCGAGCTCACCCCACGGAACGGCAACGTGGACCTCTACGTGAAGCAGTACCGGCCGCCGGACGCGCAGCCCTTCCCGAATCCAAACAATTTCGATTACCGTTCGGAGAATGCCGGCGTGACGCCGGAGGTGGTCGTCGTGGACCGCTTGTCCAGCCCGGCCCTCCAACCGGGGCCTTGGCTGCTCGGCATCCTGAACGCGGAGGCGGCGGTCATCGTGGACTACACGGTCAAGGTCACTGAGGAGTTCCCGCCCCTCATCCGTCTTCTGAACGCTGTCACTTACACGAACATCATCAACCCGGGTGGCGGCCTCGACTTCTATGTCTTTACCGTCTCGTCGAACTCGGTTCGGGCGGATTTTGAGACGTTGGGCCAGGACGGTGATGTCAACCTCTACGTCAGCAAGGGACCGCCGCTGCCCGTGCCGGGCGGCGCGAACTTCGCCAGCCTGAACACGGGAACTAACGCCGAGTTCGTCTCGGTGCTGAACACCGACCGGCCGGTATGGCTGGGGCCGGGCGAATGGTATCTCAGCGTCGAGAACGCCGACTTCCAGCCGGTCAGCTACGGCATCCGTGCCACCGAGGTTCCAGGGACGGTGATTCCTCTGACCAACACCGTCGCGCATACCAACCTTATCGGGGCAGGCGTGGGGCCGCAGTACTATTCCTTCAACGTAAGCACCGGTGCGGTACAGGCCACGTTCGAGGCGTTTGGCATGACGGAGAACGTGGACCTGCTGCTGCGCCGGGGACTGCCGCTCCCGACGCTGAACGATCACCACTACGCCAGCAGCAACCTGGCCCTGGTCGACGAGCAGATTGTCCTGACGCCGTTCTCCTTCCCGACGCCGCTGACGCCGGGCGAGTGGTACCTGAGCATCATCAACCGGGCTACGAACGCGGCGGGCTATTCTGTTCGCGTGACCGAGGCGGTTGAGGTGATTACGCCGCTCTCCAACAACGTGGTTTACTCCAGGGTCCTGGATGCGGGCGCGAGGCTGGACTACTACAGCTTCGACGTGGCCACCAACGCGGTGGCGGCCACGTTTGAGATTCCCCGCATGGGAGGCGACGTGGACCTGTTCATTCGCCGCGGCCTGCCGCTGCCTGGCCCGGGCAACGCGGAGTTCTCCGGCACCAATACGGGCACCGCGCCGGAGCTGGTAGGCGTGACCACAAACTCACTCCCGCCACTCACGCCCGGCGCCTGGTACCTCAGCGTGAGCAACAAGACGGCGGCGCCGGTGGCCTACGACATTGTCGCGCGCCAGATCACCGTTGCGCCGCCTTCCACGAACATCGTCGTGGACATCGTGGTCACCAACGGCCAGGTGTGCCTGACTTGGAATTCGATCCCGGGCACCAACTACTTCGTCGTGGCGAAGATCAACGTGGACGACCCGCAGTGGACGCCGGTGTCGCCCACCATCACTGCGACCAACACCGTCACAACCTTCTGCCTGCCGCTGGATCCCTGGCGCTTCTTCGAGGTCCGCCTCGGCGATGCGCCGATCGTGCCCGTGCCCGACCTGGTCTTCAGCCAAATCGAGATTGCGGGCACCAACGTGTGCCTGACCTGGCCCACCGCACCGGGTGTAAGTTACTACGTCGAGGGCAAGGCGGACGTCACGTCGCCGGCGTGGTCCGTGGTCCCGCCCGGTACGATCGTGGCCACGGGCACCAACTTCACGCTCTGCGTTGCGCTGGACCTTGGTTTCACCGTGTTCCGGCTCCAGCTCGGCGCGGCGCCGCCGCCGCCGCCGCGGCGCGTGCTGACGGCCGGCGAGTTCGACCTCGACGTGCTGGTGAGCCAGATCTGCCTGCGCTGGTTCGGCCGCGCCGGCGTGCTCTACCAGGTCGAAGGCACGGACATCCTCACCCCGCCCGAATGGCGGCCCGTGTCCGACGTGATCGTGGGCGAGGACCGCGAGATCCAGCTCTGCTACACCATCGGCGGACCGGGGCTGTCCTTCCTCCAGGTCGTCGAGAACGCCGCCCCCCCGCCGCCCAACGCCGCCAGCCAGCCGGTGTCCGTGACCTCCGTGGGCTTTGACCCGTTGACGGCCTCGCTCTGCCTCACCTGGCCGGGCGTGACGGGCTTCGAGTATGTCGTGGAAGGAAAGCCCACGCTGGCCGAGCCGCGCTGGACGCCCTTGACCGGCCGGCTGCCCGCGACGGGCGGTGCGATGACCTACTGCGTTCCGCTCGGGCAGACCGACGCACGCTACTTCCAGATTCGGCGGCACCCCGTGACCACGCCGCCGCCCATTGTCATCAACGCGTCCATCGTGGGGAACACGGTCCGGCTGCTGTGGGACGCGCCGGCGGGCACGCGCTTCCGGGTGTCCTACAGCACGCAGCTTCCGTCCATCTGGGTGCCGTTCCCGCAGGTGATCACGCCGGTCAACGGTGTGGCCGAGTTCGTGGACGACGGCAGCTTCACCGGTGGCATGGGCGCGCTCCGCTTCTACCGGGTGGAGCAGCTGCCGTAGGCGCAGTGGGAGCAGCGAGGGACGGTCCGGCAGGCCGCGAGTTGCTTCCTGCGCCGCTGCCGGGATCAGGAGGTGCCGGACAACGGCCGCTGTTCATGCTTGGTTCCCCGACTTCCGACCGGAGGCTTGGAGCGCAGGGGGCTGAACGGTGCCGACGGCACGCTGGATGTCCTACCCATCAACCGGTCACGGCTTTTCCGTGAGGCCCTCAGCCCGGTGAACGGTTCGGGTAGTTCTGCCACGCCATCACGGCGAAAAGGATGCCCATGAACAACAACCCGGTGGAAAGGGACACTGCGGCGGCAACCGCCGCCACGATGCAGCCGATCCATGCCGTGAGGCGCTCGCGGCGCGGCCCGAGCGTGGCGCGCAGCATGTGCCCGCCGTCCAGCGGCACCACGGGGAGGAGGTTGATGACGGTCCAGCCAAAGTTTACCCAAAGCGCGTCCCGGATGACTTCGCGCACCACCGGGGACTGGTCGGGCAGCGCGAGGCTGGCGCCCAGCACCGCCAGACCGAGCAGAACGGACGCTGCCGGCCCGGCGGCCGTGGTCAGGAAATCCTCGGTCCGCGTGAAGCGCGCGCCGTGCATGTAGGCCGTGCCGCCGAAGCCGTGGAGCACAATGTCCGGCAGCGCGCCGAAGCGCCGTCCCACCAATGCGTGCCCCAGTTCGTGCCACAGGATGGACACAAAGACGACGATGGCCCAGATGCCCACGCCGGCCCAGTCGCTGGAGGTCTGTGCGCGAAGGCCGCCGCCGAGCAGGGCGGAAGTCAGCCAAAACCACCAGTCCACGCGGACCGGGAAGCCGAGGAGATTGAATTGCATGATGAAAGGGGTGCGTCAGCGCGCGATCGGCGGCGGGGCTGGCTGCCACCGGGGCCGGAGCACCCCGTCGCGGCACGGGATTTCATCCGGGGCGGCTCCCGCGGGGAGTGGGCGATCCTTCGAGAACGTCCTTGCCTCCGTACGATTTCGGGAGCGCGTCCTTGTCCGCGCCGGCCCCCTCTCCCCGTCGGGGAAGGTCAGGATGGGGACAGGCATCGTCGCCAATGCTTGAAGGTTCCTGCACGGCGCGGGAACCGTCTCACCGGACGGCGGCCTGCGGGGCGGCCTTCTGCTGCGCGAGGTACTCGATGAGGTCGCGGAACTCGCGCTTCGTCATCTGCGGCTCCAGCCCCTCGGGCATCCCGGACAGGCCGCGCTCGCGCGACTCGATGTCCGCCTTCTTCAGCGTCATCGGGCCGTCCTCCGGCGAATTGACCACCAGCTCGGTGTCCGTCTCGGACTTCACGAGGCCGGCCACGAGCGTGCCGTCCTTCAGCTTGATGAGCAGGTTCTCGAAGCCGGCGGCGATGTCCTGATTGGGATGGATGATGGCCGTGAGGATCTGCTCGCGCGTCCGCGTCGCGCCGATGCTGGCAAGGTTCGGCCCCACGTCGCCGCCCAGCTCGCCGCCGGGGTCGCCGACCTTGTGGCAGCGCAGGCAGGCCAAAGCCTCCTTCTCGTGAAACACCTTCCGGCCCGCCGCGGCGTCACCGCCCGCAAGGAGGAATTGTCGTCGCGCCAGGTCGCCGTCGGGCAGCGAGGCCTCCCATTCGCCGAGCGCCTTCTGCAGGGCTTCGCCGCGCTGGCCGGCGGCTTCGATCAGGTCCAGCTGGATGGCGGCGGGAACCCGGCCCTCCCGCAGCAGCCCGATCCACGCGAGCAGCAGCTTTTCTGCGCCTTCGCCGGGAAGCTTTGCGAGGCTCTCGAAGGCGGCCTGCTGTTCGCCGATGGCGCCATTCTCCAGCGCGGCGCGGAGCGGCGCGAGCGCGTCGCGGCCGGCCACGCCGCCCTGGAGGCGCAGGCCCTCGCGGCGCACGGCCTCGCTGTCGTCCTTGACCGCGGCCGCCACGAGGTCACCGAGCTGCGGCGCGTTCAACGCCGCGAGCGCCCGCAGCGCGGCGGTGCGGACTTTCGCATCGGCGGCCGTGTCCCGGGCCAGGGCGGCCAGCGGTGTGGCGGCGGATACAAGGCCCACGCGACCGGCGGCCTCGGCGGCGGCCACCTGCACTTCAGCCGGGCCGGCCAGCAGGTCGTTGAAGGCGGCTGACAGCGCGGTGCGCGCCTCCTCGGCCGCCGCGGCATCCCGGGCGGGCAGGGGACGCCACAAGCCTGTGACCTCGTCGCGGCCCGAAGGTGAGGGCCAGTTTCCCAGCAGCGTGACGGCCTCGGCACGATGCCGCGTCTCTGCGGAGGACAGTTTTGCGAACTGCGCCAGGGCCGCGGCGTGATCCGCGCCGCCGGCGCGGAGGTTGGCGTTGATGGCGCGGCGCACTGCTGCCTCGGGCAGGCCGGGCCGGCCGAGGATTGCGGCGAGCCGCGGCATCGCCGCCTCCAGCGAGGTGTCGTTGATCGCGCGCGCCGCATCGGTCACGACCGCCGGGTCGGCATCATCGAGGAAATCCCCGACGGCCGGGCTTTTCAGCCGGCGCAGCGCGACGACCGCCGCCAGCCGCACGGCCACGGAATCATCCATGGCCAGAGCCCGTAGGCGCGCCTCGTCGCTGCAACCCGCAAGGCCCATGACGCCGGCGTGGCGCAGGAAAGGGTCGGCGTTGGCATTGGCGCGGAGCAGGGCCAGCAGGCCGTCGGTGGCGGCCCTGTCGCCGATCCGGCCAAGGGCGATGGCGGCGAAAAATCGTGGCCGTGGCGAGGGGTCGCCCAGCAGCTTTCGCAGCGCCGGTGCGGCGGCGACATGCCGTGCGTCGCCCAGCACGCGGGCGGCCTGCGCCCGAACTTCCGCCTCGGCGTCACCGAGCAGTCCGGCCACGTCCGGCAGCAGGGTGGCGTCCTGCCGCGCGAGCTGGCCGAGTCCCCAGAGGCCGTGCAGCCGGGCGAGCCGGCTTTTCGCGCTGCGTGAGGCTTCGAGCAGCGCGTCCGCCGCCTTGGCGTCCGCGAGGGCGAACTGCGCGCCCTGCCGCACGCGCTGGTCTGCGTGGCCGAGCAACGCGGCCAGTTCCTTTGCCGACCGGTGGGCGAAGCCTTCGCGCAGCAGCCGGCGCGCCTCAATCGCCGCGGGCGTCCGGGTCGCCGCCGGTTCGTACGCGCGGTAGATGCGGCCCTTGCCGGTCTTGTCCCAGCCCTGCACCCAGTCGCTCCAGTACAGGCCGCCGTCCGGGCCGGCCTCCACGTCGGTCGGCAGCGCCTCCCAGATCATCTGCTGCGGGTCCACCACCTCGAAGCCCGCGCCCTTCTCCTTCACGCTGAGCGACCAGATGCCGCTGGGGCCGCCGCGGAAATCCACCATGAAGAAGTGCCGGTCGTACTCCGCCGGCAGGCCAGTGCCGGGATTGTAGGTCACGCCGGACGGCCCGGCGCCAATGTTGGCCAGCGGCGGCACGAGATGGGCTACCTTGGGCGCCTCGGAGGGCTTCCACATGCCCTCGCTGTTCCAAGGACCGCGCGCGTTCGGGCTTTCGAGGAACTGCCACCCGATGTGCCAGCCGCTGTCGCCGCCCTCGACGAGGTACGTCCACCGCGCCTGGTCGCCGCCGTCGGAGTTGTTGTCGCCGGTGAAGAGGTTGCCGAATTCGTCAAAGGCCAGCTCCTGGGGGTTGCGCAGCCCGGTGGCGTAGATCTCCAGGTTCGAGCCGTCCGGGTCGCAGCGGAAAACGGCGCCGGTGTCGGGCGTCTCCAGCCGGCGACCTTCCTTCGTGGTCACGTTCGCGCCGCGGTCGCCGATGCTGAAGTAAAGCCGGCCGTCCGGCCCGAAGCGCAGGCCGTGCAGGTCGTGGCCGAGGAAGCCCACGCGCACGCCGTAGCCGGTGCTGAGGATGTC
>JBJXFY010000287.1:0-3507 GCA_046155815.1 Limisphaerales bacterium | reverse complement strand
CGGCCGGTAGCACTTGAACCGGGCGGCGCGCTCGTCTAGTCGAGCGGGGCCCCTGCCCGGGCAGATGATCCTCCGTGACCGCCCCTCATCTCATCGCCATCGCGCTGCTCGTCCCCGTCGGGCTCCTGCCGGCCGTGCTGGTGGCCGGGCGGCGGCTGGGGCCGCGCGTGGCATGGCTGGCGCTGGCGGGGCCGGTGACGGCGTTCCTCGCCGTGGCGGCGCTGGTGGCGAGGCACGACGGGCAGGCCATGGTGGTGGAATGGACGTGGATTCCAAGCCTGGGGCTGAGCCTCTCGTTTCTCGTGGACGGGCTGTCGCTTTTCTACGGCCTGATCGTGTCCGGGATGGGGGTGCTGATCTTCTTCTACTCGGGGCACTACCTGGACGGGCGCTACCGGCACCACGGGCGGTTCTACGCGTACCTGCTGGTCTTCATGGCGGCGATGCTGGGCACGGTCTTCAGCAACAACCTGCTCCTGCTGTTCGTTTTCTGGGAGCTGACGGGCATCACGTCGTTCCTGCTGATCGGCTTCAGCCATGACGGCGAAAACTCGCGGCGCGGGGCACGGATGGCGCTGTTGATCACGGGCGGCACGGGGCTGCTCCTCATGGCGGGCGTGGTGCTGGTGAACCAGGTGGCGGGCACGCTGGACCTGCGCGCGCTGCTGGCCCGGCCGCCCGGAGAAGCGCCCGCCGGACCGCTGTGGAACGTGGCCTTCCTCTGTGTCGCGCTCGGGGCGTTCGGCAAGTCGGCGCAGTTCCCGTTCCACTTCTGGCTGCCGAACGCGATGGCCGCGCCCACCCCGGTGAGCGCTTACCTGCACTCGGCCACGATGGTGAAGCTCGGCGTCTTCCTCGTGGGGCGGACGCTGCCCATCTTCGGCGACGCCGCGTGGTGGCTGCCGGTGCTGGTCTCGGTCGGGGCGGTGACGATGGTGCTGGGCGCGGTGCTGGCGCTGCTGGCGCACGACCTGAAGGCGATCCTCGCGAACTCCACCGTCAGCTACCTCGGCCTGCTGATGCTGTACTACGGCCTGGGCCGGCCGGGCGCGGTGGACGCGGACTACCTGCACATCGCGAGCCACGTCCTTTTCAAGGGCAGCCTGTTCATGGCCGCGGGAATCATTGACCACGCGACGGGCACGCGGGATCTGCGGCAGCTTGGCGGGTTGGGCCGGCGGGCGCCGCTGCTGGCCGTGGCGGTGGCTCTGGCGGCGGCCTCGATGGCCGGCCTGCCGCCGACGCTCGGGTTCATCAGCAAGGAAATGCTGCTCAAGACCGCCGCGTCCGCCGGGCCGCTGGCGGGGTGGGTCGTGGCGGCGGTGGCGGTGGCGGCGGCGTTGAAGGTGGCGTTCAGCCTGCGGCTGTTTGCCGGCGCGTTCCTCGGGCGGGAGACGGAGCAGGTGAAGGAGCATTTCCACGCGCCCGGCCTCGCGTTCGTCACGCCGCCGTTGCTGCTGGCGGGGCTCGCGCTGGGGCTGGGAATCTTCCCCGGCCCGCTGGAAGGGCTGTTCCAGCACCTGCGGAGCGCGGGGCTGCACGCGCCGCAGGTGATCCATCTCGCGCTGTGGCACGGCTTCACGAGGGAGCTGGCACTGAGCGGCGGGATCGTCGCCGCCGGGGTGGCGCTTTATTGGCTGGGACAGAGATCAGCATGGCGCTGGGCGGCGGTGCCGGCGGGGCTGCGGTGGGACGCGGCCTTCGACGCCGGGGTGGACTGGTTCGGCAAGTTCACCAAAACCGTCACGGACGCCACGGGCGCGGACTCCCCGCCGCGCTTCCTGGCTTTCACGCTGAGCGCGTTCGTGGCGCTGGTGCTGGGCACGCTGGTGCTCACGGTGCGTCTGGAAACCGTCGCGGCGCTGGTGGCCGACGGCCTCGCTGACCACCGCTGGAACGGCCTGCGGGCGCTGGTCGCGGGGCTGATCGCGCTGGCGGCGCTGGGCGTGGCGCGGTTCAAGGAATGGCCCGCGCAGGTGGTGTCGCTGGGCGTGTCGGGCTTCCTGGTGTGCTTTTACTTCGTGCTCTACCGCGCGCCGGACCTCGCCCTGACGCAGATACTCGTGGATACGGTGGCGCTGGTGCTGATCGTCTACCTGCTGAGCCGCTTCGCGCGCGCGGCGCAGCAGGGCGAGGCGCGCGACCGCGCTCCGGGCGTGAGCCGACCGGCAAGGCTGGCGGTGTCCGTGGGCGTGGGCGTGATGATGACGGCGCTGGGCCTGCTGGTGACGGCACGGCCGGGCGCGCGGCCCATCGGGCCGTGGTTCCTCGAAACGACCGTGCCGCTGGCCGAAGGCGCGAACGCGGTGAACACGATACTCGTGGACTACCGGGGCTTCGACACGCTGGGCGAGGTCACCGTGCTGGTGATCGCGGCGCTGGGGTGCGTGGGCCTGTTCCTGCGCGAGAAGCGCACGCCGGCGCAGTTCCGCGAGGGGCCGCTCGGCCCGCCCGGCCGGAGCCTGCACCGGACGGCAAAGGAGGACGCCCGATGAACGCGCGGCCGAGCCCGATCTTCGCGGCGGTGGCGCGGCTGGCGTTCTTCGTGCTGAACCTCTTCGCGGTGTACCTGCTGCTGCGCGGGCACAACGCGCCGGGCGGCGGCTTCATCGCCGGCCTCGTCACGGCGATCTCCTTCGTGATGCTCAGCCTCGCGCTCGGGTGGCGCGAGACGCGGCGCATCATGCCGGTGGACGCGCTGAAGTTCGCGTACGCCGGCCTCGCGCTGGCCGCCGTCACCGCCGCCGCGCCGCTGGCCTGGGGCCGGCCGCTGCTGGAGCAGTTCATGGTCCACTGGCAGGTGCCGGTGCTTGGCAAGCTGCACTTCGGCACGCCGCTCGCCTTTGACGCCGGCGTCTTCCTCGTCGTGGTCGGCATCACCTGCAAGATGATCTTCGTGCTCGGCCGTTCGGTGGACGGCGCGCCCGCACTGTCCGCGGAGGAGCAGGCGCGCTACGCCGCGGAGGGCGAGGAACCCATCGAGATCGCCGCGGCCGGAAAGGAGGCGGAGCGTGCAGATTGATACCGCGTTGCTCGTCGGCGTGCTCTTCGGCATCGGTACGCACCTGCTGCTGCGCCGGAGCTTCGTGCGTGTGCTGTTCGGCTTCGTGCTGCTCTCAACGGCGGCGAACCTGCTCGTGCTGATGATGTCCGGCGAGCCGGAGGGCCGCACGCCGCCCATCATCACCGGTGACGGCCGGCCGGTGGATCCCCTGCCGCAGGCGCTGATCCTCACGGCCATCGTCATCGGCTTTGGCGTCACCGCCTACCAGGTCACGCTGCTGTACCGGCTCTTCCTCGACCACCGGACCACGAGCGTGGACGAATTGTACGCCAACGAACCGGAAGAACGGGAGAAGTCCAAGTGAGCGCCGGCCCCCTCATCACCCTGCCGCTGTTGCTGCCCCTCGCGACGGCGCTGGGGCTGCTCGCGCTGGGCCGGCCCTCGCGGCTCGGCCGGGCCGTCGCGGCGGCGGGCACGGCGGCGCAGCTCGGCGCGGCCGTCGC
>JBJXFY010000286.1:0-17104 GCA_046155815.1 Limisphaerales bacterium | reverse complement strand
ACCGAAGTCCACCACACCGTCAATGCGGGAGATCTCCGCCGCGTCCTTGGGCCGTCGGGCCTCGAAGAGCTCAGCGACCCGGGGCAGGCCACCGGTGATGTCCTTGGTCTTGGACTGCTTCCGGGGGGTCTTCGCAAGCAGGGATCCCGCGACAATCTTCGCGCCCTCGGACACGACGATGTGGGCGCCCGCAGGGATGGCGTAGCTGGCGACCGGCTCGCCGGATGGGCCGACGATGCTGATCTGGGGATGCAAATCCTCCTTGTGGTCGATGACAACCATGGCCTCCTGCTGGGTGGCCTCATCCACCTCGTACTTGACCGTCACGCCCTCGATCACGTCGTGGAAGTGCAACTTGCCAGCCTTCTCGGAAAGGATCGGAACATTGTATGGATCCCACTGGACGAACACCTCGCCCTCGACGCGCTGGTGCTTCTCGTCCTTGTGCGGCCCCTTCACCCGGCCGCCGTTGGGAACGGAGATGACGGCACCGATCGGCACCGAATGGATCTCCAGTTCGCGGCCATCATCGCCGCGGATGGAAACCGAGCCATTCTTGTTCAGGACGATGAAGTTGCGGTCCTCGATCTCAACGACGCGAAGTTCATCCGAGTAGCGCACGACGCCATCGTGCTTGGCACGGATCTGAGGCTGCTTGAAGGCCTGGGTCGCGGCGCCCCCGATGTGGAAGGTACGCATCGTAAGCTGCGTGCCTGGCTCGCCGATAGACTGCGCGGCGATGATGCCAACGGCCTCGCCCAGCTCGACGAAGCGGCCGGTGGCCAGGTTGCGGCCGTAGCAGCGCATGCAGATGCCCGTCTTGGCCTCGCAGGTGAGCACGGAGCGAATCTTCATCCGGTCTATGCCGGAGCGCGTGATCAGTCGGGCCTTGGGTTCGTCAATGAAGTCCCCCGCCTTGACCACCGGCACCTTCGGCTCGTTCGGATCGAAGACATCCTCGGCGGAGAAACGGCCCAGGACGCGGTCCGCGAGCTTCACGACCTCGTCCTCGCCCTCGTAGATGGAGGCAATGAAGATGCCATTGGTGGTGCGACAATCGTCCTGGCGGATGATCACGTCCTGCGCCACGTCCACGAGCTTGCGGGTCATGTAGCCCGAGTCGGCGGTCTTGAGCGCCGTGTCGGCCAGACCCTTGCGGGCGCCGTGCGTGGAGATGAAGTACTCGAGCACGCTCAAACCCTCGCGGAAGTTCGAGAGAATGGGCTTCTCGATGATGTCGCCGCTGGGCTTGGCCATGAGGCCGCGGACACCGGCGAGCTGGCGGACCTGGGCCTTGTTGCCACGGGCGCCCGAATCCACCATGAGGAAAACGGGATTGAACTCGCGCTTGCTCTGGTTGGCCTCGAGTGTGTGCAGCATGACGCTGGCGATCTGGTCCGTGCAGTGGGTCCAGATGTCGACCACCTTGTTGTAGCGCTCGCCCGGTGTGATGACGCCCTTCCGGTACTGCTTGTCCACGTCGGCGATCTGCTTCTGTGCGGACTCGATCTGCTGTCCCTTCTCCTTCGGGATGATCATGTCATCAATGCCGATGGAGACGCCGGCGCGGGTAGCCTCGCGGAAGCCCAGTTCCTTGAGCTTGTCGAGTGCGTCGACAGTGCGTGCGTGGCCGGCGTGCTTGTAGCAGTTGAAAATGATGTCGCCGAGCTGGCTCTTGCCACAGGGGCGGTTGAAGAAGCCCAACTCCGCCGGCCAGATCTCATTGAAGATGACGCGGCCGACAGTGGTCTTCAAAATCTTGCCTTCCAGCAGGCGGGCGTCGAGATCGGAGAGCTTCCTTTGCTCCACCTGCTTGATCTCTTCGCTGGTGAGTTCCCGCACCTCCCGACCAAACACAGTCGACCGGCCACGATCAGGATTTGCCAGGAGAATGTACTCGTGCGTCGTCACATCGCCCTCGGTATGGGCGAAAACAACCTCGTCACGGCCGCCAAAAAGCTTGAGCCGTCGACCGGCCTTCTCGTTCACCTTGCGCGGCTCCGCAGTCAGGTAGTAGCAGCCGAGCGTGATGTCCTGCGTCGGCGTCATGATGGGCTTGCCGCTCGAGGGGTTGAAGATGTTGTGCGACGCCATCATCAACAGACGCGCCTCGAGCTGGGCCTCGACGGAGAGCGGGACGTGGACGGCCATCTGGTCGCCATCAAAGTCCGCGTTGTAGGCGGTGCAGACGAGCGGGTGGATGCGGATGGCCTCGCCCTCGATGAGCAGCGGCTCGAAGGCCTGAATGGACAGGCGGTGAAGCGTGGGGGCGCGGTTGAGAAGGATCGGGTGCTCCTTGGTGACCTCCTCGAGGATGTCCCAGACCTCGGGCGACTGGCGCTCGATCATCTTCTTGGCCGAGCGGACGGTATGGACGTAGCCCTGCTCCTTGAGGCGGCGGATGATGAAGGGCTCAAAGAGCACGAGCGCCATCTTCTTGGGCAGGCCGCACTGGTGGAGCTTGAGTTCGGGGCCGATGACAATGACGGAGCGGCCCGAGTAGTCCACGCGCTTGCCAAGCAGGTTCTGGCGGAAGCGTCCGGACTTGCCCTTGAGCATGTCGGAAAGCGACTTGAGCGGGCGGTTGCCGGCACCAGTGACGGCGCGGCCGTGGCGGCCGTTGTCGTAGAGGGCGTCCACCGACTCCTGCAGCATGCGCTTCTCGTTGCGGATAATGACCTCGGGGGTCTTGAGCTGGAGGAGGTTCTTCAGCCGGTTGTTCCGGTTGATGACGCGGCGGTAAAGGTCGTTGAGGTCGGAGGTGGCGAAGCGTCCTCCCTCGAGCGGCACCAGCGGCCGGAGGTCGGGCGGGATCACCGGCAGCACCACGAGAATCATCCACTCGGGACGCGCCTTGGCGTTGATGAAGCCCTGGAGAAGCTTGATCCGTTTGGCGAGCTTCTTGCGGATCTGCTTGCTCTTGGTCTCGGTCATCGCCTGCTGGAGCTGCTCGACCTGCTCCGACAGCTTGATGGTGGTAAGAGCCTCGCGCACGGCCTCGGCGCCCATCTTCGCTTTGAAGGCCTCGACGCCGTAGGTGGCGCGGGCGTCGCGGTACTCCATCTCGCTCAGGAGCTGGTGCGGCTTGAGCGGGGTATTGCCGGCATCAATGACTAGGTAGTCCTCGTAGTAGATGACGCGCTCAAGGTTGCGCGCGGTCATGTCGAGCATGAGGCCGATGCGCGACGGCATGCACTTGAAGAACCAGATGTGCGAGACGGGCACGGCGAGCTCAATGTGGCCCATGCGCTCGCGGCGGACGCGGGAAAGCGTGACCTCGACGCCGCAGCGGTCGCAGACGACGCCGCGGTGCTTGATGCGCTTGTATTTCCCGCAGGAGCACTCCCAGTCCTTCACCGGGCCGAAGATGCGCTCGCAGAAGAGGCCGCCCTTTTCCGGCTTGAAGGTGCGGTAATTGATGGTCTCGGGGTTCTTCACCTCGCCCTTGGACCAGGAGCGGATGTTCTCCGGCGAGGCGACGGAGATACCCACGTGGTCCACCTGGTTGACCTTCTCGAGGCCGAGCAGCTCGCGCGCGGTTTCCTTGGCAGTCATCATGTCGGGATTTTCCGTGGTTGGGCGTTGGGTTCAGGAAGCCAGCAGCGCCTGGACGCCGGCGGCGGTGGGCTGGGGCTGTTCGGCGGGGTTCGCGTAGCCGACGCGGACCTCGAGGCCAAGGGACTGCATCTCCTTCACGAGGACGTTGAACGACTCGGGAACTCCGGCCTCGAGCGCATTGTCACCTTTCACAATGCTTTCGTAGATGCGCGTGCGGCCCTGCACGTCGTCGGACTTCACGGTGAGCAGTTCCTGGAGCATGTAGGCGGCACCGTAGGCCTCCAGCGCCCAGACCTCCATCTCGCCGAAGCGCTGGCCGCCATACTGCGCCTTGCCACCGAGCGGCTGCTGGGTGACGAGCGAGTACGGCCCCACCGCGCGGGCGTGGATCTTGTCCGCCACGAGGTGGTGCAGCTTCATCATGTAGATGTAGCCGACCACGACCTCCTGGTCGAAGCGCTCGCCGGTGCGGCCGTCGAAGAGGCTGGTCTTGCCGTTCTCGCCGACCAGGACCTGGCCGACCTCCTTCTTCTGCTTCTCGCCGGCCTCACTGATGTACTCGCGGATGCGCTTCTCTGAGATGCCGTCAAAGACGGGCGTCGCGAAGCGCAGGCCAAGAACCTGGGCGGCCCAGCCGAGGTGGGTCTCGAGGAGCTGGCCCACGTTCATGCGGGAAGGCACGCCGAGCGGGTTCAGCACGATGTCCACCGAGGTGCCGTCCGCGAGGAAGGGCATGTCCTCGTCCGCGACGATCTTCGCCACCACGCCCTTGTTGCCATGGCGGCCGGCCATCTTGTCGCCGACGGAGAGCTTGCGCTTCGAGGCGATGTACACCTTGACCGACTTGATGATGCCGGGGTCCACGTCGTCGCCGGACTCGGCGCGTTCGAGCTCCTCGTCCTGCTGCATCTGGAGATCCTCGAACTTCTTGCGGAAGGCGCTGATGATCTCGTTGATCTTGTTGCGGATGGGCGAAGGATCGATCTCAATCCGGTCGTACACACAGGCCAGCTTGCGGAGCAGGGTCTTGGTGATCTTGCGGTTGGCGGGAATGATGATTTCGCCCGTCTCCGAGTTGACCACGTCCAAGGGAATCTTCTCGCCGAGGAGAATGTTGGACAGGGCCTCGGTGAGCTGGTCGCGCAGCTCCTCCTGCTTCTGCTTGAATTCCTCCTGGATCTGCTTGGCCTGCTTTTTTTCTTCGGAACCGGCCGCAGCCACGATTCTGGGCGCGGGCTTGTCGGTCTCCTTCTTCGCGGAGACCTTCACGTCCATGACGATGCCGTACGTGCCGGATGGCACCTTCAGGGAAGTGTCCTTCACGTCGGCGGCCTTCTCGCCGAAGATGGCACGCAGCAAGCGCTCCTCGGGGGCGAGTTCGGTCTCCGACTTGGGCGTGATCTTGCCGACGAGGATGTCGCCTGGCTTGACCTCCGCGCCGACACGGATGACACCGTCCGGCCCTATGTCCTTCAGCGCCTCGTCGCCAAGGTTCGGGATGTCGCGGGTGATCTCCTCGGGCCCCAGCTTCGTGTCGCGGGCGCCGACCTCGAACTCGTCAATGTGTATGGAGGTGAACACGTCCTCCTTGACGATGCGCTCGGAGATGAGGATGGCGTCCTCAAAGTTATAGCCGTTCCACGGCATGAAGGCGCACAGCACGTTGCGCCCGAGGGCGAGCTCGCCCTGCTGGGTGCAGGGGCCATCGGCCAGCACCTGGCCCTTCTTCACCGAGTCACCCTTTTCGACCAGTACCTTCTGGTTGATGCAGGTGGCGGCGTTGGAGCGCATGAACTTACGGAGCGGATAGACCTGCAGGCCCTCGGCCGGATTGTGCCGCAACTTCTTCTTGGTCTCCGGCAGCTTCCCGTCGGGGGTGAGAATGATCTGGGTGCCGGTGATGGCGGCCACCTTGCCCAGGTCCTCCGTCACAAGCACGGCGCGGGAGTCGCGGGCGACCCGCTCCTCAAGGCCGGTGGCCACGAAAGGGGCTTCGCCAATGAGCAGCGGAACGGCCTGCCGCTGCATGTTCGAGCCCATGAGCGCACGGTTCGCGTCGTCATGCTCCAGGAAGGGAATCAGCGCCGCGGCGACGGAGACGAGCTGCTTCGGCGAGACGTCCATGTAGTCCACCAGCGCGGGCTCGGAGTCGATGAAGTCGCCACCCTTGCGCCGGCAGGAAACCTTGTCCGAAACGAAGTGACCCTTGTCATCAAGCACGGAATTGGCCTGCGCAATGATGAAGTTCTCCTCGCGATCGGCGGTGAGGTAGTCCACTTCGCCGGTGACGCGGCCCTTCACGACCTTGCGGTACGGGGTTTCGATGAAGCCGAAGTCATTGATGCGGGCAAAGGTAGCCATCGAGGCGATGAGGCCGATGTTGGGTCCTTCGGGCGTCTCGACCGGGCAGATGCGGCCGTAGTGGGAAGGATGAACGTCGCGCACCTCAAAGCCGGCCCGATCACGGGAGAGGCCGCCGGGTCCAAGTGCGGAAAGGCGCCGCTTGTGGGTGAGTTCGGCCAGAGGATTGATCTGGTCCATGAACTGGCTCAGCTGCGAGCGGCCGAAGAAGTCGCGGATGACCGCCGAGAGCGCCTTCGGGTTGATGAGCTTTTGGGGCGTCATCGTGTCCGCGTTCTGGTCGAAAAGCGTCATGCGCTCCTTGACGAGGCGTTCGGTGCGGGCGAGGCCGACCCGGCACTGGTTGGCAAGCAGCTCGCCGACGGTGCGGACGCGGCGGCTGCCGAGGTGGTCAATGTCGTCCAGGCTGCCCTCGCCCTTCTTGAGCTTGAGGAGATACTTGGTGGCCAGCAACAGGTCGCGACCGCGGAGAATTCGATCGTCCGTCGGGTTCTCGAGGCTGAGCTTCTGGTTGATCTTGTAGCGGCCGACGCGCCCGAGGTCGTAGCGCTTGGCGTCGAAAAACAGGCGCTTGATGAGTGCGCGGGCGTTGGCCGTGGTGGGCGGGTCGCCAGGGCGGAGGCGGCGGTAGATGTCCTTGAGCGCCTCGTCCGCGTTCTTGGTCGGGTCCTTCTTGAGGCACTTGATGACGATCCCGTCGTCCACGCTGGTGTCCACGACGCTGAGCTTGTTGCTGCCAAGGTCGGCGATTTGGCGGACGACGGCCTTGGAGAGCGGCTCGAAGGCGCGGGCCACGACCACCCCGCGGTCAAGGTCGAGGATGTCCTCGATGAGGACGAAATTCTGGATCTCCTCGATCTTGTCGGCCTCCTTGATGGTGAGTTCCTTCACCTCGTAGAACAGTTCGACAATCTCGCGGTCTAGCCCGGCCTTCTCCGGTCCCTTGGAGTCGGAGGGCTTGCCGACTTTGGCCTCCGGAATGGCGTAGAGGGCACGGAAGAAGCCGGTAACCAGAAACTTTCGGCGGCGCTTCTTGCGGTCGAGGTAGACGTAAAGGAGGTCGCTGGTGTCGAACTGAGCCTCGAACCACGAGCCGCGGTCGGGGATGATCCGGAAGCCGTGGAGCTTCTTGCCGTTGGCGTGGGTATTCTCCTCGAAGGCGATGCCAGGCGAACGGTGGAGCTGGCTGACGATGACGCGCTCGGCACCGTTGATCACGAAGGTCCCCTGCGGGGTCATCAGGGGCAGCTCGCCCATGAAGACCTTTTCCTCCTTGATGGTGCCCTCCTCCTCGAGGTGGAAGGTGACGTGGAGCGGCGCGCCGTAAGTCACGCCTTCGCGGAGGCACTCGAGCCAGTCCTGCTTGGGCTGGCCAATCTCGTAGCTGTGGTACTTGAGGACCACCTTGCCGTCATAGCTTTCGATGGGGAACACCTCGGTGAACACGGCCTGGAGGCCGGTGTTCTTGCGTCGCGAGGGTGCCAGGTCGCGCTGGAGGAACTCCTCGTACGAATTGATCTGGAGCTCGATCAGGTTCGGCGGCGGAGTGACTTCCTTGATCCTGCCGAAATTGATGCGCTCGCTCAGACGGGTTGCCATGATCGGTCGGTGTCGGTGCCGGACGGCCCGGCTCACGGTGGGTCAATGCCTGAGGGCAGGAGGCCGGCCGTGTTCCGGCTTCCCGCCCAACAACCAGCTATCTTTCCAGCGCCCCCTTCTCGGGGTCACGGCCATTGACTGGCGCGCCGGACGTTGCGTTCTCTTAAAAACCGGGGCTCCACCCCTCGGCGGCGTCCCGGGCACGTGATCCTACTTGACTTCGGCCTTGGCGCCAGCGTCCTCCAGCTTCTTCTTCGCGGCCTCGGAGTCCGCCTTGTTGGCGGCCTCGAGCACCGGCTTGGGCGCACCCTCGACGAGGGCCTTGGCCTCGGCCAAGCCGAGCCCGGCCTTGATCTCGCGGACCGCCTTGATGACGGCGATCTTCTTGTCGGCCGGAGCCGAAAGGAGAATGACGTCGAATTCGGTCTTGGCCTCGGCGGCCGGGGCGGCGGCCCCGCCCGCTGCGGGCGCGCCGACGGCGGCAACGGCCAACGGTGCGGCGGCGGTGACGCCCCACGCGGCTTCCAGCTTCTTCACCAGCTCGGCCGTCTCGATGACGGTCAGCTCACCGAGCTGTTTTGCGATCACTTCCAGGTCTGCCATGTTGGTCTTTCAGTCTCGTCGCCCGCCCGGAGCCCCGGATGGATTTGAGCGCACCGGCCCGGCGCGCCGACGATTTACTTTTGTTTGGTTGTTTTTTCCTGTTCGTCACCGCGGCCGCGCGGCCGGAGTGAAATTGTCGAGCGCTCCTCAGGCTTTCTCGGCCTTCGCCTTGAGCACCCGGGCCAGCTGGCTGGCGGGCGTGCTGAGGAGAGCGACCAACTGCTGGGCCGGGGCCTGCAGCACGCCGAGGAGCTTGCCGCGAAGCACCTCGATGGGCGGAAGGTCGGCGAGGACCTTGAGGGCGGCCTCGTCGAGGCGCTGGTTGCCGAGGAAGCCAAACTTGACCTTCGGCTTGTCGAACTCGGCCGTGAAGTTCTTGAGCACCTTGGCGGCGGCGGAGATATCCCTGTCGCCGGTGATGACGGCCACCTGGCCGGATAGGGTGCCGGTGAGGTCCGCGGCACCGGCTTCCTTGGCGGCGATGCGGAAGATCGAGTTCTTGACGACCTGAGCCCGGGCCCCGGCGGCGCGGAGGCGCCTTCGGAGTTCGGTGAACTGGGCGACCTTGAGGCCGGTGTACTCGGCGACGACAAAGTACGGGGAGGCGTTGAGCCGCGCGATGTATTCCGCGCTGATGGCTTTCTTTTCGGGACGCATGGGAACGGGTGGCGCGGGGTTAGCGGGTGAACTCACGGGTGTCCACGCGGACAGCCGGGCTCATGGTGAGGGAGAGGGCGCAAGTGCGGACGAAGACGCCCTTGGCACCCGGCGGGCGGGCCTTGACGACGGCCTCGATGACCGTGCGGGCGTTCTCCTCGATCTGGTGGATGGTGAAGCTGCCTTTGCCGACGGGGACATGGACGTTGGCCGTCTTGTCCACCTTGAATTCCACGCGGCCAGCCTTGAACTCCTTGACGGCCTTGGCGGTGTCTTCGGTGACGGTGCCGGTCTTCGGGTTGGGCATGAGGCCACGGGGGCCGAGCACCTTGCCGAGCTTCCGGACCTCGACCATCGCCTCGGGGGTGGCAACGGCGATGTCAAAATCGGTCCAGCCCTCGCTGCACTTTTTGATCATTTCGTCGAAACCGACATTTTCCGCGCCGGCCGCGCGGGCGGCGTCGGCCGCGGCACCAGGCTTGGCGAAGACAAGCACCCGAACGGTTTTGCCGGAACCATGGGGCAACGGGACGGTGCCGCGAACCATCTGGTCCGACTGGCGGGGGTCCACGCCAAGACGGAAGCTGAGATCCACGGTTTCGTTGAACTTCGCGCGGGGAAACTTCCCGAGCACTTCGACGGCCTCCTTGAGGGGGTAGGCCTTGGTGACGTCCAAAGACGCAAGGGCCTGCTTATAGCGTTTGCTGGGCATGGGTGTGGGGTGCGGTGCGAACGGGCGTGAGCCCTCCCGCGGTAAAGTCTATCCGACAACCTCGATGCCCATGCTGCGGGCGGTACCCGAGATCATGAGCACGGCTGCGTCCTCGCTGGCGGCGTTGAGGTCGTCCTTTTTGAGCTTGATGATCTCGAGGATCTGCTTCCGGGTCACCTTGCCGACCTTGTCCTTGTTCGGCGTCTTCGAGCCGGAGGCGATGCCGGCGGCCTTCTTAAGCAGAGCGGAGGCGGGCGGCGACTTGGTGATGAAGGTAAAGGACTTGTCCTGGAAGACGGTGATGACCACAGGCACGATCATGCCGGCGGCGTCCTTGGTGCGGGCGTTGAACTCCTTGCAAAAGCCCATGATGTTGACGCCGTGCTGGCCGAGCGCGGGGCCGACGGGCGGGGCCGGGTTGGCCTGGCCGCCGGGAATCTGAAGCTTGATCTGTCCGGTGACTTTTTTTGCCATGGCGAAAGCAGGTGGGGATGACTAGGCCTTCTCGACCTTCCAGTACTCGATCTCGACGGGGGTGTTCCGGCCGAAGACATTCACGGTGATCCTCAGCCGGCCCTTGTCGGCGTCCACCTCCTCGATGACGCCGCTGAAATTGAGGAAGGGACCGTCGTTGATCTTCACGGTTTCGCCGACATTGAACGAAACCTTCGGCCGCTCGACGTCCTCGGACTCGGCGATCTGCGACTTGATGGCGTCGATTTCCTCGGGTTCGACCTCGATGGGCTTCTCGCCGCCGACAAACCCGATCAGTCCGGGAGTGTCGCGAATAAAGTACCACGGACGGTCGAGCAGGCGGCGGTCGTCATCAAGGAGGATGAGGTCGATGTACACATAGCCCGGGTGAAGCTTGCGGGAGGTGATGGTCTTCTTGCCATTCCGCACCTCGGCGACCTTCTCCATTGGGATTAGGACTTCCTTGATGAACTCGGACATTTCCTCGGCCTTGGAGCGCTTCTCGATGCTCTCGCGGACCTTCTGCTCCTGTCCGGAGAGCACGTGGAGGACGAACCAGCGGCTTTTCATGCAGAATGGTCGGCTTGGAGCTTCAGGCCCGGAACAGGCCTTGGACAACCCAGGTAAAGACGAAGTCCACGATCACGGTGAACATACCCAGGAGCAGGGTGGCCAGCATGACGAGAACGGTGGATCCCCAAAGCTCCTGACGGGTGGGCCAGGTGCACTTGCGGAGCTCCTCACGGGTCTGCTGGCTGTAGGCGGCGAGGCGCTTCAGCCAGCCCATGTACCAGGCGAGGCCGAAGGCCGTGCCTATGACGACCACCCAGATAATGAGGCCCGTGTATTTGGACATGTTCAGTTGGCGGAGGGGGAGGGATTCGAACCCCCGGTGCGTTCATCACGCACAGCGGTTTTCAAGACCGCCGCAATCGACCACTCTGCCACCCCTCCGGAGTGCGCCTTCCCTGGCACGGCGGGAGGGTCTCGAACCCCCAACCTGCGGTTTTGGAGACCGCTGCTCTACCAATTGAGCTACCGCCGTCCTAGGGAGGCGGCCGGCGGCCAGGAGTCCGCCCGCCGGCAAGCCTGAGTGTCGCGTTGCGCGAAGTGACAAGTGAGTTTTCTCAGTTGAGCACTTCGCTCACGCGGCCCGCACCGATGGTACGCCCGCCCTCGCGGATCGCAAAGCGCAGACCCTTCTCCATCGCCACGGGAGCGATCAGCTCGACATCAACGGAGACATTGTCGCCCGGCATCACCATCTCAACGCCCTGAGCCAGCGTCACGGTACCGGTCACATCGGACGTGCGGAAATAGAATTGCGGACGGTAGTTGTTGAAGAACGGGGTGTGCCGGCCGCCCTCATCCTTTGAGAGCACGTATACCTCGGCCTTGAACTTGGTGTGCGGCTTGATGGAGGAAGGTTTGGCCAGCACCATGCCGCGCTCCACGTCCTCCTTCTTGATGCCGCGAAGCAGGATGCCGGCATTGTCGCCCGGCCGGACCTCCTCCAGCAACTTGCGGAACATTTCCATGTCCGTAGCCGTGGTCTTGCGGGTGTCCTTGAGGCCGACGATTTCGACTTCCTCGTTCTTTTTGAGGATTCCCCGCTCGCATCGGCCGGTAACGACGGTTCCCCGGCCTTCAATGTTGAACACATCCTCGATGCACATGAGGAAGGGCTTCTCGTTCTCCCGCAGCGGCTCGGGCACGAAGGAGTCCAGCGCAGCGAGGAGTTCGGCGATGGCCTTCTCTCCCTCGGGCTTCGCGGCCAAGGCAGCGGTGGCGCTGCCCTTGACGATGGGGGTCTTGTCGCCAGGGAAGCCGTACTTGGTCAGCAGGTCCCGAACCTCCATGTCGATCAGGTCGAGCAGCTCGGGGTCGTCCACGAGGTCCACCTTGTTCAGGAACACCACGATGGAGGGAACACCGACCTGGCGGGCAAGCAGGATGTGCTCGCGGGTTTGCGGCATCGGGCCGTCGGCGGCGCTCACCACGAGGACCGCACCGTCCATTTGCGCGGCGCCGGTGATCATGTTCTTCACATAATCGGCGTGGCCCGGGCAGTCCACGTGGGCATAGTGCCGGGTGTCGCTCTCGTACTCGACGTGCGATACGGCGATGGTGACGGTCTTGGTTTCATCACGCACGGTGCCGCCCTTGGTGATGTCGGAGTAAGAGATCGGCGTTGCCATGCCACGGCGGGCCTGGGTGGCGACGATGGCCGCGGTCAGGGTGGACTTGCCGTGGTCCACGTGGCCGATGGTGCCGACGTTCAGATGCGGCTTCTTCCGCACAAAATTCTCTTTGGCCATTACAGTCTCCGCTTTCGGTGTTGGATCGTTGCGTTCGTTGCGTCGTGCTGGAGCCCATGACCGGGTTTGAACCGGTGACCTCGTCCTTACCAAGGACGTGCTCTACCAACTGAGCTACATGGGCCCGACTTCCTCTCCGGACGGCCGCGCCGGACGACAAAAAGACAAGCAACCCCTGCTCTGCCAGCTCGGGCTGCTTGGTCGACCGCGTGCACCGTCCAGATTGGACCGACCGAGATACCCCCACCCATTTCGCGTGTCAACTCCGAGCCTCGGAAAAGTTGCTCACCCCTTTTCCGGGCGCGGCACCAAGGCCGTGTCTGCGTCGATTCCCCATCGGCCACCAGCGCGGCGCAGGGCTTCATCCAGCGCCCAGCGGTCAGGCAACGGTGCGCCGAGATGGCCCGGATTGCCCCCCTTCAGCGCCATGCAGCCCGTGTTGTCACCTTCGGCCAGAATTTCCGCCGCCTCGGCGGCAGACAGTGCAGCTTCCGGCAACGCCGCCAGCTCTTCCAGCTTGGCTTCGATGGGCTTGGCGCCGTTCCCGGACTCCTGAATCAGCGTGGGGACGACGCTGGCCACGGCCGGCTGGGCCAGGTTCCACACGCAGGCAAGCTGCAGGGGCGTCAGGCCGTGCCGGACCGCCGTGGGCCGGATTCTTTCCAGCTTTTCCGCACCGGCTTCAACCCAGCCCGCAGGGCGGAAGGTCCGGTGGTCGTACTCTGCGAAGCGATGCCCAGGCTTCACGTCGTCGTGGAAAAGTCCGCCGTAGTCCACCACCCGCGTGATGACTCGAACCCCGTGGTGCGCCGCGGCCGGCAGCACCAGCCTCCCCGGCCACGGCTCGAAGGGGTTCAGGATGATCATCGCCCAGTCCAGCACCTCGTCGAAGCGCTCGAAGCACGCCAGCAAGTCCAAGGTGAAGCCGTTGGCCGGTCCGGGCGCCACGCCCAGCCGTGCCGCCATCCCCTCGTCGCGCACCGTGCGCAGCGCTTCCCAGACCGCGTCGCCGGTGAAGCCGGTCTGGTCGGGATTGTGGAGCAGCAGCAGGTCGAAGGCGTCGGCGCGGCAGCGCTTCAACGACTCCTCCGTCGCCCGCCGCACGTAGTCGCGGTACTCGCGCGGCGGCCGCAGTGCCGGGTCCGTGAAGCGCGGATAGCCTTTCGCGCCGTCGCGACGGCCCGTGTAGAAATCATGGCCGATGGCGCCGACGAGGCTGTAGCTGTCCCGCGGCAACCCGCCCAGTGCGCGGCCCAGCAGCTCGTCCGCCGCCCCCGAGCCATACACGTCCGCCGTCACGAAAGTCCGCACGCCCCGCTCCCACGCCCGCCGGAACAGCCCGAGATGGCGCGCCTCGTCCAACGGTTCGCCGAAATGCATGAAGCGCCCGCCGCTCCACGTCCCCAGCGCCGTCCGTGTCAGGTCCATGCCGGCCAACTTGGAAATCCCACCCGCCGCCGCAATGCCGTTCCGCAAACGCGATCGTGCCCACGCTTCGGTCCGCCTGCGTCCTGCCCTCTTGTCTGGGATGACGAGGACCAAGGCGGCGGGGCTGATGGCGGAGACCGCGCCAGGCATCCCCTCCGTTACACGAACTTTCCCGGATTCAGGATGCCCCTCGGGTCCAGTGCCCGCTTCACGCTCCGGTGCAGGGCCCGCGCCTCCGCGGACACCGCCAGGGGCCACCACGGCTTCTTCGCGAGACCCACGCCATGCTCGCCCGTGATGGCGCCTCCCAGCGCCAGTACGCCCTTGAACAGCTCGTCCAGCGCCGCATCCCGCCGCTTCGCGTGCCCCGGCTGCTTTTCATCCACCATCAGGTTCACGTGGATGTTGCCGTCGCCCGCGTGGCCGAAGCAGGCGACCGGCAGGCCGTGCCGCGACTGGAGGCGCTCCCCGAGCGCAAACAGCTCCAGCAGCCGCCCGCGCGGCACCACCACGTCCTCGTTCATTTTCGTCAGCCCGGTGTCGCGGAGCGCGAAGGAGAACTCCCGCCGCAACTGCCAGAGCCGCTCGCACGCCACGTCGCCGTGCGCCCGCTGCACGAAGCGCGGGCGGAACCGCCGGAGCAGCCGCTCCACCACCGTCATTTCGGCGCGCACCGACTTCTCGTGCCCGTCCAGCTCGAGCATCAATACCGCGTCGCAGCCCTCAAGCCGGCGGTCCTTCGTGCGCTCCGCCGCCGCCGCGAGCGTGAAACGGTCCGCCACCTCAAGCGCGCACGGCAGGAAGCCGGCTGCAAACACCGCCTCGATCGCGCGCGCTGCCGCCGCCATGCCGGCCATCCCGACCGCCAGCGCGGAACGCCACGGCGGACGCGGCAGCAGCTTCAGCGTCGCCTCCGTCACCACGCCCAGCAGGCCCTCGCTGCCCACGAGGAGCCGGTGCAGGTCAAAGCCGGTCTTGTTCTTGTGCGCGCGCCCCCCGAGCCGGGCCACTGTGCCGTCGGCCAGCACGACCTCGAGGCCCAGCACGTAGTCGCGCGTCACGCCGTACTTGAGGCAGCGCGGCCCCCCGGCGTTGGTGGCGATGTTCCCGCCCAGGCTGCTGTCCGCGCGGCTCGCCGGGTCGGGCGGGTAGAAGAGCCCCTGCCTTTCGGCCGCGTCCTGCAGCGCCCGGGTCCGCACCGCCGGCTGCACCACGGCCACGAAGTCCGCCCGGCTGATCTCCAGGATCTTGTCGAGCCGTTCGAGCGACAGTGCGATGCCCCCATGCACGGGCACGCAGCCGCCCACGTAGCCGTAGCCCGCGCCGCGCGGCGTGACCGGGATGCGGCGTTCGTTCGCGAAGGCCAGCACCCGCGCCACGCCCGCCGTGTCCGCCGGCGTCGCCACCGCGTCGGGCAGCGCCGTGGCGAACCACTTGTCGCCCGCGTGCGCCTGGCGGACGGCCGGGTCGAGGGAGACCTGCGCCGCGCCCAGGCGCCGAGCGAAGGCGCGCAGGGCACGCTGCTGCGCCGAGTTCATGCCGCCCCGCCGGCCGCCTCCTCGTCCGCCGCAAGGATGGCCTTGGCCTCCCCGCCCTGCGCCGCCGGCACCTTCACCTGGATGCCGCCGGTCGCGAGCGAATAGCCCTCCATGCTCAGCGCCGAGAGCTGGTTGAAAACCTCCGGCTTCAGCCCGGCCGCCGACAGACGCGACGCCACCAGCTCGGCATCCATGGGATTGAGGCAGGTGAACACGGTGACGAAGTCGGCTTCCATGCCGCAGGTTGAAGCGGCGCGAACCCCGCGGCAAGCGCGGCTTCCCAGCGTGCTCATTCTCGTCCTCACCCTCTTCCTCGTCCTCGCCCCGACTCCCCTACCCTTCGCCCGCGCTTGGCCTTGCCCCGGCGCCGCGTCCAAGCTGCCGCCATGCACCCGGTCGAAGCCGCCCTCCTCGTCCTCGCCGGCCTGCTGGCCGGCGCGGTGCTCACGTGGCTTGTGCTCCGCCCGCGCGCCCGCTTCGCCACCGAGCGGGCCCGACTCGCCGCGCAGGCCGATCGCGCCGCGCTCGACGAGCGCCTTCTCGGCCTCGAAGGCGACCTGCGCGACGCGCAGGCCGCCAAGGCCGCGCTGGCCGGTCAGCTCGAGGCCGCCCACGCCGACACCGCCGCCGCCCGCGTGAGGGCCGCCGAGGGCGAAGCCCGGCTCGACGCCGAACGCACCGGCTTCGCGCAGCGCCTCGCCGAGCTGCAGCAGGCCCGCGACCGGCTGGCGCAGGAGTTCAAGGCCCTCGCCGGCGAGGCCCTCAACCGCAACAACGAGGCCTTCCTCAGCCTCGCGCAGCAAAACTTCGCCGCGCTCAAGGCCGTCTCGGACGGCGACCTCGCGCAGCGCCAAGAGGCCATCCGCACGCTCGTCGAGCCGCTCCGCCAGCAACTCGACCAGTACCAGCAGCGCCTTCAGCAAAGCGAGACCACGCAGTCCAAGACCCTCGGCGAAGTCCGCCAGCAGCTCGACGCGCTCACGCAGCACAGCCAGACCCTCGCGCACGAAACGCAGCAGTTCCGCCTGGTCCTCAAGTCCGCGCCCGTCCGCGGCCGGTGGGGCGAGGAGACGCTGCGCCGCGTGGTGGAGGCCGCGGGCCTGAGCCCCCACTGCGACTTTGTTGAGCAGGCCCAGCAGGGCGACGCCAAGCCCGACCTCATCGTCCGCCTGCCCGGCGACCGCGCCATCATCGTGGATGCGAAGGTGCCGGACCTCGACTTCCTCACCGCGCTGGACGCCGCCGACCCCGCGGCACGCCGGGAGGCGCTCGCCGCCCACGCGCAGAAGCTCCGCGGCACCGTCAAGGCCCTCGCCGACCGCGACTACCCGGCGCAGTTCGCCAACGCGCTGGACCACGTCGTGCTGTTCGTCCCGGCCGAGAGCCTCTTCAGCGCCGCCCTCGAGGCGGACGCCGACCTCATCATCTGGGCCGCGCAGCGGAAGATCCTCCTCGCCACGCCCGCCTCGCTCATCGCCCTGCTCCGCTCCGTGGCCGTGAGCTGGCAGCAGCACGCGCAGACCGAGAACGCCCGCGCCATTGCCGAGGCCGCGCAGCGCCTCTACGACCGCGTGGCGACGTTCTCCGACCATCTGGCCGCCATCGGCGCCGGCCTGGAGAAGGCGGCATCAGCCTACAACCGCGCCGTTGGCAGCTTCCAAAGCCGCGTGTTGCCGGAAGGCCAGAAGCTCGCCGCGCTGGGTGCCGTGCCCGCCGCCGCCAAGGAACTCGCTCCCCCGGACGCCGTGGAGACGGCGCTGCGGCTCCCACCGCCCGCGCAGGATTGAGTCGCCCCGGCCGACTTCAACGCCCAGTCCAAGTTTCAATCCTCGCCCCGGTCACGTGACGGGGGCGAC
>JBJXFY010000162.1:0-6329 GCA_046155815.1 Limisphaerales bacterium | reverse complement strand
TCCACCGGGCGCCCCGCCCGGTGAAGCCGACGCTGGGCGGGGCGCCCGGCCGACCTCCCGGCCGTTGGCGGCCGGGCCGCTACGCCGCCCGCCGCGCCGGATCCAGCTCCGCGAGCACGGCGCACAGCGCCGCGAGCCGGGGCGCGGACACGGCGGCGGCCCGGGCGCGGCGGAGCGGTTCGCGGAAGAGGCTTTCGATTTCGAGCGGATGGCCGCGCTCGAAGTCAATCAGCGTCGAGGCGCGGTACGCGCCCATCTCGTGGGTGCGCTTCACCTGTGCGTCTTCCGCGGTGTCGGCGACGGGCAGGCCCTGCGCCTGCGCGGCGCGGATGGTTTCGCGCATCAGTTCGCGCACGAGCGCCTCCCAACGCGGTTCGGCGAGCAGCCTGTCCGTGGTCAGGCAGGGTTCGCGGTGCACGGGATCGAGCACCCGGCCGGCGAGCACGCTTTCGTAGCCGGCGGCGCTGGCGACGCCGAGGCCGTTGAAGGGGATGTTCCAGACGAGTTTCTCCCAGTGCGCGCAGGCGAGGTTGTCCGTGACGTCGCAGGGCACGCCGCTCAGGCGGATGAGCGAGGCGATGTCGTGCGTGCGCGGCTCGGGCCAGCCGGCGAACTCGCCCATGACGATCCGGCCGTGGGCGAGGTGCTGGATGACGCCGGGTTCGAGGCGGTTCAGGCACACGAAGCACAGGCCTCCCAGCACGCGCTCCAGCCCGAACAGCGCGGCCAGCGCCTCCTCGCTGCCGAGGCCGTTCTGGAGCGTGAGCACGGCCGTGTCCGGCCCGACGAGCGACGGCAGCAGGCGGGGAAATTCGCCGTTGGCCGTGGTCTTGAGGCCGATCAGGACCAGGTCGCACGGGCCAATCTCCTCCGGCGTGCGGGCGCAGCGCGGGTTGACGTGAAAGCCGCCCTCGGGGCTGAGCACGCGGACGCCGCTGCGGCGCACGGCGTCGTAGTCCGAGCGGAGCAGGAAATGCACGCGGGCGCCGGCGCGGAGAAGTCGCGCGCCGTAGTACGAGCCGAGCGCGCCGCAGCCGACGACGGCCACCTTGAGGTCGGTGAAGGACTTTCCGGCCACGGGAGGAAACGAAAACGGCACCCCGGGGACGCCGGGGTGCCGCAGAAATCCAGGGCGAAGGACTTACTTGCCTCCGAGGATCGCCTCCTTGGCGGCCTTGGCGACGCGGAACTTCACGACCTTCTTGGCGGGGATCTTGATGGCCTCGCCGGTCTTGGGGTTGCGGCCCATGCGTGCCTTGCGGTTCACGAGCACGAGCTTGCCGATGCCCGGGAGGGTGAAGGAGTTCTTGGCGTTCTTGTAGGCGAGCTCGGCGAGGGCGTCGAGGACCTGCACGCCCTGCTTGCGGGAGGCGAGGCCGGCCTTGTCGGCGAGTTCGGCGGAGAGCGCGGACTTGGTGAGGGTCTTGGGCATGATGAGTTGGCTGGAGGGTGTTGGGTTGGGTTGTTTCCGTTGAACGGTGGGGCTTGATAGGCGCGGCCTTTCCGGGGGTGCAAGGCAAAACTCTCCGAAAACCCCAAGAAAATCCGCAATGCTTGACTCCCCGGGGCGCCGTTTCATGCTCGCCCCCATGCCGGCGCCGAACACCCTGAGCGGGACGTTCCGCTACGAGATCGTGCGGACGATCTTCGAGGGCGGCATGGGTATCGTGTACGAGGCCGAGCAGCACGGCGCGCGGGACTTCGTGAAGCGCGTCGCCATCAAGGTCGTCCGGCAAAACTACACCTCGCAGAGCGGGTTCGTGGAGAACTTCATCGGCGAGGCCAAGCTCGTCGCCGACCTCATCCATACGAACATCGTCCAGACCTATCATCTGGGCGAGGCCAACGGGCAGCTCTTCATCTGCATGGAGCTCATCCGCGGGGTGAACCTCGAGCAATTCCTCGACCAGCACCGCGCCAAGCAGAAGCAGCTCCCGGCCGAACTCGCCGTCTTCATCGCCTCGCGCGTCGCCCGCGGCCTCGCCTACGCCCACAACAAGACCGACCGGGACGGCCGGCCGCTCGGCATCGTCCACCGCGACGTGAGCTTCAAGAACGTCATGATCGCCTTCGAGGGCGACGTGAAGCTGACCGACTTCGGCATCGCCAAGGCCCGCGGCCTGCTCAAGGATCAGGAAGGCGAGATCGTCGTCGGCAAGCCCGACTTCATGAGCCCGGAACAGGCGGACTTCCAGATCACCGACCGTCGCTCCGACCTCTTTTCCGCCGGCGTCGTCCTCTCCCAACTGGTGCTCGGCCGGAACATCTTCCGCGCGGGCACCACCGAGGAGTCCCGCCAGCGCATCCTTACGCTCGAAATCCCTGACTTCCGCCGGGAGGACCCGCGGGTGGACGACCGCCTCAACGCGATCCTCCTCAAGGCCCTGGCGCGGGATGTACAGGCCCGCTACCAGACCGCCGACGAGCTGCTCTTCGACCTCGAGAGCTACATCTACGGCGCGGGTTACGGCCCCACGAACGAGACGCTCGGCCGCTACATCCGCGAGCTGTTCGGCCAGAGCGTGCCCATTCCCGCGGCGGGCGTTGCGGACCAGAGCCGCGGCGGCACCCTGGTCCTCGCGGACAAGGCCGAGCACCGCGCGCGGACCGTGCCGATCCACATCCGATGAAGCGCCGCCGTGCGTCGTCCGCGGTCACCCTCGGGCTGCTCCAGCATGCCTGCACGCCCGACCCCCGTGGGAACCTCGCCACCTGCCTGGACGCCGCCGCACGCGCCGCGCGGGACGGAGCGCAGATCCTCTGCACCCAGGAACTCGTCACCGCCCAGTACTTCTGCCAGAGCGAGGACCACGAGTGCTTCAAGCTCGCGGAGCCGATCCCCGGCCCGAGCACCGAGGCGTTCCAGAAGCTCGCCAGGAAGCACGGCGTCGTGGTCATCGCCTCGCTCTTCGAGCGCCGCGCCGCCGGCCTGTACCACAACACCGCCGTCATCATTGACGCGGATGGAGCGCTGCTCGGGCGCTACCGGAAGATGCACATCCCGGACGACCCGCTCTTCTACGAAAAGTTCTACTTCACGCCCGGCGACCTCGGCTTCCGCGCGTGGGACACACGTTTCGGGCGTCTCGGCGTGCTCGTCTGCTGGGACCAGTGGTATCCCGAGGCCGCGCGCCTCACCGCGATGCAGGGCGCGCAGATTCTCCTCTACCCGACCGCCATCGGATGGCATCCCAAGGAGAAGGCCGAGTACGGCGAGAACCAGCACGGTGCCTGGGAGATCATCCAGCGCTCGCACGCCGTGGCCAACGGCTGCTACGTGGCCGCGGTCAACCGCGTCGGCCACGAGGTGCTGGAGCGGGTGGGCGGGGACGGCCTCGAGTTCTGGGGCCGGAGCTTCGTGGCCGGCACCAGCGGGCAGATCCTGGCGAAGGCCTCGACGGACCGGCCCGAGAACCTCCTTGTGCCCGTGGACCTCGAGAAGGTGGACGTGACCCGCACCCACTGGCCCTTCCTGCGCGACCGGCGCATAGACGCCTACGGCGACCTGACACGGCGGTTGATCGATTGAACGGTCGGCCGCGCCAACGGCCTCAGACTCCGGGGTGATGGGCGTCGCCGCCCGGGTGCCGGACCCGTTTGACTTTGCCCGCTCGCCGCGCACCGTCCCGGCCATGAACCGCTTCGCCGCCGTTTTCGCCCTCGCCATGGTCCTGCCCGCGCTGGCGCAGGAGGCTCCCAAGACCTTCCCGGTGAGCGAGCTCACCTTCGCGCGGCCCGAGGCTTGGACCTGGGTGAAGCTCGGCCCGAACCCGATGCGCAAGGCTCAGCTCGCCATCCCCGCCCAGGGCGGCGGCGAGCCCGCGGAGGTCGTCTTCTTCCATTTTGGCTCCGGCAACGCCGGCGGCATGCAGGCCAACGTGGACCGCTGGTTCCGTCAGTTTCAGGGCACCAAGGAGGAGCTGCAGGCCAAGCAGGAGACCGTCGAGGTCGGTGGAACCAAGGTCACCTACGTCCGAGCCGAGGGCACCTACCTGAGCGGGATGCCCGGCGGGCCGCAGACGCCCCGGCCGGGCTTCGCGCTGCGTGGCGCGATCATCGAGGCGGCGCAGGGTGCCGTGTTCGTGAAGCTCACCGGCCCCAAGGCGCTGGTCGAGGGCGGCGACGCGGAGTTCCGCAAGATGGTTGAGTCGGCGGTCAGGAAGTAGGGCGGGGGACGCCCTGCCAGCAATGAGCAGGCCGGACCCGCCAACTGCGGTCGTTCCAATTGGAACCCTCGCTGCGTCGGCCCACCGGTTGGTCAGGCCTCCACGAGGGTACCGGGGCGCCACGACTCGATTTTGCAGTTCCGCCGCCGCTGCGGGAGTGACGCCGGCCATCGCGCGCGGCATCCTCCGGCCGCTGATGAACCTGCCGAACCGCCTCACCGTCTCGCGCCTGGCGCTGACGGCGGTGTTTCTCGCCGCGCTGCTGGTTCCCTTTCCCGGCCATGCCACGGCCGCACTCGCGCTCTTCGCCGCGGCGAGCCTCACGGATTACTTCGACGGGATGATCGCGCGGCGCGACCGGCTCATCACGCGCTTTGGCATCCTGATGGATCCACTGGCGGACAAGATCCTTGTCTGCTCGGCGTTCATCGCGTTCGTGGAACTGGACCGCATGCCGGCGTGGATGGTGATCGTGATCGTGGCGCGGGAGCTGGTGATCACGGGGCTGCGCCTGCTCGCGGCCTCCCAGCACCTCGTGCTGGCCGCGGAGGGCTTCGGCAAGCACAAGACCATCAGCCAGATCGCCTGCATCTGCGCCATCCTCACCTCGCTCGCATACCCGACGTGGGGCGCGTGGGCGCGGATCGTGTTCGAGTTTCCGGCCGGCACGCCGTGGGTGGTGTGGTTCACCGAGGCGTCCAAGTGGGTGGCGGTCGTGCTCACGCTGCTGTCCGGCAGCATCTACCTGTGGCGCAACCGGGCCCTGTTCATGCGCGACGTGTGAAGCCCGCGCGCCGTCCTGTGTGCCGGCTCGCGGAGGGCTTCGGCCTCGGCCGCGCGCCGGTCATGCCGGGCACCTGCGGCACGATGCTGGGGCTGCCGTGGACGGCGGCGCTGTTGGCCACCGGTTCCGTGTGGGCTTTCGCGCTCGGGATGCTGGCAGGACTGGGCGTGTCCGTGTGGGCCGCGGGCGTGGCTGCGCGCGAGCTGGGCCGGCACGAACCGCCGTCGGTGGTGATTGACGAGATCGCCGCCCTGCCGCTGGCGTTCCTGCCGCTCGTCATGGACGACGCGCTCCGGCACGGGGCCGCGCCCGGCGCGGGCGCCTTCCTCGCGCGTCACGGCTGGTGGATGCCGCTGCTGGTGTTCGTCCTGTTCCGCGTGTTCGACATCTGGAAGCCGTGGCCCGCGGGCGCGAGCCAGCGGCTTCCAAGCGGCTGGGGCGTGACCGCGGACGACGTGATTGCGGCGATTTATGCCGGCGCGGCGGCGTGGGCGGTGGGGCGGCTGGCGTGAGGCCGTCCCACGGGAGTTTGAGCCCGCCGCGAGGATTCCCCGCGGCGACCTGGAAAGGCCGCCCTCCGGCCCGTCACGGATTGGCCGCGAGCCAGCGGCGGATGGCGGGGGCCTGGGGATGGTTCGGGTTCAGCTCAAGCACGCGGCGGTAATGGTCCCGCGCGTCGGCCGGGCGGCGGAGCGGGTCGGCGTAGAGGTTGCCGAGCAGCAGGTGGCCGTTCACGGAGTCCGGCCGCTGCTGCACCAGCTTTTCCAGTTCCACCGCGGCATCCACCAGGTATCCCGAGCGCTCGAGCGCGAGGGCGAAGTTGTACCGCCCGTCGGTGGAGTCCGGCTGCACGACGAGCGCCATTTCCGAGGCCGACAGCGCCGCGGGCAGGCTGCCCACCGCGAGCGCGGCGATGGCGGCGTTGTAGTGCACGTCGAAGAACGCCGGGTCGAGCCGTGCGGCCTCGCGGTAGCGCGCCAGCGCCTCGGCCGGCCGGCCGGAGCGCTGCTCGGCCACGCCCTCGGTGAAGAGCGCCTGCGCCGCCGCACGGTCGCCGGGCGCGGGCCTGGGCGGTGACTGGTAGGTGTAGCGCGAGGTTTCCGAAGCGGCCGGCGACGGCATGGCCCGCGCGACCTGCACGGGCGGCATGGCCGGCGCGAGGGGCGTCACGGCCGGCCGCGGTGCCGGCGCGGAGTTCGTGGCGGGGGATTTGTCGGGATCGCCAAACCAACGGCCCGGATTCAGCTTGGCGGTGTCCCAACGGGCCGGGTTCAGACGCTGCAGGAAACCCGGCTTTTCGACTGCGACAACCGTTGCCTCGCCGCGGCCCGGTGCGGGATCCACCTGGGCGGCGGGCGCACGGACGACGACGGTGTTCG
>JBJXFY010000158.1:0-9488 GCA_046155815.1 Limisphaerales bacterium | reverse complement strand
TCCGCAGTTGCGTCCGCCTGCACCAGGCCAAGTTTACATCCACATGCGAAAAATTGAGGTTTACTACCGGCAGTTGCTCGATCGTGGTGCGAGAATCACCCTCCCTCTCGCGCTTCGTCCATGGGGAATGAAAGACTTTCGCGTCGTTGATCCTGACGGTAACCAGCTTGGCTTTGCGGAGGTGAGCGCCCCGTGAATCACGAGGCCGAACCATGCGCTGCATGCACCTATGAGGGTTGTCAACGACGGAATGGCCTGGACGTGAGTTGAGTTCGCTTCTTGGGCAGCCTTCGGTGTTCCTTTCGCGGTCGTTCCTTCCGCCTCGGGCCGGGCCGGGCGCGGCTTCCCTGAGCGTGTCCGGGGGCGGCCCCGGGTCACCAGCTCCTATTCGGGCATCCCCTCGCGGGGAGCCCATGGTGTCATGCCTGACGGCGGGAAGCCGCCGGGGGCGCGCGGCGGGCCGTCGCGGTTGCAATCGAACGCCCTCGCGGGCCGGGTCGCTGAGCTGGGGTCGTTAGGTCGAGTGAGCCGTCGGCCGTTCAGGGCCTCGCGGAGTTCGGCCCTCCGTCGCCCGGTGCCGGACCCGCTTCGTTCCCTCCGTTCCCTCCCGCGCGCGTTTTTACTGCGGCCGGCCCCGTTCTTCTGCGACAAAGCGCGGATGCCTGAGGCGCCGCTGGCCGACGCGACCGTGCTGCTGGTGGAGGACGAAGCGCTCCTCCGCCGGCAGCTCACCGCCCACCTGGAACGCGCCGGCGCGGACGTGACCGCCGCCGGCGACCTGGCCGGCGCCCGCGCGCTGCTTGCGGGCGAGGCCTTCACCTTCGCCCTGCTGGACGTGAACCTGCCTGACGGCCGCGGCACGGACCTGCTGCGGGAGGGCCTGTTCGCCGCCGGCACGGCGGTGATCGTCATGACGGCCGAGGGCGGCGTGGAGGCGGCGGTGGAGGCGATGCGCCTGGGCGCGGCGGACTTCCTGACGAAGCCCTTCGAGGCGGCGGAGCTGCCGCTGGTGCTGGCCCGCGCGCGGCGGGCGCGGCAGGCCGCGCGGATCGAGGAGCACCGCCGCGAGGAGCAGGCCCCGCGCGACGACGAGTTCTTCTTCGGCAGCGGGCTGGCGGAGCTGCGCGCGCAGCTTGATCGAATCCTCGCCGCGGATCGCCGGATGGGCACGGAGCTGCCGCCGGTGCTGATCTCCGGCGAGACGGGCACGGGCAAGACGACCATCGCCCGCTGGCTCCACGAGCGCGGCCCGCGCGCGGCGGCGCCGCTGGTCGAGGTGAACTGCTCGGCGCTGCCGGAGACGCTGGCCGAGTCCGAGCTCTTCGGCCACGAGCGGGGCGCGTTCACCGACGCCCGCACCGCGCGCATGGGGCTGTTCGAGGCGGCCGGGGGCGGCTCGCTGTTTCTCGACGAGCTGGCCAGCCTGTCCCTGCCGCTCCAGGCCAAGCTGCTGACCGCGATCGAGGACCGCCGCATCCGGCGGCTGGGCGGGAACAAGGCGATCGCGGTGGACGTGCGCATCATCGCCGCGACCAACCGCGACCTGCGCGAACTCATCGCCACCCGCGAGTTCCGCGAGGATCTGCTGCACCGCCTGGACCTGTTCCGCGTGGACCTGCCGCCGTTGCGCGCGCGGCGCGGCGACATCGTGCCGCTGGCGGAGACGCTGCTGCGCCGACTGCGCCGCCGTCACCGGCTGCCCGCGGCGACGATCACGCCGGACGGTGCGCGCCGGCTGGGGGCGCACGACTGGCCGGGCAACGTCCGCGAACTGGCCCACGAGCTGGAGCGGGCGCTGGTCTTCGAGGGTGAGCGGCTGGCGTTTCCGCGCCTGACCGCCGCGACCAGTCCGGAGGGGGCGGCGGACCTCGGCGGCGGGTGGTTCAATCCGGCGTTCCGGTTTCCCGAGGCCGGCTTCTCGCTGGAGACCGCCGTGGAACGGTTGGTGGCGCACGCGTTGGAACAGGCCCAGGGCAACGTCTCCGCCGCGGCGCGCCTGCTGGGGGTGTCCCGGGACGTGGTGCGCTACCGGATCGAGGGCCGGGCTCGGACGGACGGCGCGGCTGGGGAAAAATCCCCAACTGACTGAGTTTGCGGGGCGAAACTTGGGCTTGGCTCCCCAGTACGGTGGCTGGGAAGAAACCGTCGTGAGTCGTTGGGTGGCGCCAACGCCCTTGTGATCAGTCAGATGCATGCTCTAAGCCACACGTGGCACGGAGCTAGCTATGGAGGGTTTGCCTACGCGAAAGCGGGGCAGAATTGAGGCGTAATGAACGTGCCGTTGCCATTGAGATTGCTGCTGGTGGGAGTCTTGTACTGGTCCGCAACAAGCCGTGCAGAGGATTCCGGGGTTGTTCCGGTCAATGGTGGCGCGTTGGAAGTTCGCGGGGAACCTGATCGGGAACTGGCGGTGGTTCAGGAAAGAGTCATTGATCTGCCTGACGCCGGGGCCGGTCGCCGGGCGGTGCTCCCGGAGGACGTGAAGAGGCTGCTTTCCGAGTTCCAAAAGGCGCGAGAGGCGTTCGACCAGAAGCGTGCCGAGCTGGTGCAGCAGACGAAGGGCGCGACCGACGCGGATCGCGCGAAGTTCCGGGAGCAGTTTCAGGAGCTGCGCCGGCAGTTCATCGAGCAGCAGAAGATGCTGCGTGAGGAAGTGCGGCGGCGCATCGAGGAACTGAAGAGGGAACTGCCGCTGAGGCAGGAGTTGATTGATGCGGCGAAGGAGAAGGCGCGTGAGCGCCGGGGCCGCGACGGTGAATAGAGATTTCGCCCGGTTACGAGGTGTCTCCGGGTGAGTGCCAGCCGGGCGACCTTGCGCGAGGGTCGCCCGGTTTTCTTTTCGGGGCCGCCAACTTCCCCTGTGTGGCGGCCCCGTCCTAGCCTGAGCCGGTGAGCCTGACCGCCGCCCGCACTGCGATCCTGCCGTGGCTCGCCGCCACCCTGTTGCCGGCGCGCGCCGCGGAGGAGCCGGCGGCCGAGGCGACCGTGTGGCTGCCCGAAGTGTCACTGCGGACGTTCACCGGCTACCGCGACAACGTGCTGCTCAGCACCGTGGCGCCGATTGGCTCGCCGCTGGGCGGCCTGGCGGCGGACGCAAGCTGGCTCGGCGTCGGCCCGGATCACAGCCAGTACACCCTGCTGGCGACGGGCGAGTACACCCACTTCTTTGCCGCCGACCTCGATCCCGAGGCCCTGGCGCTGTTGCAGGCGGCCTTCAAGCGCGACGCCGGCCGGTGGGGCAGCTTCGGCCTCGGCGCGGACTATGTGTTTCAGGACTCGGTGTTCGACGTCTCGACCACGGAGGCCAACCTCACCACCGTGGACGCCACCGGTCACACGCTGACCGCACGGCCAGCCGCCGGGTTGGACCTGCACCGCGAGCTGCGGCTCGACGCCGAGGTCGAGGTCGTCCGGCAGCTCTTCAGCGAGCCGCTCGACGACGACTGGGAGGGCGGAATGCGGCTCAAGCTGAAGTGGACACCCGCGCCTCGGAGCACGGTCACGCTTGGCGGCCGGCTGAGGGAGCGCGTGTTTGACAACCGGCTTGCGCTCGACGCGGAGGGTTTCGCGCTGGACGAGGGCCTGGTGATGCATGCGCGCGAGGTCGAGACGGAATGGCGGCAGGGCTGGGATGCAGGCCGGCGCTGGCGCACCCAGCTCCGCCTCTCGCTGGGCGGCAACGAGGACAACGGCGGCGGCTACTTCGACTTCACGCGGTACGGTGCGCGCGCCATCGCCCGCTACGACGCTGCGCCCTGGTCGCTGCGGGCCGAGTGCCGGGCCTGGTATTACGACTACCCCACGCAGACGATCTCCGGCACGGGCTCGGCGTTGCGCCGCATCATCGAGGTCGCGGCGGTGGCGCGGGCCGAATACCGGCTGGGCGACGGCTGGTCCGCCTACGTCGAATACGTGCGCGAGGAGACGGACGACAACACGCCGGCGTCCGACTACACGGTGAACACGGGGATGCTCGGCCTGCAGTACACGTTTGAATGAAGGCCCGCAGCGGGCCGGCCAGGTTCCGCCCAATCCACGCCTTACCTCCCGGCCGCGGACGCGCCGGCCAGCGTCCGCCGCACGGCGGCCTCCTCGGCCGGAAGCTTCAGAGCCTTGAAATTCTCCGCCGCGCGTTCCAGGAGCCGTTCCCCGTCGGCCTCACGGCCCGGCCGGTTCAGGAGGACACGGCCGAGGCCGGCGAGCGCAGTGGCGACGCCGGGTGCGTCGCCGGCGCGCTCGTAGCCTGCGAGCGCCTCGCGCCAGCGGGTCTCTGCCGCCGGCCAGTCTTGCCGGACCCCGGCCGCGCGTGCCTCCGTGGCCGCGAGCGAGGCGCGGTCGGCGCCTTCGGCGGGCGCGAGGGCGCGCGCGGCGGAAAGCCGTTCTTCCGCCTCCTCGGGCCGGCCTTCGACGAGCAGCGCGCGGGCGCGGGCGTGCTCGAAGAGCATGCGGACGCGCGGCTCGGCGATTTCGCCGGCGAGCGGGCCGAGGCGGGCAAGGCGGTTCGCAGCGCCGCAATGGTCCGCGCGGTCGAGCTCAAGGTTTAGGAGCGCGACCTGGTTGCGCCACCAGTCGTCGCGGCGCCCGAGCTCCTCGTTCAGCACTGCGGCCTCGCCGAGGCGTTCGTGGGCCGTGGCGGCGTCGCCGGCCGACAGCCAGGCGATGCCGGCGTTATGCCGTGCGGTGGCGGTGCCGGCGAGGTCGTTGACGAGCTGGAAGCGCGTCGCGGCGAGATCCCATTGGCGCGCGGCGGCGGCCCAGTTCCCGCCGGCCAGCAGTTTGCCCGCCTGCTGCGCGGTCGCGGCGGCCAGCGCGACGGCGGGCGGCGCAGGCGGCGGCGGCGGGGTGGAACGGCACGCCGTCAGCGTGAGCAGCAGCGGCGCAATGAAACCAAAGGCCTCCCTGCCGAACCGCGACTTCAACCACGAATGGACCCGAACGGACACGAATAGGCAGGAGCGGGGACGGCCGACGCCTTCCATCGGGCCGGGCGCGAGGTTCCGCCAGGCCGCGGGCGCCCGGTCGTTGCCGGATTCGTGTCCATTCGGGTCCATTCGTGGTCGTGTCTCCATCACCTCGGCCGTTCGTGCATGGGCGGGAGCACGCTTTCCAGCGGCATGTTGGTGGCGGCGGGATACGCGCCGCGCAGGAGCCAGTTCCGCTTGAGCCCCTGCACGAGGTCGTCGGAGTTCACCACGAGCGACGAGATCTCGGACAGGATGAGGCTGTTGGCGCCGACCTGCGCGTTGAGGTTGCTCGTGAGCGACGCCAGCTGATCAAGCGAGAGGGCAAGGCGCGTGGTCAGGTTGGTCAGCTCGCCGCGGGCGGCGGCGGTGAGCGCAGCCGCGTTGGTGAGCGTGGCATCCGTGCCGGCGAGCATGTTCGTCAGGCCGCCAAGCACCTCGGGCGGCAGCAGGAGCCGGCCGACGGCGCCCGGGCCGTCGTTCAACTGCGCGGTAAGGCGCGTGAGGTTCGTGACCGCGGGCCGGGCGTCGGCGAGCACCAGGGCGGCGTTGGACGCCGCGAGGGTGGCCTGGCCGAGCGCGTGGGCGAGCTGGTTGGTCAGGCCGGGCAACGCCTGGCGCACGGTGGCGACGATGGAATCCAGCTTGTCGGTGAACGGCTCGCTTTCCTGGGCCTGGAGCCAGACGCCGCTCTTCGATTCCCTCAGCGGCAGGTAGTCGTCGGGCTTCTTGTCGTTGAGGATGCGCATGTCCGCGAAGTCCGGCGTCTCGACCACCGTGACCTGGCCGGTCTGGCCGCGCGTGATCTCGACGACGCGCTTGCCGAAGAAGTCGCCCGGCAGGATGCGCACCTGGGAGTCGCTCCAGATGTAGCCGTAGTAGGGCTCCCAGATGTCAGCCTGCACGAAGACGTTGTAGTTGTTCTCGATGAACCACGGTTCGGGCGGCGTGGTGTCCACCACGCGGATGGTGCCGATGTCGCGGCCGAGAAAGCGCACGGGGTCGCCGGGCTTCAGGCCGGTGGCCTCCTTCGCGTAGAAGTAGAAGGGCACCTTGCGCATGAACCAGCCCTTGCGCTGGGCGGTGTTCCGGACGTAGGCGGCCAGGCCGAGCAGGAGCAGCGCCGCGGCGGCGAGCAGGAACACGGCCACCGCGCGCTCGACGCCGAGGAGGCGCGTGCGGAGCTGCGGCGTGAGGTCGTTGGCCGGCATGTCGTGGCACCATTCAGGCGGCCCGCCGCCCCGGAAGCAACGCCGCGGGCAGGTCCGCGTCGGTCGCGCCGGCGGGCAGTGCGAGCCATTGCTTTTCGTGGAGGCACGCGAGGCGCGGCGCACGCGCCTGCCATGGCCGCGCGTCGTAGGTGGCGAGCACCACCGTGGGCGGCAGCGGCAGCGCGGTGTCCCCGGCCAGATAGTCCTGCCACCATGCCACCTCGGCCGGGTCGAGGCCCGCCAGCGGTTCGTCCAGCAGCAGCAGCTCGGGCCGCAGCGTGAGCGCGCGCGCCAGCGCCGCACGCTGCCGCGGGCCGGGCCCCGCCTCGGCCGGGCGGAAGCCCGTCCAGCCCGACAGCCCAGCGGCCTCGATCAGCCGCTGCACCTCCGCCTCGGGTTCCGCAACGCCCTGGTAGGCCGCCGGCAGGGTGATGTTCTCCCCGAGGGTGAGCTGCCGCAGCAGCCGGCCGCCGGTGAAGACGAGGCCGACCCGCCGCCGGACGGCGCGGGCGGCAGCCTCGCTCTCCGCGGGCAGGCGCGTGCCGAAGAGCCGCAGTTCCCCGCCGGCGGGTTCGTACAGCCCGGCCAGCGTGCCGAGCAGGGCCGACTTGCCCGCGCCCGCCGGCCCGTTCACGACCCAGAATTCGCCGGCCTCCACCCGCCAGGTCACGTCGAGGGCGGCAGGCTGGACCGAGGCCCCCGGCCCCCGCACGGCGACGTCGCGCAGCTCGATCGGCGGGCCGGGCTTCACAGGACCATCCGTACCGCGAGCAGCGCGGCGTCGGCGAGGAGGATGACGAGCAGAGTCTGCTCGACCGCGCGGGTGGTGGCGCCGGGGATCTGGTCGGCACGGAGGGGGTAGGCCAGACCATTAAAGCAGGCCGCGAGGGCCACGATCGCGCCGAAGAGGGCGGACTTCACGAAGAGCAGCAAGAAGTCCACCGGGTCCATCGCTGCGGAAATCTGGCCGAGGAATTCGGCCAGCGTGAGCGGGAGCTCGCGCAGCATCACGAGCAGCCAGCCGCCGGCCAGCGCGGCGAGCAGCGCATAGATGTTCAACGCGCAGGCCGCGAGCGACAGCCCGATCACGCGCGGCATGACCAGGTAGTGCACCGGGTCCACGCCCAGCGCCTCGAGCGCCTCAACCTCCCCGTTGGCCCGCGCGGCGCCCAGTTCGACCACCATGGGCGTACCCACCCGCAGCAGCACGAACGCCGCCGTGAGCAGCGGCGCAATCTCGCGGACCACCAGCGTCACCACGAGCCGCCCGGTCAGGTCCGCCGCGCCGAGCTGGAGGAGCAGCGCCACCGTCTGGCCGATGAGCAGCATGCCCAGCAGCCCGCTGGCGGTGACGATGAGCGGCAGCAGCCTCACGCCGCCCCGGTGCAGCTCGCGGAAGATCACCGGCCAAACCACCGCCCGCGCATGGCCGAAATGCGTCACCAGAACGCCCAGCGTGATCAGGCCAAAGGCGATGAGCCGGCGCAACCCGTTCAGTCTGCCGAACAACCAGCGCGCCGCGCGCTCGGCCCAGGCGATTGGCCGGCCCATGGCCCGTCGCCACCAGGCTGGCGGCGCGGCGGCGGTCGGGACGGCGGCCGGGGACATGACGGGGCAAGGTTAGGAAACGGGCGTCGCAGGGTCAAAGCGCGGCGGTGACGGGCCGCGGCATCGTACCACACAGTTGGACTCTGCCGTTTCGCAGGTTTGGAACCTGCGGACGCCGCTCCCAACTCGGAGGCCACGCGTCTCCCGAAGCCCTGCCGGCTGCAAGCCGGCGACACAGCAGGTTGAAACCCTGCGCTACCTCGGCCGGGCCGGCGGCTACGTCGCGCGGGCCAGCTCCCGCTCCGTCTTCAGCCGGAGCTGGCCGCAGGCGGCGTCAATGTCGTGGCCCTTCTCCAGCCGCAGCGTGACCGGCACGTCACGCCGGCCCAGCGCTGCCGCGAAGGCCTCGCACGCCGCGTCGTCCGGGCGGGTCCATTCGAGGCCCTCGACGTGGTTGTACGGGATGAGGTTCACCTTCGCGTGCAGGCGGCGGGCGAGCGCGGCGAGCGGCGCGGCGTCCTCCGCCCGGTCGTTCACGCCGGCCAGCAGGATGTACTCGAGCGTGATCATCCGGCCCTTCTTCCCGACGTAATAGCCGCACGCCGTGGTCAGTTCGGCGAGCGGATGCTTGCGGTTCACCGGCATGATCTGGCCGCGGACCTCGTCGGTGGCGCCGTGCAGCGAGATGGCGAGGCGGAACTGCTCCGGCTCGTCGGCGAGGCGGCGGATCTGCGGCGCGAGGCCGCTGGTGGAGACGGTGATCTTGCGCGCACCGATGCCGCCGCCCCACGGGGCGTTGAGCGTGCGCAGCGCGGCGAGGAGGTTCGCGTAGTTCGCCAGCGGCTCGCCCATGCCCATGATGACGAGGTTGTCGATCAATCGCGTCGTGCTCGTGCTCCTGCCCGCCCTCGATTCCTGCTCCGCTTGCTTCGAGGACGACTCCGAGGTGTGCCACCGTTCCACCGCATAGACCTGCCCCGTGATCTCCTCCGGCAGGAGGTTGCGCTTCCAGCCGTCCAGCCCGCTGGCGCAGAAACGGCACCCGTAGGCGCAGCCCACCTGCGTGGAGACGCAGAGCGTGTGGCGGTCCGCGCGGTCGCCGTAAAGGGCCGGGTTCGCGGGGATCAGCACGCTCTCGACCAGTGCGCCGTCGGCGAGGCGCCAGAGGAACTTCTGCGTGGTGTCGCGCGCTCCCTGGCGGCGGACGAGTTCGGGCGGGCGCAGCGGAAAGCTTTCCGCCAGCCGCGCCCGCAGCGGGGCCGGCAGGCTGGACATCTCGGCCCATGACGCGGCACGCCGGCGGTGCAGCCAGTCCAGCACCTGCCGGGCGCGATAGGCCGGCTCGCCGAGCGCCCGTAGCGCCTCGGCCAGCTCGTCAGGCGTCAGGCGTCGGGCGTCGGGCGGCGTGGTCTGGGAGGGGGCCGGTGGCATGACTGCGGTGGCAGAATACCGGGCTTGCCGGTTGATGGCACGCCCGCGGCCGCCTACGTATCGGCGTGGCGGAAATTCCCAACATGAAACTCGACCCGGCCCAGGAGGCAACGGTGCAGCAATGGATTCAGGACGGCCTCAAGGTGGCCGAAATCCAGACCCGGCTCGCCGACGAACTCGGCGTGAAGCTCACCTACATGGAGGCTCGCTTCCTCCTCGACGACCTCAAGCTCAAGCCCAAGGACGCCCCCGCCCCCGTCGTCTCCGCGACCGTGGCGACGCCGGCCGGCCCCGTGCCGCCGGCCGCCGGCAAGCCCGCCGCGCCCGGCCTCAGCCC
>JBJXFY010000284.1:0-4644 GCA_046155815.1 Limisphaerales bacterium | reverse complement strand
CGAAGCTTTGACACGCCCCGTGCATCTTCTAGCCTCGCCGCACGCACCCATGAGAATCGGCATCAACACGTTCCTCTTCGTCTCCCCGTTCACCACGGCCAGCGTGAAGCTGTTCCCGAAGTTCAAGGCGTGGGGCTTCGACACGGTGGAGATCCCCGTCGAGGCGCCGGAGCACATTGACCCGGCCAAGGTGCAGGCCGCGGCGGAGAAGCACGGGCTGGCCATCGGCAGCATCTGCGCCTGCATGGGGCCGGGGCGGGACTTCCGCGGCACGCCCGAGGAGCAGGCCACCGCGATGACCTACTGCAAGGCGTTGGTGGACCAGGCCGTCGTCATGGGCCACGCGAAGATCATCGGCCCGGTGTACTCCGTGGTGGGCAAGGCCGACGCCGTCGAGCCCGCGCAGCAGAAGGCCGAGTTCGCCCTCGTCGTGAAGAACCTGAAGGAGCTGGCCGCGTACGCCGCAGCGAAGGGCATCACGATCTGCATCGAGCCGCTGAACCGCTTCGAGACGGACTTCCTGAACACCTGCGACCAGGGCCTGAAGCTGCTCAAGGCCGTGAAGAGCCCGGCCCTGCGCCTGCACCTCGACACGTTCCACATGAACATCGAGGAGAAGGACCAGGCCGCCGCCATCCTCAAGGCCGGGCCGCTGCTCGGCCACTTCCACGCCTGCGGCAGCGACCGCGGCACGCCGGGCAACGACCACATTGACTGGCCGCCCATCCTCGCCGCGCTGAGGAAGGTGAAGTACGCCGGCGACCTGGTGATCGAGAGCTTCACGACGGACGTGAAGGTCATCGCCCGCGCCGCCGCCATCTGGCGGCGCATCGAGCCCACGCGCGACGAGATCGCCACGGAGGGCCTGAAGAACCTGCGGAAGCTGCTGAAGAAGTAGCCATGTCCCTCCACCCCGTCACCCGTCCCGACGCCGAAGCCCCCACCTACGAGGTGCTCGGCGCGCCCATCCGCCTGCTCCTCAGCGGCAAGGACACCGGCGGGCAGTTCGCGCTGGTCCATGTGCTGGTCGCGCCCGGCGGCGGCGTGCCGCCCCACGTCCATCGGAACGAGGACGAGACGTTCCACGTCCTCGAGGGCGAACTGGAGGTCCGGGTCGGCGGCCACACGAAGACGCTGCGCGCGGGGGACACGCTCTTCGCCCCGCGAGGCATCCCGCATTCGCCGAAGAACGCCACCGCCCAGCCGGTGCGGGTGCTGGTGACCATCACGCCCGCGGGCTTCGAGAACTTCTTTCGCGAGGTGCATGAGATCGCCGAGACGCGCGAGGTGACGCCGCAGGAGGTGGCGGCGATGTCCGCCCGCCACGGCTGTGAGTTCCTGCCGCCTGCCGGTGCTTGAGCGGCGGCGGCGCGCCTGTCATTTTCCCGCCATGAGCGCCGCCCTGCTCGACCCGCCGGCCCGCCGGCCAGCCGCCGCGTGGCTGGAGTCGGGGATGAATCTCGAGGTCGAGGAATTCCTGCGACGTTATGACGCGCTGCCGGAGGTGAAGAAGGCGGAGCTGATCGAAGGGGTCGTGTTCATGGGCTCACCCGTCCGCATCGAAGAACACGCCGAGCCGGATAGTCTGCTGCAAGGCTGGCTGGTGACTTATTCCGCCTCCACGCCAGGCTTGCAGGTGGCCGGCAACGCCACCATCCGCCTTGGCCCGCGCAATGCCCCGCAGCCCGACGCGCTGCTACGCATCCGGCCCGAGTACGGCGGGCAGTCCGCCAACTCCGACGACGGCTACGTGCTGGGCGCGCCCGAACTGGTCGCGGAAATCTCCGCCAGCACGCGCGCTCTGGATCTGCACGGCAAGAAAGCCACCTACGAACTGCTCGGCGTGCGCGAATACCTCGTCTGGTCCGTGGACGACGCCGAGGTGCTTTGGTTCCACCGCCATGACGGGGCCTTTGCCCGGCTCGCACCCGAAACGGACGGCGTGGTGAAGAGCCTCGTGTTCCCGGGCCTCTGGCTGGACGTACCTGCGCTGTTGCGCGGCGACACCGCCGCCGTGCTGGTCCGGCTCCAAGCCGGCCTCGCGACTGCCGAACACCGCGCCTTCCGCGAAGCCCTTGCGGGCCGCCGCCGCTGAAAATCATCCGCCAGTTCCACCCACCATGAAATCCAACGCTCTGTCTGCGACGCTGGCCGTCGCCCTCACCGCCCTCACCGCAGTCGCCACGTCGCATGACAACGGCGGCCTCCCCCTCTTCAACGGCACCACCCTCGACGGCTGGGAGGGCCACCCCGCCCTCTGGTCCGTCAAGGACGGCGCGATCACCGGCACGACCACCGACGAGACCAAGCTCAAGCACAACACTTTCCTCGTCTGGAAGGGCGGCACGGTGGACGACTTCGAACTGCGCCTGAAGTACCGCATCGTGAACGGCAACTCCGGCATCCAGTACCGCAGCAAGGTCCACGAGCAGGGCGCGCAGGGGCCCATCGTGGGCGGCTACCAGGCCGACTTCGAGGCCGGCAAGACCTACAGCGGCATTCTCTACGAGGAGCGCGGCCGCGGCATCCTCGCCCAGCGCGGGCAGAAGACGCGCCTCGTCACCGACGGCGACAAGCACAAGGTCGAGGTCACCGGCAGCGTGGGGAATTCCGACGAGATCCAGGCCAAGATCAAGGCCGAGGACTGGAACGACTACCTCGTCATCGCCAAGGGCAACCGCCTCCAGCACTTCATCAACGGCGTGCCCACCGTCGAGGTCGTGGACGAGGACGCGCCGCGCGCCGCCAAGTCCGGCGTGCTGGCCTTCCAGGTCCACACCGGCCCGCCGATGGTGGTTCAGTTCAAGGACATCAAGCTGAAGAAGCTTGGGGCCACTGCGGGCGCCGGTGGCGACCTTGAGAAGATGCAGGGCCGGTGGACCGCGGCCGCCGGCAGCATGAACGGCCAGACGATTCCGCCCGAGTTCCTGGAATCCATCCGCCTCACCATCGAGGGCAGCAAGTACCGCTCCGAGTGGCAGGACGGCTCCGACGCCGGCACCCTGGCCCCGAAGCCTGACACCTCGCCGCGCCATCTCGAGATCTCCAGCGACACGGCGGGGCAGATTCCCGCCATCTATGAGTTCGCGGGCGGCCGGATGCGCATCTGCTACGGCATCAACGGCGCTTCCCGGCCCACGGCCTTCAAGACCGAGCCCGACTCAAACCACCTCCTGGTCGAGTACGAGGTGAAGAAATAGCGACGGACGGACAATCGAGTCCGTCCACTGCTCGGCCGGATCCCGCCGGGCAGGCCGGAAAGCCTGTCCTTCGTTCACCGGGCCGGCGTGACGACACGGAAGAGGCGCGCTTCGCCCACCGCACCTGCCGGCTCGTCGAACGTCACCACGCCCGCGGCGGCCGGCGGCGCGACGTTGTGCCAGCGGCTCCAGACGACATCGGTGGCGCGGCGTGATTCGACCACGTAACTCCGACCCGGCTGCACCGCGACTTCCAGCCGCAGCCAGCCCGGGTTGATCGGATAGGCCCGCAGACTCAGGCGGCTGCCGGCGTCGCGCGGATCCGTGCCGGCGACGAATTCGCCGAGGTTCGTGAGGCCGTCGCCGTCCGCGTCCGCAGTGTCGCCGGACACCGCCGCGTCCGCCCGCTCGGCGGGCGTGAAGTGCGCGCCCAGCCAGCCGGCCAGTCCGCCCGGGCTCCATTCCGCGCCGGGCGAAGGCGGCGCGGCAAACCATCCGGCCGGATCGTCGCCCGTCGCGGCGGCGTCCCGCCGGTTGAGCGACGCCCCGCCGGCCACCGCCCACGGTGCCTCGCGCCGGAAGCGCACGCCGTCCATGGCGATCAGCGGTGCGAACGGCTGCCCGAAAAGGTCCAGGTCCGGCTTGTCCGGGCGCAGCAGCGTGAGGCGTTCGCCGTCGGCGTCGAGCCGGCCGGGCCACGGGCCGAGCACGGGCGCGGCGGGCGGCACGCCGAACTTCTGGCGGAACACGCCGGGATAGCCGGCCGTGACGACCAGCAGCCCGCCGGGCGCCAGCTCAAGGCCGGGCGGGATATCGAAGTCCACGCCGGCGATGCGCCAGGTGTTGGCCGGTGCGGTGGGATCGAAGAGCGGCACGTTCGTGGCCGAGACGTTCTTCAGCTCGAGGAAGGCGTCCCAGGGCGCGGCCGGCGGCGCATGGATTTCGTTCAGCACCACCGCGGCCGGAAGCGGGCCGGTGTTGGCCGCGCCGGGCGTCCGCTGGCGCTGCGGCACGAGGGAGACCTCGCCCATGGTGTTGGTCATGCGGCCGAAGCTCACCGCGTTGGCCGCCGCGCCAAAGGTGAAGCCGTCCACCGTCCCCAGCAGGCCCCCCGCGCCGTCGGTGGCTGCGAGCCAGACCTCCTCGCCGTGCGAGCTGAAGGCGAAACTGTCCGGCGCGCCGGGCACGGGGTTGAAGTCCGCCTCGCTGAAGACGCGGAAGCCGCGCGGCGGGATTACCGTCGCCGGCGGAATCGTGAACGCGGCGGAGAAGTCGCGCCGGTCGCCGAGGAGCCAGCCGCCGACGTCGGCCGGCGCGTCCCCGGCGTTGTGCAGCTCCACGAAGTCCAACAGCGGCGGATCGGTGTGCGTGAGCAGCTCGCTGATGACCACGGCCGGCAGCGCGGGCGGCTGCGGGTCATCGCGGCCCGGCGAGCCGCCGGGCC
>JBJXFY010000146.1:0-31360 GCA_046155815.1 Limisphaerales bacterium | reverse complement strand
CCAGCCGGCCACTTTCCGCGCACCGGCGTTGGCGCGTTGCCGGCACCCGGCCGCCTGGCCGGACCAGGCGCTCCAATCGCCCGTGAGGCCCGCGCGGTGGAGCTCGGCTTCGGCCACCAAAAGCTGGCGGCGGGTCGTGAGGGGATTCATGAAAGTACCGGGTGACGCGGACGGTTGATTTCTCCCTCCAGCCGGGATTCCAGGCCCGCGACATCCTTGCGGAGCTGTTCGAGGGAGGCGGGCAGCAGGGTCCAGCCCGCCTGGAGGGTCCGCAGCCGCATGATCAGCACGCCCGCCGCCCCGGCATAGAGCAGGGTGAGGACCGCGAGGGCCAGGAGGGGGGAGTGTTCCCAAAGCAGCACCGCCAGGCCGATGGTGAAGGCCACGCCCGCCAGCAGGGCGAGCACGGCCGCGCCGATCGCCAGCAGCGCCGCCTGCAGCATCCGCTCCCGCTCCTCGGCCAGTTCAACCATCAGCAGCTGGGCGCGGTTGCCACCGATGGCCAGCAGGCGGCGGGCCACGCGCGCCGTGGCGCGGCCCAGCGAGTCCGGGGATGGGTCTGCGCCTTGCATGGGGGAAACCCGGGCGCCCGTGCGCCCGGCATTCACTCAATGACGACGGCCCATCAGGCAGCCCAGGAGCGTGCCTACGCCAAAGGCGACGGCGAGCGACTCATAGGGATGGCTGCGGACCAAGGTGTCGGCGGCCCTGGTGCTGTCCATGGCCTTGCACTTGGCCTGGTCCATGACTTGGTGGGCCCGGTGGAGGGCGGATTCGAGCCGAAGCCGGGCGGACGCGACCTTTGCGTCGGCGACATCGGCCGTGGCGGTAAGGAGAGCGCGGGCGTCATCCGCCAGGGTGTCGGCGTCATGACGCAGGGCTTCGGGAGTTTCATAGCGTGTGTTCATGGATTTTGGGCGTTGGTGAGTTTTGGCTGAGGAAGTAAAAGGGATTGCGGAACCGGCCTCACACCCTCCGCCCCTGAAGGAAGCGGAGCACGATCAGGACAAGCGCGACGACCAGGAGGATGTGGATGAAGCCGCCCATCGTGTAGGAAGAGACTAATCCGAGCAGCCACAACACGACGAGGATGATGGCAAGGGTTTCAAGCATGATGTCAGCAGTTTGGAAGGTGGAGGTTGGGACGATGAGGAGACGGTTTGCAGCAAGGCCCGGTCAGGCATGTCTTCGGCCGCGGAGGAGCGACACGACAAACAGCACCAGAAAGACCACGAAGAGCACCTTGGCAATGAGGGCGGCGGTGCCGGCGAGGCTGGCAAAACCGAGCACGCCGGCGATCAGCGCGACCACGAGGAACACTAAGGCGTAGTAGAGCATGTTAGCGGGGGGTTGAGATTGGTTGGAAGCCGTGCCGACGCTGTTTCGGAGAAACAGCCTCGATGGAGTTGGGCTCGGACGACATGAGAGCATCTGTTGCGGGAATCATGCCGGGGGCGCGTTGGTTGGAAGACCGCGGCAAAACACCTTGAATTCAGAGGAATCTGCGCATGCCGTAATCCGCCTCCGCGGGCGCACGGCAGGCAGACCGCACGATTCCCGGCCGCTCACCGTGCAGAATGCGGGGTTGCCTCCGGTGCGGGCGGGCCGGGCCTGAAGCTGTCTGGTGTGGGATTGAACCCTGAGGCACAGCGGCGTCCGCGAAGGGAGTGGGGTTGCAGCCTGCACAGCCAGGCGGAGACGGCGTTGCAGCCTGCACGGCTGGCAATACCCCCCGCCGGTAAGCCTCCAGGCCCAATCCCTTGAAAGGGAAAGACTTGTCGCGCACGTCCTCCGCCGGCACGGACCTTGCGGGCGGGGAGGAGGCGTCGTCCGTAGAACGCGACGATGAACTCAGCCAACCAATCAACAAAAACTCACTGACCCATGAACACCCAAACTGTCAAAGGCGACTGGAACATTGCGAAGGGCAAGCTGAAGCAGAAGTGGGCCCAGCTCACCGATGACGACCTCACCTACGTGGAGGGGAAGGAAGTCGAGCTGTACGGCCGCATCCAGAAGCGGACCGGCGAAACCCGCGAGGCCGTGGAAAAGGTGATGCGCGACTGCGGCTGCGCCTGCAGTTGAGCCAATTCAACGAACCCGGTTCAGGCCACAATCGGCCGGAACCGGGTTCGCACCCCGCATGCCCAAACAACCCACGATTCTGACCATGAAAACATTCCCCAGCTTCCTTTGGCTCATCAGCATTTCCCTCATCGCCGCGTTGGCGCTGCTCACTGCTTCCGGCTGCAAGAACACCGCCAAGGGCGCCGGCAAGGACATCGAAAACGCCGGTGAGAAGATCCAGGAAAAGATGGACTAGCCATGTCCGCGCCCGCGCGGATTTCCCCGTTCACATCCAACGCCGACGATCATGAAGGCAATCAAATCCTGCCACCGTCGTCATGAGCGTGGCGACGTGAAATGGGGTGTCCTCCTGTGGGCCATCGGCATCCCCTTGCCGATCATTTTGGTGGTCATGCTCTTTCGGGGCTGCAGTTGAAGTTGAAATGAAGTAAGTCATCCCCCGTCCGGACCAAAACAAATCCAGCCGGTCATGTCATTCCCGTGGTTGCGTCGTACACGTTGTTTTCAGCCCAAGCCCCCGGCCTGCCGGTTACCACAAGGGCCGGCAGGCCTTTTTGCGTTCCCGCGGAGCAGCCGTGACGGCGGCGCGCCCGCCGCGGGGTTTCAGCCCCGCTTCAACAGCGCGTACTCCATCGAGTCCACCAGCGCCTGGAGGCTGGCGGTGATGATGTTTTCGCTGACGCCGACGGTGCCCCAGTCGCGGCGGCCGTCAGTGGACTGGATCAGCACGCGGGTCTTGGCGCCGGTGCCGGCCACGCCGTCGAGGATGCGGACCTTGTAGTCGGTGAGCCGCACCTTGCGGATGGCGGGGAAGGAGCGGCCCAGCGCGCGGCGGAGCGCGCCGTCGAGCGCGTTCACCGGGCCGTCACCCTCGGCGACCTCATGGTGCACCTGGCCGCCGACGCGGACCTTCACGGTGGCCTCGGTGGTCGAGGCCTTGTCATTGCCGCGGATGGAGACGTGGTAGTCGTCCACGGTGAAGAGCAGCTCGGGGTTGTTGTCCATCACGCCGCGGATGAGCAGGGCCAGCGAAGCTTCGGCGGCCTCGTACTCGTAACCGACCGACTCGAGCTCCTTCACGCGGGCGGTGATGGCGCGGGCCTCCGGCGCGTCGGGCGCAAGCTTGAAGCCAAGCTCGACGGCCTTGAGCAGGATGTTCGTTCGGCCGGACATGTCGCTCACCAGCACCCGGCGATGGTTGCCGATCTTGTCGGGCGGGATGTGCTCGTAGCTGCGCGCGACGCGCTCGATGGCGTGGACGTGCATTCCGCCCTTGTGCGCGAAGGCCGTCTCGCCCACCCACGGCTGGCGTGGATCATGGCGGACGTTGGCGATCTCGTCCACGAACTCGGACAGCTCCTTGAGCTTCGCCAGCGAACGCTCCGGCACCCCGTGCAGGCCGAGCTTGAAGGCCACGGTCGGGATGACGCTGGTGAGGTTGCAGTTGCCGGTGCGCTCGCCGTAGCCGTTGACGGTGCCCTGCACCTGCACCGCGCCGGCCTCGAGGGCGGCGATGGCGTTGGCCACGCCGAAGCCGCAATCGTTGTGAGTATGGATGCCCACGGGGCAGCGGAGCTGCGCGCGAACGAGGGCCGTGACCCGGGCGATCTCCGCCGGCAGTCGGCCGCCGTTGGTGTCGCAGAGCACGACGCAGTCCGCGCCGGCCTGCTCGGCGGCCTGCCAGGTGGCGAGGGAGTACTCCGGCTCGTCGGCATGGCCGTCGAAACTATGCTCGGCGTCATAAATCACGGTCTTGCCGTGGTCCTTCAGGAAGCGGATCGTGTCGCCGATCATCGCAAGGTTCTCGTCCGGCTTCGCGCGCAGCACCTCGGTGACGTGCAGCAGCCAGGTCTTGCCGACGATGGTCACCACGGGCGTCGCCGCCTCCAACACCTGTCGCATGAGGGGGTCGCTCTCCACGGCCACGCCCTTGCGGCGCGTCATGCTGAAGGCGCTGATGCGCGCGTGCCGCCATTTCCTCCGTGCGGCCTGCTGGAAGAACTCCATGTCCTTCGGGTTCGAGCCCGGCCAGCCGCCCTCGATGAAGTGGACGCCAAACTGGTCGAGCCGCTCGGCGATGCGGAGCTTGTCGGTGGCGGAGAAGTTGATGCCCTCGGCCTGCGCGCCGTCGCGGAGCGTGGTGTCGTAGATCTCGATCTGGCGGGTCTTCATGGAGTGAGGGGGGAAAACGCAAAACCCCGTTCCGCATCGCGGAACGGGGTTTCAACGGGAAACTCGTTCAGCGATGCCGGAGACGGGGAATGATGATCGCAATCGCCGCCGGTTGGGCGGCACAGGCACGGGCGATCGGGCAACCGGCGTCAGGCACGCGGGATGTGTGCCAGAGCGGGCGCGGGCGGGCAAGCGCCGGTTTTGCAAACGGAACTTGGCTCCGCCGCGGCGGCCCGCGCTACGCTGGCGCGGCGCGTGGAACACTCCAACCTCATCGCCCAGATCGCCCTGTGCATCGGCTTCGCCTGGCTGCTCGGCGCGCTGGCCCTGCGGCTGCGGCAGCCGGTCATCCTCGGCTACCTCGCTGCCGGGGTCGTCCTCGGCCCGCAGATGCTCGGCTTGGTGGACACGGACGACAGCCTGAAGGCGATCTCGGAGATCGGCCTTTCGCTGCTGCTGTTCCTCATCGGCCTGGAGATTGACCTCAAGCGCGTGGCGGCGATGGGCCGGGTGCTGACCGTGACCGCCGTCATCCAGATCCTTGGCTGCACGGCGGTGGGCGTGGCGGTGTTCGTGGCCGCGGGCTACGGGCTGGGCGGCGGGCGGCTGGACGCGCTGTACCTCGGCTTCGCCGCGTCGCTGAGCAGCACGGTGATCGTGGTGAAGCTGCTCGCCGAACGGGCGGAGATCGACACCCTGCCAGGCCGTCTGACCATCGGCGTGCTGGTGTTCCAGGATCTGGCGGCGGTGCTGTTCGTGGGTCTGCAGCCCACGCTGCTGAATCCCGGCCTGGCCCCGGTGCTGCTGACGTTCTTGAAGATCGGCCTGCTCGTGGCCGGCGCGCTGCTGCTGAGCCGGCATGTGCTGCCGCGGGTTTTTGGCTTCGTTGCGAACCTGCCGGAGCTGGTGGTGATTGGCTCGCTGGCGTGGGCCTTTTCGCTCGCGGCGGCGGCGGAGGCGCTGCACCTCTCCCGCGAGATGGGCGCGCTGATCGCGGGCGTCGCGATCTCGACCTACCCCTACTCCCTCGACGTGGAGGCCAAAGTGGCCAGCCTGCGCGACCTGTTCGTGACGCTGTTCTTCGTGCTGCTGGGCGTGGGGCTGGCGAAGCCCTCGGCGGCCACCCTGGGGATCGCGCTGCTCATCATCGTCGTGGTGGTGTTCACGCGGCTGCTGACGGTGATGCCGCCGGTCTTCCTCCTCGGCCAGAGCCGGCGCGCGGGCTTCCTGACGGCGGTGAACCTGATGCAGGTGAGCGAATTCTCGCTCGTGCTGGTCTCGCTTGGCGTCGGGCTCAAGCACCTCGACCAGGCCGCCGCGGCGCCGGTGTTTGTGGCCTTCGCGCTGACGGCGGTCCTGTCCAGCTACGCCATCCCGGGCGCGGACCGGCTGTTCCAATTCGCCGCCCCGATGCTCGACCGGCTGGGCCTGCGCGACCGCACGGGCCATAGCACCATCGACTCCTCGCTTGAGGGTGAACCGGACATCTACCTGCTCGGCCTGTACCGCGAAGGCAGCTCCCTGCTGGAGGAAATCTCCCGGCACGAGCCGGAGCTGCTGCCCCGCCTCAAGATCCTCGACTTCAATCCGAACACCTACTACGCGCTCCGCCGCCGGCAGCTCCGCGTAACCTACGGGGACATCGGGCAGCGCGACGTGCTGGTCCACGCGGGCCTGCCGAACGCCCGGATCATCCTCATTCCCCTGGCCGCCTCGGTGCTTCGCGGCGTGCCGCTCGACCGCCTCCTCCGCAACGCCCGGGCCCTGAACCCCCGGGCCATCATCATCGTCATCGCCGAGCAGCTCGCCGAGGTGGCGGCGCTCCGCGCGGCCGGGGCCGACCACGTCGTCGCCCCTCGCCTCCTGGTGGCGGCCGAGCTGCTCTCCGTGCTCCGCGCGGCAGATGGCGAACTGCTGGGCCAGAAGCGCGCGGAACTGGACCGGGCGCTGGCGGACCGGGACGAGGTCATCCCTTGACAGTCCGCAGGTCGTTGGGCACGTACCCGCGCCCTCGTGGGAAACGACGCACAGCAACTTGCCCGGCGCAGCCTGGCCGCCGCGACCGGAGCCGCCCGGGCGGCCGGCGAACGGATGCTCCAGTCCTTTGGCGCCGCCCCCAAGGTCGAGTCCGCCACCCAGCACGACCTCAAGCTCGCCCTCGACCGCGAGCTCCAGCACCTGATCCACGACCGCCTCGAGGCCGCGTGCCCCGGCCATTCCCTGCTCGCCGAGGAGGAGGAAGCCCGGCCGCCCGCCGACGCCGAAACCCGCTGGGTGGTGGACCCGCTGGACGGCACGGTGAACTACGCCCACGGCATCCCCCACGCCGCGGTGTCCATCGCCTTTCAGGCACGGCGGAAGCTCGTGCCGCACGCGCCGCCCGTCGCCAGCCGCCGCAAGCCCTTTGACGACTTCGTGACGCTCTCAGGCGTGGTCTACGACCCCTTCACCGACGAGCTGTGGACCGGCGAACTGGGCGCGCCCGCGAAGCTGAACGGCGCGAACATCCGCGTCTCCCGCCGCAGCCGCCTTGCCGAGTGCATCGTGGCCATCGGATTCGCCAAGGACAAAGGCTCGATGGAGGCCATGCTGCCGGTTTTCAACACGCTGGTGCCCCGGGTGCGGAAGATGCGCATCACGGGCTCCGCCGCGCTCGCGTTGGCCTACGTCGCGAGCGGGCGCTTCGACGCCTACCTTGAGAGCGGCCTGCGCTGGTGGGACATCGCCGCGGGGGGGCTGCTCATCGAGGGCGCCGGCGGCGAGTTCTGGCACGAGCCCGCCGGCCCCGACTTCACCTTTGCCATCAACGGCAACAACGGCCTCCTGCGCCGCACGCTCGATCGCACGAGCTAGGCGCGGCCCCCAGTCATGAACCTGATCCGTCCGGTCCTCCTCGCCCTCTTCATGGCCGGCCTGATGCCGTCGCCCCGCGCCGATCCGACGGCGGACGGCCTCTACGCCCGCTTCCAGACCACGCTGGGCACCTTCTGGTGCCGCCTGGAATTCGAGCGTGCGCCCCGCACCGTCGCGAACTTCGTCAGCCTCGCCGAGGGCACCCGGCCCTGGCTCGACTACAAACGGGCCGCCATCTCGCGCGAACGCTTCTACGACGGGCTCACGTTCCACCGGGTCGTTCAAGGCTTCGTCAACCAGGGCGGCTCGCCCAACGGCCGCGGCACGGACGACCCCGGCTACCGCTTCAATGACGAGATCCATCCGGAGCTACGCCACAGCGCCGCCGGCATCCTCTCCATGGCGAACTCGGGCCCGGACTCGAACGGCAGCCAGTTCTTTGTCACGCTCACCAACACTCCGCACCTCGACAACAAGCACTCCGTCTTCGGCTCCGTCGCCGAGGGCCTCGACGTGGTGTTGACCATTGGGGCGGTGCCCGTGAACTCGAACTCGGTGCCCCTCACGCCTGTCCTGATGCAGGCCGTCACCATCGTGCGGCGCGGCCTGGCCGCCCAGGCCTTCGACCCCGCCAAGGTCACGCCGCCCCTGCCCGTCGTCGAGCTGTCGCCCGCCGCCATCGGTGTTGACCCGGTCATCACCAACAGCCTCGCCATCGCCATCCCCGTGCTCGCCCAGCATACCTACTACGCCGTGTTCGGCCCGGGTGTGGACTTCCGGGACGACTGGTTCATCCGGTTCCTCGGCGTCGGCACGGTAAGCGGTGAAGTGGCGTTGATCTCCACGCGGGGACTGCTGAATCCCGTAGGCCTCGCCGACACGACCAACGCGTTCTTCAACATCATCCGCTCCTCACCGGACCCCTGATCCCGGGCCCGGTTCGCCCCTGCCCCAATCGGCGCTACCCTCATGGGCGATGAATGTCGCGCTCACCGGGGGCACGGGCTTTGTGGGCCGGGCCCTCACCGCGGAGCTGGTTCGCCGCGGCCACCGCGTCCGGAGGCTGGTCCGGCACCCGCGCGTCGGAACCGCCCCCGCCGGCGTCGAGGAGGTCGTCGCTGACCTCGCGGACGCCCCCGCGCTCGCGCCCCTGCTCCGCGGTCGGGACGCCGTCATCCACCTCGTCGGGATCATCAGCGAATGCGGCGCCCAGACGTTCGAAAGCGTCCACGCCGGCCTGACTCGCGCGGTGCTCGACGCCGCCGGGGCCGCCGGCGTGCCCCGCTGGATTCATATGAGCGCGCTCGGCGCGCGGCCGGACGCCGCCTCGCGCTACCACCGCTCCAAGTGGGCCGCCGAGGAATCCGTCCGCGCCTCCGGCCTCGCCTGGACCATTCTCCGCCCATCGCTCATCTACGGGCCCGAGGACCTGTTCACGAACCTGCTCGCACGGCTTGCCCTGCTGCCGGTCGTGCCGGTGATGGGTTCCGGCCAAGGGCTGCTCCAGCCCATCGCGGTCGGCCAGGTCGCCCGCGCCTTCGTCGGGGCTTTGGAAGACCCGGCCTGCGCCGGCCGCGTGTACGACCTGGCCGGGCCTGAACGCCTCACCTTCAATCAGGTGCTCGACGCCATCCTGAACGCGCAGGGCTGCCGCCGGCTCAAGCTGCACCTGCCGATGCCGCTCGCCCGCGCGCAGGCAAGCGTGCTGGAAACGGTCTTCCCCGCCCTGCTCCGGCGCCCGCCACCGCTCAACCGCGACCAGCTCCTCATGCTCCAAGAGGACAACATCGGCGATCCCGGCCCCGCCGATCGCGACTTCACACTCGCCCACGAGCCGTTCGCGGCGGCGATGCGCCGGCAGTTCACGGCCTGATCCATCTGACGGGCGACCCGGCAACAGCCACGTCCGGGAGCGAAGGCACGACGGGCCGGCCGCCAGGGACGACCAGCGCCTGGACGCGCCGCAGCTTTGCCGCACGCCAACTTTCCTTTGGACGCCGGCGCGCGTGAGCCCAAAGTCCCGGTTCCTTTTGGCGGATGGGCCTGCCCGCCGCCGGCATCATGAATCGCACGCACCACTGCAACGAGCTGCGGCCCGCCCATGCGGGCCAGACCGTCACCCTTTCCGGCTGGGTCCACAGCCGCCGCGACCTGGGCGGCATCCTCTTCCTGGACCTGCGCGACCGCGAAGGCCGCACGCAGACGGTGTTTGACCCCGCGGACCTGCCGAAGGACGCGTTCGACGCCGCCACGCGGCTGCACAGCGAGTCCGTGATCGAAGTGACCGGCCGCGTCCGTGTGCGCCCGGCCGGGACGGAGAACGTGAAGATCCCCACCGGCCAGGTCGAGGTGCTGGTGAAGTCCTTGACCGTGCTGAACCACGCGGACGTGCTGCCCTTCCCGGTGGACGACCCCGAGGTGGCCGGCAAGGTCAACGAGGAGCTGCGCCTCAAGTACCGCTACCTCGACCTCCGCCGGCCCGAGATGGCGCGCCACCTCCGCCTCCGCTCCAAGGTCGCGACGGCCACGCGCGTCTACATGGACCAGCAGGGCTTTCTCGAGATCGAGACGCCCGTGCTGTTCAAGAGCACGCCCGAGGGCGCGCGCGAGTTCCTCGTCCCGAACCGCCGCGAGGCCGGCACCTTCTACGCGCTGCCGCAGTCGCCCCAGCAGTTCAAGCAGATCCTCATGGTCGCCGGAGTCGAACGCTACTACCAGCTCGCCCGCTGCTTCCGCGACGAGGACCAGCGCGCCGACCGCCAGCTCGAGTTCACCCAGCTCGATCTCGAGATGAGCTTCATCGGCCGCGAGGATCTCTACGCGCTGATCGAGGGCCTGCTGAAGACCGTCTGGCAGACCGCGCTCGGACTGGACATCCCCACGCCGTTCAAGCGGCTGACCTACCACGAGGCGCTGAACCGCTTCGGCATAGACAAGCCGGACACGCGCTTCGGCATGGAGCTGGTGGATTTCACGGAAGACTTCCGCGGCTCCAAGTTCGGTGTGTTCGGCAACGCCGTGGCCCACGGCGGCATGGTGAAGGCCATCAACGCGAAGGGCCTCGCCGGCGCCACGCAGGGCCAGATCGAGACCATGACCGACTACGCGAAAAGCTTCGGGGCGAAGGGCCTCGCGTTCATCAAGGTCGAGAAGGGGGCGGACGGCGCCACCGTCGAGTGGAAGTCGCCCATCGTGAAGTTCTTCAACGACGCCGAGAAGGCCGCGCTGAGGCAGAAGCTCGAGGTCGAGGAGGGCGACCTCATCCTCTTCGCCGCCGACCAGTGGCTCAACGCCTGTGAGATTCTCGGGAAGATCCGGCTCTACTGCGCCGAGGTGCTCAAGTCACAGGGCAAGCTCGCCATCCCCGCCGACCGCTTCGACTTCCTGTGGGTCGTGGATTTCCCGCTGCTCAGCTTCGACAAGGAGCAGAACCGCTGGTACTCGAGCCACCATCCCTTCACGGCGCCGGTGGCCGAGGACATCCCGCTGCTCAAGGAGGATCCAAAGAAGGTCCGCGGACAGCACTATGACATCGTGGTGAACGGCGTCGAGCTGGGCGGCGGCAGCATCCGCATCCACCAGCCGGACGTGCAGAAGACGATCTTCGAGGAAATCCTGCAGATCAGCCCCGAGGAGACGAAGCTGCGCTTCGGCTACCTGCTCGAGGCGTTCCGCTACGGCGCGCCGCCGCACGGCGGCATCGCGCTGGGCTTCGACCGGCTCATCGCCACGCTCTGCGGCACGCCGAGCATCCGGGACGTGATCGCCTTCCCCAAGACGGCCAAGGGCGTCTGCCTGATGACGGAAAGCCCCAGCCACGCCACCCCGCGCCAGCTCAAGGACCTGTTCCTCGAGGTGAAGGCGGCGAAGCAGGAGTAGGGAGGATTTCCGTTGTTCACGGCCACCAGTCCGACGTTGGGCGCCCGGACGCGAGCCGCTGTCCGGGCTTGCCGGCCCGGCCGCCGTGAGCTACTCCCCAACTCGCTGGTCCGTGATCCCGGCCTTGCCACGTCCACATGAGATTCATCCGCCCGCTCTCGGTCCTGTCCGCCGTCGTCCTGGCCGTTCTGTCCGCCGGCTGCTCGAACCAGGCCAGCCATCGCGGCGGCTACCTCGTGGCGCGCGGGTTTGCGCCGTACGACAAGGACAACCCCATCGCCCGCGCCACCACGCTTTGGATCGCCACGGACGCCGTGGCCGGCGTGGCCCCGAACCAGTCCGGCGACCTGTACTTCTTCCACGGAAACCTTCTCAGCCGCGAGCTGGACGCCCTGCCGGTCGCCAGCCAGCAGGAAGGCGACCTGCGCCTCGCCCAGCTCCGCGGCACCACCCCGGACGCGTGGCAGGAGGTTCCGCCCGAGTCAAAGCAGGCCCGCGCCGCCATGCAGGCCCTCAACGTCGGCAGCCCGCGAAGACCCTACACGCGGGCCACCGGCTCCCGGCTGGGCGACGACCGGCCGGTGAACGCCTCGTCCGACATCCAGCCGCACAGCCTGCCCAGCGGCGGCGCCAACTTTAACAGCGGGGACTGATCCCGCGCCTTGGCGGCGGCGGACATCCCGCGCACCCTTGGGCCGCCGCGCATGATCGAAATCCATTCCCTCGCCAAGGTTTACGGGGAGGTCCTGGCGGTGGAGAGCCTCTCCTTCACCGTCCAGCCCGGCGAGGTGCTGGGCCTCGTGGGACCAAACGGCGCGGGCAAGACCAGCACGCTGCGCTGCCTCTGCGGCATCATCCCGCCCACGCGCGGCGCGGTGCGGCTCGGCGGGCACGATCTCGCCACGGACCCGGTCGCGGCCAAGCGCCTGCTCGCGTGGTTCCCGGACGAGCCGCGGCTCTTCGACCACCTCACCGCGCGCGAGCATCTCGCCTTCGTTGGCCGCATCTATGGCGTGCCGGATTTCGCGGCGCGCGGCCGGGCGCTGCTCGAGGAGTTCAACCTCGTGGACAAGCAGGACGCCCTGCCCTCCGAGCTCTCGCGCGGCATGAATCAGAAGCTCGCGATCGCCTGCGGCTTCCTCCATGACCCGCGCGTCATCATCCTCGACGAGCCGCTCACGGGCCTTGACCCCTTCGCCATCCGGCAGATGAAGGATGCCATCCGCCGCCGGGCCGGTGATGGCGCGGCGGTCATCCTCAGCTCGCACCTGCTGCATCTGGTCGAGGAGATCTCGACCCACGTCCTCATCCTGCACCGCGGGCGCACGGTGCTGCACGGCACGATGGAGCAGGCGCGCAACCACCTCGCCGCCGAGGGCGTGACGACGCTCGAGGAGGTGTTCATGCGCGTGGCGGGGGAAGGCATGGACAGGTGAGCACGCACACCGGACGCCGGGCTTTGAACGCTCAACGTCCTGGCGACCCGCCAGGCGATTCAGCGTTCGATGTCCGGCGTCCGATGTTCAGCGTTTGCCGCCCGGCATCCAGTGCCCGCCGCTGCCCCCCCTGATGTTCGCCGCCTTCGCATACCTCCAGCTCTGCACGGTGAAGAACGCCGTGCGCGTGCGGCTGCGGCGGCTCAAGCAGCCGAAGTACCTCATCGGCGCGGTCATCGGCGGGGCGTACCTCTGGTTCGCCTTCCTCCAGCATTTCCTTCTGCGCGGCTTCCGGCCCGGCCGGGGCGGCGACGCGATCCCGGCCCCGCCGCCGGAACTGGCCGGGCTGTTCGAGCTGGCGGGCGCGTGGGTGCTCGCGGTGGTTTTCCTGATGGCCTGGGTGATCCCGTCGCGGCGCGCGGCCTTGGACTTCTCGGAGGCGGAGATCGCCTTCCTGTTCCCGGCGCCGGTGCGGCGGCGGACGCTGCTGCATTACAAGCTGTTCCGCTGGCAGCTCGGGCTGCTCTTCACGGCGCTGCTATTCGGCTTCTTCGGCGGCCGGCTCTTCCGGCCCGGCATGCTGATGGCCGTCGTCGACGGCTGGCTCGTGCTGCTGACGATCCAGCTCCATTTCGTCGGCGCGTCGTTCACGCTCACGCGCCTGCTCGATGCAGGCTGGGGCCACGCCCGCCGGCGGCTGGCGATCCTCGGCGTGTGCGCCGCGGCGTTGGCGGCCGGCCTCGGCTCGGCGATGTGGAACACCCCGCCGCCGCCATGGCCGGCGCAGGTCCCAACGGGCTTCCAAGACCTGATGACGGCGCTGCGCCCCTTGGCGGAATGGTTGCGCGCGGTGTCCGACGACGGCGTGCTCGGGATGCTGCTGCTTCCCTTTCGCTGGATGGCCCGGCTCTGGGCCACGCGCGAAACCGGTGCCTTTCTCACGTCGCTGGCGGTCGTGGCAGCGTTGGCGGCGCTGCACTACTTCTGGGTGCTGCGGGCGGAGGTGGCCTTCGAGGAGGCGTCGGTGGAAGCCTCGCAGCGACGGCTGACAGCTTTGGAGAAGGCGCGGGCGCGGGCGCGCGGCATCCCGGTTGGCCGACCGGTGGCGAAGATGCTGCGCCTGCCGCCGCCCCGGCGCGGCCCGGCGTGGCTGGCGCTGACGTGGAAGAACCTCGTGGCCGCGACCTCCGGCTTCACGCGGCGCGGACTGATGATCGCGGCAGTGGTGGCGGTGCCGCTGCTGGCGGCCGGGACGACCATCTCCCAACGCGAGGGGTGGCGGGAGGCGCTGTCGTTCCTGCTGCTGATGTTCGCGGCGTTCAGCGTGCTGCTCGGGCCGCAGGTGCTGCGTTTCGACCTCCGGCAGAATCTGACGGTCGCGGAGCAGCTCAAGACGCTGCCGCTCCGCGGCTGGCAGGTGGTGCTGGGGGAGCTGCTCGCGCCGCTGGCGGCGCTGGCCGCGGCGCAGTGTCTGCTGGTGCTGCTCTTCGCCGTCCTGCTGAACACTCTGCCGGGCGGGCGCGAGGTCGTCCCCGGCGCCCGGCTGGCGCTCGCTGGGGCCGGGATGCTGGCCCTGCCCGCGGTCGGGGCGCTGGGCCTCGCCCTGCAGAATGCCGGCGTGCTGCTCTTTCCCGGATGGCTGTTCGCCCCGGGCGGCCAGCGCGGCGGCCTCGAGATGATGGGGCAGCAGATCATCGTGATGTTCGGCCACTTCGTGGTGCTCGCGGCGGCCCTGGTGCCGGCGGGGCTCGCGGCGGCCGTCGTCGGATTCGGCCTCGGGTGGGTGGCCGGGCCGTGGGTGGCGCTGGTGCCGGCGGCGGCGGCGTTTGCCGCCGTGATCGCAGCCGAAGTCGTGCTGGCCGTACGGTGGACGGGCGGGCTGTTCGAGCGGCTGGACGTTTCGAAGGAGCTCAGCGGGGTGTGAAAACCGCGGAGATGCCGCACGGCGGAGGCCGCCACCGCCAAGGTCACCCGTACGCCGCCACCACCTCGATCTCCACGCGGGCGCCGCGCGGCAGGGCGGCGACCTGGATCGTGGAGCGCGCCGGGAAGTCACCGGAGAAGAAGCGCTGGTACACCTCGTTCATCGCGCCGAATTCGGCGAGGTCCACCAGGAACACCGTGGCCTTCACGACGTGGGCGAAACTGAGTCCCTGGTCATCGAGGATGGCCTTCACGTTCAGCAGCACGCGCTCGGTCTGGGCGCTGGCGTCGCCCGGCACGAGCTGCCCGGTGGCTGGGTCGAGCGGGATCTGGCCGGAGCAGAAGAGCAGGTTGTCCACGCGCACGGCGTGATTGTAAGGACCGACGGGCGGAGCGGCGTGGGCAGGACGGATGATGGTCTTCATCGGGACGGATGACCTGCGAAATGGGCGACTTCGCGGGGCTAAAACAGCCAGCCGCCCTTGCCGCTGGTGTTGCGCTGCCGGCGGCGCTTTTCCTGTTCCCCGCGCTCCATTTCCTGCCGGAGAAACTCCTCCTCGGTGGACGTGGCGGTGGGGATCCGTTCCTTCTCGCGCGCGACGAGCGCAGCGGCATCGGCGGGCGTCGGAAGCACCGTGGGGCGGATGAGCACAATGATTTCTGTCCGGCTGCCGGTGTCGCTCTTGCTGCGAAAAAAGAAACCGAGGCCCGGGATGTTCATCAGGAACGGCACGCCTGAGCGGCTGGTGCGCTTGGTGGTCTCGATGAAGCCGCCGAGAATCACGGAGTCGCCGTCCTTCACCGAAACCGTCGCCTGCGCGAAGCGGGTGTCGATGATGGGGACGGGATTGTTGTCGATCTGGACCTCGCCCGCGACCTGGTCAATGGCCTGCTCCAGGTCCATCACGACCAGGCCGTCGGGGGTGATGAACGGCGTGACCAGCAGGCGGGTGGTGACCCGCTTCTCCTGGTAGCTGGAGAAGATTCCGCCGGTGTTGAAGCCGGAGCTGGTGCTGGTGATGTAGGGCACGGTCTGGCCGATCTCGAAGGTGGCGGGAATGCCGTGGCTGGTCTGGATGCGCGGGCGCGAGAGCACGTTGGCCCGGCCATCGGTCGCGATGGCGCGCAGCGCAAAGGCCACCTCGTCGTTGATGTTGCCGAAGTAGCTGAAACCGCCGGGGAAGAGGCCGAAGATGTTGGACGCGAGGTTGGAGAGCGGCGAGTTCACGTTGCCGCCGCCGTGGGTGACGTCACCGGACTGGCCTTTGCCGACCATGCTGAAGCCGACGTCCCGGTCATCGTCCAGGGAGACTTCCAGGATGATGGACTCGATCAGCACCTGGCTCAGCAGCGTGTCCACCTGGGCGACGAGGTTCGTCAGGATGGCGAAGTCCTTTCGGCTTGCGTACACGAGCAGCGAGTTGGAGCGCTCGTCGGGGACGATGCGGGCGTCGGTCAGGAGCTGGTTCTGCGCGCCGGTGGCGGAGGCGGTGACCTGCTGGAGGCGGTTGGCGAAGGCGTTGCGGTTCGCGCCCGGGGTGGTGAGGCCGGTGGTGCGGGCGCCCGTCTGCTGCCCGGTGATCGGCTGGCCGGTCGTAGGATTGATGCCGCCGGTGGTGCCCGTGCCGCCGGTGCGCAGGGTCGAGCCGCCGGAAGTCCGGCTGGAGCCGAAGCTGCCCGGGGTGCCGGAAATGATCCCGCTGAGCGAGTTGTAGATGTCCTCGACGCGGCCGTAGCGGATGGGGACGACCTCGAACTTGTAGTCCTGCTCGGGGATCGTATCGAGCTCGGCGATGATCTCGGCCATGCGCTTCACGTTGGCGGCGTAATCGCGGAGGACGAAGAAGTTCTGGTCGTCGAAGGCGAGCAGCGGGTTCTGCACCTTGCCGGAGGCGAACTGCTGGACGGCCTGGGCGATGTCGCCGGGCTTCACCTTGGTGGTGCGGATGATCTTCGTGGTGAACTGGCCCAGCTCGGACAGCTCCGCGGGCTTGTCCTCGCTGGCCCTGGAGCCCTGCTGCACGGCCTCGGCACTGACGACGACCTTGAGGAACTTCTCGCCGACGGGGAGCACGGCGATGTTGTTCAGGCCGAAGACGCCGTTGAAGGCCTCGATGGCCTCGGCGCGGGTCATCTCGGACTGGAACTTGAGCGTGATGGGGCCGCCGGCGAGCTGCGGCGGGCGCAGCAGCGTGCGGCCGATGAGGGCGGCGTAGATGTCCAGCGCCTGCTCGAGCGGCATGTTTTCGAGGCGGAGCGAGGGGATGGGCGCGTCATCGGCCACGGTGCGGAGGGCGGGCGGGGCGGCGGCGTTCGTCGCGCCGGCGAGGGCGTTGGTGGCGCCGGCCGCCGCCGCCGCGGCGGCGGCGATCGCCGGGGGAAGGCCGGAAGGCACGGCGGGGACGGCGGACGGGTTCACGGCGGCGGGCATGACGGGCGCTCCGGGCGCGGGAAGCTGCGGTGCCGGCGTGCGCAGCCGCGTGGGAATGGAGCGGAGACGATTCGTTCCGGGCGCGGAGGGCGTGCCGGGCAGGGGCACGGCCAGCGGCGGTTCGACCGCGGGCACGGGCGTGGTGACCGGCGGGGAGGTGGCAGGATCGGCGGCGTTCGCCTGCGCCTGGGCCGCGCGCTGACGCTCCTCCTCAAGCCGGCGGGCCGCCTCCTCGGAGGGCACGCGCGGGGCGCCGTCCACGGGGTTCACGTCGGCCGGCACATCGGCCGGGTCCGGCTGGAAATCGTCCGGCGGAGGGGCGGGATCCTGCGCCCGCGCAGACGCGAGGACGAGGACGAGGACGAGGACAAGGAGCGAGGAAGCCTTCATTGGGGGCGGGCGGTGTGGGCGGCGAGATTGGTGGCGGCGGCAGGGGCTGCATTGGTACGCCCGGAGGTGGCCGGCATGGGGCGGGCCTTCTGGTAGCTGGCGACAATGGTGATGACGGCGTCAAGGTTGGTGGGGCCGCCGGAGCGCGGGTCATTCGCGCCGGGACGGAGGGTGAGCTCGCGGACGCGGAAAGCGGAGTTGGTGGTGCTGAGGAGGTGGAGGAAGTCCACGAGGGCCTGCTCGTCCGGCGTGGCGCGGATGGTCAGGGTGCGTTCCTCAAAGAACAGGTTGGTGGCACCGGTGCCCGTGCGTGGCGTGGCGACGTTGCCCCAGCTGTAAACGGGGAAGCTCCGCCCGCGCGTCAGCCCCTGGATGCTGGTAAGGAAGGCCGTGGCTTCCTCGCCCCGGGGCACGGCGCCGCCCTCGCCCTCGAGCTTCCGCAGCGTGGCCAGATGCACGTCGAGCCGCTCGGCCTCGCGGCGCTGGGTGTCGAGCTTGCGGCGGGCGGCGTCGAGCTGGTCGCGGAGCTGCGCCCACTCGCCGAAGCGCGGCCAGACGAGCCAGTAGTTGAGGACGAGGAAGGTGACGATGACGATGCCCATGACGAGGCGGCGCTCGCCGGGCGAGAGGTTCAGTCGCTGGAGCGGGTCGCGCATGTCAGGGTTCGAGGCGGCGGAGGTCGGCCTCGACGGACCAGGTGAGGGTGGCGGCCGGGCCGGCGCCGCGGATGGCGGAGCTGCCGACGCGGACCTCGGCGAAAAGGTTGGTCCCGTTGAACTGCTTCTGGCGGAGTTCCTGGCTGAACTCGGTGACCCGCTGCACGGCGTCGCCGGGGCCGCTGCCGGCCAGGGTGAGCTTCTGGCCGTTGCCGAGGGTGAAGTTGTTCAAGGTCAGCTCGGCGGGCAGCGCCTCGATGGCGGCGCGCCAGGACTCGAGCGCGGCGAAGCGGAGGGCGAGCTGGTCCTGCAGCACCTTGAGGTTGGCCCGGGCGCGCAGGGCGTTGGTGTAGGCGGGCGTGACGAGGGCCAGCTCGTCGGACACGCGGTTGAGGCGGTGCTTCTGCAGCTCGAGCACGCCGAAGTAGAGCAGCACGCCGACCAGATAGATCACGATCGCGCCGCCAAGGCCACTCATCCCCAGGCTGTCCACGAACTGCTGGCGGTAGCGGCGGGCGAACTCGGGGGGGAGCAGGTTGACGCGCGATTCGCCGACGGTGGCGCGCCGCGCAGCCAGCGCGGCCAGCTCACCGCCCGCGAGGGACGCGGTCGCGCGCACCTGGCCGGGGAACTGCCCCTCCAAAGCGGCGCGCCATGCGGCGGCATCCTCCCCGCCGCCCACGAGGTGCAGCGTCTGCGGTCCGGCCATCCAACCCTCGAGTTCGCCGGACCAGGCGACGGTGTTGAGTTCGGCGGCCAATGCAGCGGGCCAGGCCGGGCCGGCCGGCAGGCGTAGCAACGCAACGTGCTGCAGCCGCCCGCCCGCGGACCATGCGGTCAGGCAGGCGCGCTCCAGGCCGCCCGCGACCGGGTAGAGGTACACGCCCGGCTCCATCATCGGCGTGGTGACGAGCCGGTGCAGGGCGGGCAGCTCGAGGCGGTCGGCGATGAAGCCGCGCTGTTCGAGCGCCCCGAGGTACGCCTCGACGGCGGAGCGTTCGCAAACAACCAGCACGACGGTCGTCTCGTGGCCGGCCGCGGCGGCGGGCAGGACTTCAAAGCTCCACACGACCTGCGCGACGGGCAGCGGCGTGAGCTTCTCGAGCTGGAGCTCGAGCATCGCGGGAATCTCCGCGGGATCGTTCGTCGGAACGGTGACGACGCGGAGGAAGGCGCGGGCGGGCGGAAGCCAGGCAATGTCGAGGCGGGGGCGGAGCAGCTCGGGCCAGCTTCGGCGCACGCTGGCGGCGGGCAGCGGCTGCTCGGCCGGGATGTCCGCGACCGGACCGGGCTTCACGCCGCCGCCGGACACGGAGAAGGACTCGAGGCGCGTGAGGGCGGGGCCGGGTTGGAGCACCTGGCAGGCCTGGTAGCGCGGCGGACGAGGCTGGCGTGCCATGCGGACGTCAGTGTGAGTCGCTGGCGACGAGGGCGGTGCGCAGCTCCTCGATCTGGGTGACGCGGAGGACTTCCTCGAGCGTGGTGACGCCGGACTTCACCTTGCGCCAACCATCGTGGCGGAGGGAGCGCATGCCGTTCTCGATGGCGCGGGCGGCGAGCGTCGAGGCGGGGGCACGGTTCATCACCAGCGGGCGGATCGTCTCGGTGACCAGCATCAGCTCGTGGATGCCGGTGCGTCCCTGATAGCCCATTTCGCGGCACTTCTCGCAGCCAGTGCCCTTCCAGAGCTGCGCGGCGGCGATGTCCGCCTCCGGGAAGCCCACGCGGCGGAGGTAGGCCTCGTCTACGTTCTGTGGCGCCTTGCAGTGCGGGCAGATGGTGCGCACGAGACGCTGGGCCATCACGGCCTCAACGGAGGAAGCGACGAGGAACGGCTCGATGCCCAGGTCAATGAGCCGGGTGAAGGCGCTCGGGGCGTCGTTCGTGTGCAGGGTGCTGAAGACCAGGTGGCCGGTGAGCGCGGCGCGGATGGCGATCTCCGCCGTCTCCATGTCGCGGATCTCGCCGACCATCACGACGTTGGGGTCCTGGCGCAGGATGTGGCGCAGGCCCACGGCGAAGGTGAGGCCGATCTCCGGCCGGACGGCGATCTGGTTGATGCCCTTCAGCTCGTACTCGACGGGCTCCTCGATGGTGATGATGCGCTTGTGGACGGAATTGATCGTGCTGAGGAAGGCGTAGAGCGTGGTGGACTTGCCGGAGCCGGTCGGGCCGGTCACGAGCATGATGCCGTGCGGCTTGACGATGATGTCGCGGATGGCGGAGTCCTCGTCGGTGGCGAAGCCGAGCTTGTCGAGGCCGAAGAAGATCTTGCCGCGCGTGAGCAGGCGGAGGGAGACCGACTCGCCGTACACCGTCGGCACGGTCGAGACGCGGATGTCAATCTCCTCGCCCTTGATGCGGACGTTGATGCGGCCGTCCTGCGGCAGGCGCTTCTCGGCGATGTTCATGCCGGCCATCACCTTCACGCGAGAGATCAGGGCGGCCTGGTAACGCTTGAGCTGAGGCGGCATCGGCGCCTGGTGCAGGATGCCGTCAATGCGGTAGCGGATGCGCAGCTCGTCCTCCGCGGGTTCGAAGTGGATGTCCGTGGCGCGGTCCTTGAAGGCCTCCCAGACGATCTGGTTCACGAACTTGATGACCGAGGCGTCCTGGTCGCCCTCGGTGATCTCCTTGTCGCCGGGCAGGTCGAGGTCCAGCGGCTCGTCCTCGGCGATTTCATCGAGCGTCTCGGCGCCCACGCCGTAGTACTTCTTCAGCGCCTTCTCGATCTCGGGGCGCGGCGCGAGGGCCAGCACCACCGGTCCCTGCGCGTCGAACTCCACCGCGTTGAGCATCGCGGCGTCGAAGGGATCGCTCACCGCGAGCTGCAGCCGGTCCTCCTCGACTTTCACCGGCAGCACCGAGTGCTGGAAGGCGACCTTCGTGGAGATGCGCTTGCGGACCTCGGCGGGCACGGCGGTCTTGGGCAGGTCGAGGTAGTCGAGGCCGAGCACGGGGGCGAGGCGCTGGAGCGACTGCTCCTCGGACAGCCCGGCCTCGCGTCCGGAGAAGGTGACCAGCGACTCCGCGCCGCCCGCCTCCCGCGCGGTGCGCCACGCCTTGGCGCGGTCGGCAAACTCGCCGGGCGAGGCGGCGAGGCCGGCGGACACGAACACGTCCTGGAGCGGGCGAAAAGCCATGCGAATGGGCGGGCAAGCTGCCGGATGGAGCAACAAGCGCCAGCGCGGAAAGTTGCGGGCGAACTGCGGCCCGCCCTGCAGGCGGACTCAGGCCGCCGCGCCGGGGGCAGGCCCCTGCCCCGGCGGCGGGCGGCACCGCCACCTCGCCTTGGCACCCTTCACCGGCTCTTCGCGTCCCCAGCCCGCAGAACTTCAAGCAGGCCATCCCGGGTGAAGTTGGCCGGATCGGAGAAGCCCTTCTCCTTTGCACCCGCCTCGCAGAGGTTCAGCGTCCGGGACACCTCCTCAACGATCCAAGTCAGGTGAAACTGGGCTGATTCCTCCTGCACACCCGGCAGCGGATGGCCGTTGCCGGGGAACGTAGGCAGCCGGGAGGAGGCCATCCACGCCATGCCGCTCCCCCGCCACCATCCTGGTATCCATGGCGACGCGGTGCGGCTCAGTCCTCGATCGGCGTTCCGCTGGCGTTGGTGAGGGTGTGGTAGGCCTTGACCAGGTCGCGAGTGACCGGGCCGGGCCGGCCGGTGCCGATCACGCGGCCGTCCAGCTTCACCACCGGCACGAGCTCCGCCCCGGTGCCGGTGAGGAAGCATTCGTCGGCGTTGAAGACGTCGTAGCGGGTGAGGTTGGCCTCGGCCACGGGCAGGCCGGCGGCCTCGGCCAGCTCGATCACGGTGGCGCGGGTGATGCCGTAGAGCGCGCCGGCCGAGAGGGGTGGGGTGTACAGCCGGCCCTGCTTCACGATGAAAAGGTTGTCGCCCGTGCACTCGGCCACGAAGCCCTCGGCGTTGAGCATGATGGCCTCCTCGCAGCCGGCGTTGTTCGCCTCGATCTTGGCGAGGATGTTGTTGAGGTAGTTCAGCGACTTGATGGCCGGGTTGACCGCGTTGTGCAGGTTCCGCGTGGTGGGCACGGTGACAATGGTCAGGCCCTGCTCGTAGTGCTCCTTCGGGTAGAGCTGGATGGTCCCGGCGATGATGATGACCGAGGCGCGCTCGCAGCGGCGCGGGTCCAGGCCGAGCGTGCCCACGCCGCGCGTGACGAGCAGCCGGACGTAGCCGTCGCGGAGCTTGTTCCGCCGGCAGGTGTCCACCACCGCGTCGCACAGGTCCTGATGGCACATGGGGATCGTGAGCAGGATCGCCTTGGCGGAGCAGAAAAGGCGGTCAATGTGCTCGGCCAGCTTGAACACGCGCCCGTTGTAGGCGCGGATGCCCTCGAACACGCCGTCGCCGTACAGCAGCCCGTGGTCGAAGACCGAGATCTTCGCCTTCGCCTCGTCGTGGAACCGGCCGTCTATGAAAACCTTCATGCGAGTGGCCGGTCAGGCTACGCGCAGGGCGGCGGGCGCGGCAAGGAGGGGGAGGGGGAAAATCCGTGTTCCAAGTTCCGGGCTCCAAGCTCCAGGCGGCGCACAGGATTCGGGGCGGGCGGCAAGGGCTCGCGGAACGGGTTCCGGCGCCGGGGGTTCGGGGCCGGAAGCCACACCCGCACCGCCACTTCAACCCACAAGCAGCCCGTCCTCGAGCTGAAGCGTCCGTCGCGCCCGGGCGGCCACCCGCGCGTCATGCGTGGCGATGATGAGGGTCAGGTCCTGCTCCGCCTGGAGTTCGGCGAGCAGATCGAGGATGGCGTCACCGGAGCGGGAATCGAGGTTCCCGGTCGGCTCGTCGGCGAGCAGGATGCCGGGCCGGTTCACGAGCGCGCGGGCGATCGCCACACGCTGCTGCTCGCCGCCGGACAGCTCGGCGGGCCGGTGGTCAAGCCGGTCCGCAAGGCCGACGCGAGCGAGCAGTTCGCGGGCCTGGGCGGCCGAGGCGGCGGCGGGCCGCCGGTCCATGCGCGCAGGCAGGGCGACGTTCTCGACCGCATCGAATTCCGGCAGCAGGTGGTACGCTTGGAAGACGAAGCCCACGGAACGGTTGCGCAGCCGCGCCAGCGCTGCCGGCGGCAGCTCTCCCAGGCGCTCGCCCAGCAGGGTGACCTCGCCGGACGACGGCACGTCGAGACCGCCGAGCAGGTGAAGCAAGGTGCTCTTGCCCGCACCGGAGGCGCCTCGCAGCGCGACGAACTCTCCGGCCGCCACATCGAGCGACACGCCGCGCAGCACGGCCAGCTCGCGGCGGCCGAGGCGGTAGGTCTTGCCGAGGTCGGCGGCCCGGAGCACGGGCGCGGCGGGCGGCGCGTCACTCATGGCGCAGGGCCTCCACGGGCTGCAGTCGGCCGGCGTGCCACGCCGGCAGCACGCCCGCCACCAGACACGCGACCAGCGCGCTGCCGCAGATGAGCAGCACGTCGCGCGGCTCCACAAGCGCCGGCAGCTCGCGGAAACCGTAGATCTCGGCGGGAAACAGCTCGAGGCCGGTGGTCCGCCGCATGAAGGCGAGGAACTCGTTGCGGAAGCGCACCGCCAGCAGCCCCAGCCCCAGCCCCAGCACCACGCCGATCACGCCGACCGCGAGGCTCTGCCCGAGGAACAGCACCGAGACCTGCCACCGTGTCGCGCCCAGCGCCTTCAAGATGCCGATCTCCCGCGTCTTCTGGACCACGAACGTGATCAGCGTGCTGGTGATGCCGAAGGCCGCGACGATCATGATGAAGAACAGCACGATGAACATGACGTTCTTCTCGACCGCCACGGCGTCGAGCAGGTGGGAATTCTCCTCCATCCACGTCGTGATGCGGAAGCCGGGGCCAAGCTGCTGGAGCAGGTCGCGGCGCACCGGCTCGGCGAGGAAGGGATCGTCCAGCATTACCAGCAGCCCGTGAACGTCGTCGCCCAGGCCGTAAAGCTCCTGCGCGCGGCGCAGCGAGACCACGACGACCGTGGCGTCGTACTCGTAGAAGCCCGTGTCAAACACGCCGCGCACCTCGAACTCCGTCGGCAGATAGGCCTCCTCCGGCCCGCCGTTCGTGCCGCGGTCGCGCGCCATCTTCGCCACCAGGGAGGGAGGGAGGATGTTCACGGTGTCGCCGGGGCGGACGCGGAGGTTGTACGCGAGCTCGCGCCCGAGGAGCAGCCCGGCGCCGCGCAGGGCGTTGGTGCCCGCGGTCACGCGGGTGAGCAGCCGGCCCACGTCCGCGGCGTGCTCCGGATCGAGCCCGCGGACGAACGGCGCCCAGACCTTCTGCGCGCCGTCGGCGCCGCGGTGTTCGAGCAGGATCGGGCCGAGGACGAACGGCGCCACGCCCCGCACATGCGGCCGGCCGGCGGCGGCCTGCATCACCGGCTCGTATTCCGCGAGCGCGCCCTCCGTGCCCTCGATGCGGAGGTGGGCCTTGGCGCTGAGCAGCGCCTCGCGCAGGTCATGCGAGAAGCCCGTCATCACCGCAATCACCACGATGAGCACCGCCACGCCCAGCATCACGCCGACGGTGGCGATGAGGGTGATGGCGGAGACGAACGTGCGCTTCGGCCGCAGGTAGCGCAGCGCGAGCAGCAGTTCGTAAGGCAGCCGTGACACGGGCGCGGACGGTAGGGGCGGGCGCGGGAAATCCAAGCCCAAGCCGACCCGCCTCCCGGGCCCGTGCGCAGCGCATTGGCCGGATCCCGGCCCCACGTCATACTATCCCCGTCATGAACCATCCCGCCGGCCTCACCCGCGTCGCCGCCGTGCTCGGCTTCCTCGCCGTCGCGCTGGGCGCGTTCGGCGCGCACGGCCTGAAGCCCGTGCTCGAACGCCACGGCACGCTGGCGACGTGGGACACGGCGGTGCTGTACCACGCGGTGCACGCCGTCGCGCTGCTCGCCCTGGCCGCGCGGGCCCGGGTGCCGGCGTTCACGGCGTGGTGCTTCGTGTCCGGCCTGGTGGTGTTCTCCGGATCGCTCTACCTGCTCTCGGTCACCGGGGTCCGGTGGCTTGGCGCCATCACGCCGCTGGGCGGCGTGGCCTTTCTCGTGGGCTGGGCGGCGCTGGCCTGGCAGCCGGGCGCAGCCCCCGGAGACGCCAGGCGCTGAGCGACGGAATCGGGTTTGCCTTCCGCCGCGCCGCGGAAGCACCCTCCGCGCCTCGCGTTTTCGCATGAAGGCCGTCGCCGTCAATCCGCTCCGCCGCCGTGTCGGCGTCGTTGATCATCCCCAGCCCGAAGTCACCCGCCCGGACGATGTGCGGTTCCGCATCCTCGAGGTGGGCATCTGCGGCACCGACCGTGAGATCTGCAGCTTCGCCTACGGCTGGCCACCCGCCGGCTTCGAGCATCTCGTGCTCGGCCACGAGGGCCTGGGTGTCGTGACCGCCGTGGGCGACGGCGTTCCGGACCTCAAGCCCGGCGACCTCGTCGTGCCCACGGTCCGCCGGCCCTGCCCGCACGCGCACTGCTCGCCGTGCCGCGCCGGCCGGCCGGACTTCTGCATCACGGGCGACTTTGTCGAGCGCGGCATCAACCAAGTCCACGGCTTCATGACCGAGCAGGTCGTTGAGCACCGCGACCACCTGGTGAAGGTTCCGCCCGGGCTGCGTGACGTCGCAGTGCTGCTCGAGCCGCTCTCGGTGGCCGAGAAGGGCCTCGAACAGTACTGGAACGTGCAGAACCGCTTCGGTTTCGGGCAGCCCGTGAAGCCGGACGGCGGAGGGTACAAGTGCGTCGTGCTCGGCGCCGGCCCCATCGGCATCCTCGGCGCCATGGCCTTCAAGGCGGACGGGTTCGACGTGGTCTGTTACTCGCGCTCGCGCAAGCCCAACCATAAGGCCGAGCTCGTCGAGGCCTTCGGCGTGCCCTACATCTCCGCCGAGGAGGTCACGCCTCGCGAACTGGCCGAGCGGCTCGGCCGCATTGATGTCGTGTACGAGGGCGTCGGCTCCGGGCACATCGCCTACGACGTGCTCGAGCACCTCGGTTTGAACGGCGTCGTCATCCTGACCGGCATCCCCGCCGACCATGACAAGGCGCACCTGGTGAAGACCGACCGCCTCATGCGCCGCATGGTGCTGAACAACCAGGTCATGCTCGGCACCGTGAACGCCGGCCGCAACGCCTTCGAGAACGGCCTCCGCCACATGGAGCAGTTCATGGCCCGCTGGCCCGACGCCATGCGCCGCATCATCACCGGCCGCGTGGACGCCCACCGCGGCCCCGAACTGCTCCTCGCCCGCCCCCGCGGCATCAAGGAAGTCCTCACCTTCAGCGCCGAATAGCCATGCCCGCCGCCCGCCGCCGCGACTGGATTGACGTCACAATTCCCCTCAGCCCCGCCACGCCCCACTGGGACGACGTGCCGGACGTGGGCATGAAGCGCCTTGCCGACATGGACCGCGGCGCCGTGTGCAACGTCACCTGGCTGGAGATGAGCGTGCATACCGGCACCCACATGGACGCCCCGCTGCACTTCGTGAACGGTGCCATCGGCATGGACCGGATGCCGCTGGACGCCACGATCGGCCTGGCTCGCGTCGTCGAGGTCAAGGACCGCGAGAGCATCAAGCCGAAGCACCTCGCCGCCATCGGCCCGCGCCGCGGCGAGCGCCTGATCTTCAAGACGCCCAACTCCGCCCGCTGCTGGGAACCGTCCGCGGGGACGTTCGTGAAGGACTTCGTGTACATTTCACAGGAGGCCGCCGCGGAGCTGGCGCGCCTCGGGGTCCGCACCGTGGGCGTGGATTACCTGTCCGTGGGCGGCTACTTCAAGGACGGCGTGGAGACGCATCATCACCTGCTGCGGGCCGGCATCTGGATCATCGAGGGGCTCGACCTGCGGCGGGTAAAGCCCGGGCGCTACGACCTGCTCTGCCTGCCGCTCAAGACGCTGAACTGCGATGGAGCCCCCTGCCGCGCGCTGCTGCGCGCGAAGTAGGCGGCGGCGATGCCCGGTAAGCACGCCAGGCCCCGAAAGGTCCGGGCCTCGAACTTCCCCGGATCAACACCACGGCGATCACGGCGGCACAGGGTGCGGGCCGGCGGCCAAGCTCATTCGCCGGCGCAGCGCGGGACGGCAGGGCGATTGGCCGAATTTCCCTTCACCTCACCGGCGTCGCCGCTAGGCTCGCCGCGTGCCCATGCCAACGCCCTTTGATGCCCCGCTCTGCCTCCTCCCCGCGGCCCTTGCCGCCGCCGTCCTCGCCCTGCCCGCCGCCGCGCAGCAGCACGGCCGCGACGCCGCGCTTGCGCAGCTTCAGAAGGCCGCCGTACCCGACGGCCTTGAGGCGAAGCTCTTCGCGCTCGAGCCGCAGGTTGTGAACCCCGCGAACATGGACGTGGACCACAAGGGCCGCGTCTGGGTCACCGAGGGCGCGAACTACCGCCTCTTCCAGAAGTGGGGAAAGCTCCGCCCCGAAGGTGACCGCATCCAGGTCTTCGAGGATGCCGACGGCGACGGCTCCGCGGACAAGGTCACCACCTTCTACCAGGGCAACGAGATCAACACCGCCCTCGGCCTCTGCGTGCTGGGCGACCGGGTCATCGTCTCGCGCTCACCGGACATCTTTGTCTTCGAGGACAAGAACGGCGACCTCAAGGCCGACGGCCCGCCGCGCAGGCTCTTCACCGGCATCAAGGGCGTGGACCATGACCACGGTGCGCACGCCTTCATGGCCGGGCCGGACGGCAAGCTCTACTTCAACGTCGGCAACGACGGCGCGCAGCTCATGAAGGGCGACGGCTCCGGCTTCGTCGTGGACCGGGCCGGCAACGAGGTGCGCCAGCACCGCCAGCCCTACCAGCAGGGACTCGTCTTCCGCTGCAATCCCGACGGCTCGGAGCTGGAGACCCTCGGCTGGAACTTCCGCAACAACTACGAGGTCGCCTCCGACTCCTTCGGCACGATCTGGCAATCGGACAACGACGACGACGGCAACCAGGGCGTCCGCATCAACTACGTCATGGAGCACGGCAACTTCGGTTACCGCGACGAGATGACCGGCGCCGGCTGGGGCGACAAGCGTACGAACTGGGAGGACGAGATTCCCCGGCGCCACTGGCACCTGAACGACCCCGGCGTTGTCCCGAACCTCCTCCAGACCGGCGCAGGCTCGCCGACCGGCCTCTGCATCTACGAGGGCGACCTGCTGCCCGCCGTCTTCCGCAACGAAATCATCCACTGCGACGCCGGCCCCCGCATCGTGCGCGCCTACCCGGTCGAGAACGATGGCGCGGGCTACAAGGCCACCACCGCGAACCTGATGACCAGCGAGGACCAGTGGTTCCGCCCGAGCGACGTGGCCGTCGGGCCGGACGGCGCGGTGTACCTCGCCGACTGGAACGACGCCGGCGTGGGCGGCCACTACATGGCCGACCAGAAGCTCGAAACGATGACCGGCCGCATCTACCGCGTCGCGCCCAAGGGCCACGTCGCGAAGGCGCCGGCGTACGACTTCAAGTCCGCCGCCGGTGCGGCCACCGCGCTCAAGTCACCGAACCTCGAGGCCCGCTGGCTCGCGTGGCAGGCACTTCACGGGATGGGCGCCGCAGCCGAGTCGGAGCTGAAGCAGCTCTGGGCCGACGCCAACCCGCGCTTCCGCGCCCGCGCGCTGCACCTGCTCGCGCGCATCCCCGGCCAGGAGCCGCAGTACGTCGCCGCCGCGCTCAAGGACGCCGATCCCAACCTCCGCATCACCGGCCTGCGCATCGCCCGCGAGCGCGGCATGGACGTCATCCCGCTGCTGAAGGAGCTCGTGACCGACCGTGACCCGCAGGTCCGCCGCGAGGCCGCCCTCGCGCTGCGCCACAGCGCATCGCCGGAGGCGCCGTTCCTCTGGACCACGCTGGCGAAGCAGCACGACGGCCAGGACCGCTGGTACCTCGAGGCCCTCGGCATCGCCGCCGACCGGCAATGGGACGCCTTCCTCGCGGCCTATCTTGCGGCGACGCCCGACGCGCTGAAGACCCCCGCCGGCCGGGACCTCGTCTGGCGCTCCCGCGCGAAGCAGACCCCCGCGCTGCTGGCCAAGATCCTCAAGGATCCCGCCACCACGGAGGCCGAGAAGCCGCGGTACTTCCGCGCCTTCGACTTCCAGTCCGGCCCGGAGAAGGACGCGGCCCTCGTCGAGCTGCTCACCGCGAGCACTGGCGGGAAGTGAGCGACGGCTGCCGGACGATTGTCCCAGCCCTTCACCCCTGCCGCACCGCCGGCAGCCGGGCGAGCGCGACGCCTTCGCGGCGCTGCAGCACGGCGTCCACCTTGGGAACGTACATCTGCGTCTCGGCCGGGAGGCGGCGGCGGATGTCCTCGAAGCGCCGGCCGCGCGTCTCACGCAGCAGGCCGTTCACGCGCCCCTCGCCCGCGTTGTAGGCCGCCAGGGTGAGCGGCCAGTCGCGGAAGCGGTTGAAGAGGTAGCGCAGGTAGCGGGCGGCGCCCTCGGCATTGCGGCGCGGTACCAGCCGCTCGTCGCGCGGCGCGAGCGACAGGCCCATCGCCTTCGCCGTCGCGGGCATCAACTGGAAGAGCCCCACCGCACCGGCCGGACTGCGGGCTTCGGGCTTGAAGGACGATTCGACCTCCGCCACCCAGACGAGGGCGCCGGGCACGCCGTTGCCGGTGAAGACGGGCCGCAACTGCCGCGCCAGCGCCGCCGCGCCCGCGGGCTCCGGACGGCGCTCGATTCGCCGGCGCCACACCTCGCGCTCCACCTCGAGCGTCGGCACCGGGCGCGCGGGCGGCAGCGCGGGCGGGGCGTTGGTGGACCTGGGCACGGGCGGCGGCGAAGGCGGCGCGCCCACCCGCACGCGCAGCTCCTCCGCCACGTCGAAATAGTCCATCCTGCTGCGGAGCCAGTCCGAGTACGGGCGGCTCTCCGGGAACGTGTCCAGCAGCGGCAGCAGGGTGCGGGCGCCGTCGCGCAGCGCGGCCAGATCCACTACATAGTCTCCCGCCAGGCCGGCCTCGATCCGCTGGAGCAGGTCGCGGATTTTCTCCTCGTCGGCCTCGGGGAGCTGCTCGAGCCAGTCCGCGGGCAGCTCCTCCTCGAGAAACCGCCGGCCCTCCTCGACGAGCCCGCGGAAGTCGAGCACGGGCGCGTCATCGGCCGCTCGGACGGCCCCGGTCACCGCGCCGGCCGTGAAGCCGAGGAACTGGCGTCGGTTCACGGGCCGATGGCAGCGCGGAACCGCCCCGAACGCAACTCGGGAGCGAAGGCAGAAGGACGGGTTGTGCCCAGGGCGACAAGCCGGCTCCAGTTCCCAGATTCCTTGCCTGCCCGGGCCATCCCCCGGGCCGGCCGGATGCGCGTGGCCAAACTGGAGGTTGGGGGCATGAAGGCTGGCCTTTGGAGCTTTCGCCCTCCCTGCCCTGTTCCTACCGTGCCGTGGTCATGTCCGCCCCATCTCCCCGCCGTCGCGCCGTAGGTCTGGCCTTGGGCGGCCTGCTCGTGGCGTGGGCGCTCGCGCTGGGCGGCTGGCTGTGGGCGCGGCACACCGCGCCGACGGCGGACCGGCTCGCCGCGTGGCTGCGCGGCACCGAACTCGCGGCGCTCGACGGCGACGCCCGCCGGCGCGCGCTGGAACGGCTGGCGCGCGAGCTGAACCGCCTCCCGCCCGACGAGCGGCGCCTGGCCCGCGTCGAGCGCGCCTGGGGCCGCTGGTTCGCGGAGATGAACGACGCGGAGAAGTCCGCATTCCTCGAGGCCACCCTGCCCGCGGGATTCCAGCAGATGATCGCGGCCTTCGAAGAACTGCCCGCCGACCGCCGGCAGAAGGCCGTGGACGACGCGCTGCGCCGCCTACGCGAAGCGCGCGAGTCGGCGGAGGCCGGCGGATCCGGGCCGGAGACGGACGAGGCCGCAGGATCGCCGCCGGAGGAACTCAGCCCGGAGCTGCGCGAGCAGTTCACGAAGCTGGGCCTCAAGACGTTCTATTCGGAAAGCACCGCCCAGACGAAGGCGGAGGTCGCGCCGCTGCTCGAGGAGATGCAGCGCCTGATGGAGACGGGCGGCTTCGTGCGGCGCGGGCGCCGGCCGCCCCCCGCGCCGTGAACGCCCCCCGCCGCCGCACCGGCTTCACGCTGGTCGAGCTGCTGGTCGTGCTCGCGATCATCGGCGTGCTGGCCACGCTGATGCTCCCGGCATTGGCGCGCGCCAGGGGCCTGGCCCGCTCCACCGCCTGCCTCTCGAACCTCCGCCAGCTCGGCGTGGCGCTGAACCTCTACACGCAGGACAACGAGAACCGCCTGCCCGTGATGCGGGACCGCTCCCCCGCCCCGCCGCCGACAAACGCTCCGCCCGCCACCAACGCCCTGCCCGCGCCGGACGTCGTGCTCGCTCCGCACCTCGGCGGCAGCGCGGCGGTGTGGCGCTGCCCGGCGGACCGCACGGGCCTGTTCGGCAAAACCGGTTCGAGCTACGGCTGGAACAGCCTGCTCAACGGCCAGGATCCGGACCGGCCACGCGTGTTCGCGCTGGATTTCGACCCGCACTTCATCCCGGTCTTCTTCGACAAGGAAGGCTTCCACGCCGGCCGCGG
>JBJXFY010000114.1:0-27872 GCA_046155815.1 Limisphaerales bacterium | reverse complement strand
GCTCGCGGGCGCGTCGGGCTGGCTGACGTGGCGCGACGTGATCCTGCCGCAGGCCGGCGGTCCGGTGCTGGCGGCGGCCTACGCCACTTACCTGCTGGCGCTGTGGGACGTGGAGACGGTGCTGTTGATCCAGCCGCCGGGCGGGGAGACGCTGGCGCTGCGCGTGTTCAACCTGCTCCACTACGGCCACAACGCCCAGGTGAACGCGCTCTGCCTCATGCTGCTCGGGCTCGCGCTGCTGCCGCTCGCGGCGGCGGGCGTGATTTCCAAGCTCCCAGCTCCCAGCTCCAAGGAAAGTCCGACCGCCAAGTTCCAAGCGTCCGGGCGGGTCAGTTTCTGGGGCCTTGGAATTTGGGGCTTTGTTGGAGCTTGGAGCTTGGCACTTGGAGCTTTCTCCACCGGCTGTTCCCGCTCGCCGGAAGCTTTCGCCCCGTCCGGCGCCGTCACGGTGCTCGGCTCGCGCGGCACTGGCGCGGGGCAGTTCAACAAGCCGCGCTCCGTCGCCGTGGACGGCACCGGACAGGTGTGGGCCGTGGACATCACGGGCCGGGTGCAGCGCTTTGGCGAGGACGGCGCGTGGCTCGGGACGCACCAGATGCCGGAGACGGACAAGGGCCGCGCGAAGGGCATGGGCCGCGCGGCGGACGGCGGCGTGCTCGTCGTCGAGCCGCACTACCATCGCGTGAACCACTTCGCGCCGGACGGCCGGCTGCTGGCGCAGTGGGGCCGCCACGGCACCAACGCCGGCGAACTCTACTTCCCGCGGGCCGCCGCGTCCGCGCCGGACGGCGACGTGTTCGTGTGCGAGTACGGGGTCGTGGAGCGCGTGCAGCGCTTCAGCGCGGACGGCGCGCAGTTCCGCCTCGCCTTCGGCCGGCCGGGAACGGGGCCGGGCGAGTTCAACCGCGCCGAGGGACTGACCCTGGACCGCGCCGGGCGCGTGTACGTGGCCGACTCGTGCAACCACCGTGTGCAGGTGTTCACGGGCGAGGGCGCGTTCGTGCGCGAGTTCGGCCGCGCCGGCAGCGGGCCGGGCGAACTGAGCTATCCCTACGACGTGGCGGTGACGCCCGACGGCCGTGTGTTCGTGTGCGAGTTCGGCAACTCGCGCGTCCAGCTCTTCGACACCGAAGGCCGCAGCGTGGCGATGCTCGGCGGGCCCGGCGGCGGGCCCGGCCAGATGAACAACCCCTGGGGCCTCGCGCTCGCCGACAACGGCGACCTGTACGTGGCCGACGCGCTGAACCACCGGCTGCTGCGTTTCGGCGGAGCAGGGTCTGGCCTCTGGCGAATGGGGTCTGGAGCCGCAGCGGCAGTTGTGCCGGGGGTCCAATCCGCATTCCGCAATCCCCGCTCCGCATTGCCGTGATCCCCTTCCAGTTCACGCATCCGTGGTGGCTGCTCGCGCTGGTCCCGGCGTGGGCCTGGACGGCGTGGCTGTTCTGGAAGTCCGACGCGCCGATCGAGGGCTGGCGGCGTTGGACCGCAGGCACACTGCGGTTTGCGATCACCACGGCCGTCGTGCTCGCGCTGGCCGGGCTGCAATGGCGGCGGCCGGTCGAGGGCGTCAACGTGTTCTTCATCCTCGACCGCTCGGACAGCGTGCCCGGCACGCAGCAGGAGGCCGCGCGGGAACTGGTGAACGCGCTCGCCGCGCCGCGCCGGCCGGAGGACCGCGGAGGCGTCGTCGTGTTCGGCGCGGAGGCGGCCATCGAGTTCAACGCCAGCCACGCGGTGGACCTGCCCAAGGTCCAGGCCGTCGTGCCCACCACCGGCTCGGACCTCGGCGCGGCAGTCCGGCTCGCCACCGCCGCGTTGCCCGAGCTGGGGCAGAAGCGGCTGGTGCTCCTGAGCGACGGCAACGAGACGGTGGGCGATGCGTTTGGCGCAGCGGTGGCGGCGCGATCGCTCGGCGCGTCGCTCGACGTGATCCCGCTGGGAGCGTCCCGCGGCGCGGACGTACGCGTGCAAAAGCTCGCGCTGCCCAACCAGCTCAAAAAGGGCCAGACGATGGACGTGAAGCTCTTCGTCGAGGCCGAGCAGGCGACGCAGGGCACGCTCTCGCTGTACCGCAACGACCAGCTCATCGGCACGCAGCCGGTCGAGCTGGCGCAGGGCAAGAACCTCTTCTCGTTCCCCCAGACGCTCGCGGACGCGGGCTTCTACACCTACGACGTGCGGCTCGACGTGCCGGGCGACGTGCTGGTGCAGAACAACCGCGCCTCCGGCTTCACCGCCGTGCGCGGCGACCCGCGCGTGCTGATCGTCTCCTCCGACCCGCCCGCCGACGCCCCGCTCGCGCAGGCCCTGCGCGAGAGCCGGCTGGAAGTCGCCGTCACCGATGTCAACGGGATGCCCGCCACGCTGGCGGAAATGCAGAACTACGAGGCCATCCTCCTCGCCAACGTCGCGGCCGGCGACCTCAGCCCCGAGCTGATGCGCCGGCTGCAAAGCGCCGTGCGCGACTTCGGCGTCGGCCTCGTGGCGCTGGGCGGCGACCAGGCGTTCGCGGCCGGCGGCTACCGCGGCACGCCGCTCGAGGAGGCGCTGCCCGTGGACATGGAGCTGAGCAGCCGGAAAATCCTCCCGCGCGGCGCGCTCGTGCTGGTCGTTCACGCGACCGAGTTCCCGAACGGCAACCGCTGGGCGCGCGACATCGCCTTTGCCGCGCTCGAGGCGCTCGGCCCGCAGGACGAGATGGGCATCGTGCTCTGGGACGGCACGGACCGCTGGCTCTTCCCGCTCTCGCCGGTCGGTGACAAGCGCGAGAAAGGCCGCGCCATCATGGGCATGAATCCCGGCGACATGCCGGCCTTCCAGAACGTGATGACGCTGGCCCACGGCGCGCTCCAGCAGTCCACCGCGAACCTCAAGCACATGGTCGTCTTCAGCGACGGCGACCCGGCTGCGCCGAGCGACGCGCTGATGCAGCAGATCGTGGGCGCCCGGATCACGCTCAGCGCGGTGATGATCGGCGGGCACGTCGCGCCGGAGACGATGATCAAGATGTCCACCGCGGGCCGTGGGCGTTTCTACGACGTGCGGTCGCCGGGGCAGTTGCCGCAGATCTTCGTGAAGGAGGCGGCGGTGGTGCTCAAGTCCGCCATCGTCGAGCAGCCGTTCCGGCCGCAGGTGGCCGGCGCGAGCGAGGTGACGCGCGGCTTTGGCGCGGGGGATTATCCGTTGTTGCGCGGCTACGTCGCCACCTCGACCAAGGCGCGCGCCGAGACGCCGCTGCTCACCGAGCAGGGTGATCCGTTGCTGGCGCACTGGCAGTACGGCCTCGGCCGCGCGGTGGCCTTCACTTCCGACGCCCGCGCGAAGTGGGCCGCCGACTGGCTCGGCTGGGAGCGCAATCGGCAGTTCTGGACGCAGGTCGTCCAGTGGTCGCTGCGCAAGGTGGATGCCAGCGACTTCACCACCGACGTGAGCCTCGAGAACGGCCGCGGCACGCTCAGCGTCGAGGCCCTCGATGCCGATGGGAACTTCCGCAACTTCCTGAACCTCCAGGCCGCCGTCGTCGCGCCCGACGGCAGGCGCGAGACCGTGCGCCTCGGGCAGAAGGGCCCCGGCCGCTACGAGGCCGTGTTCGACGGCCGGCAGGTCGGCACCTACATGCTGAACCTCGTGGACCTTGAGGACGGCCGGCCGCGCGCGTCGCAGGTGATCGGCGCGAGCGTGAACTACTCACCCGAGTTCAACGCCTCGCAGCCGAACCTCAGCCTGCTCCTCCGCCTCGCCGAGGCCACCGGCGGCAAGCTGCTCGACCCCGCCGTGCCCGCGGACAACCCCTTCCTCCGCGACCGAAGGCGCACACATCAGCCGCAGGATCTGTGGTGGTGGCTGCTCGCCGCGGCGATCGTGCTCTTCCCGCTGGATGTCGGCGTGCGCCGCGTGCAGCTCGACCGCGAGGAGCTGCGGCGCGCGTGGGCCTGGCTGCGCGCGAAGCTGCCGGCCGCAAAGAGTATGCCCGCGCCCGCGCCCACCGACGAAAAGCTCGCCACCCTGCTTGCGCGGAAGGAATCCGTCCGCACCACCACGACGAAGCCCGCCGCGCCGTCACCGGAACTTTTCCAGCCGGACGGCCCGGTGCCGGAGGCTCCTCCGGCAACGACCGCCTCCGCACCCGCTTCGCCGCGAGACCCGCCGGCCACCCCGCCGACGCCCGAAACGGCCGCCGCCTCGACCGCCAGCCGCCTGCTCGACGCCAAACGCCGCGCGAAGGGGAAGCAGTCTCCCTGAGACCCCGCGCTACGCCACCTGCTCCGCCGCCAGCCTCGCCAGCTCCCGCAGGTGCTTCGCCGGTTCGGCCAGCGCGCATTCCGGCGAGGTGATGTCCGTCAGCCCGCGCGCAAAGACCACGCCGAGCTTCGCCGCGTTGGGCATCTCCACGCGTCCGCCGAGCACGACCGCCGGCCGGCCGGCTTCCCTCGCCAGCCGCAGCACCTCGCCGGTCCCCTTCCCCATCGCGCTCTGGCGGTCCACCGCGCCCTCCGCCGTGATGACGAGGTCGTGCCGCCGAAGCCGGCCCTCGAGGTCCGCCGCCTCCCCGAAGAGGCCGAAGCCCGATTCCACGCGCGCGTTCAGGAAGCGCATCAGCCCGAAGCCCAGGCCCCCCGCGGCACCCGCGCCCGGCTCGAGATGGAGCTTGCGCCCATCGGACTTCGCCGCCCGGAGCGCGAGCCGGCGGAGGCAGGCATCGGCATCCGCGAGTTCGCCCGGTAGCAGGCCCTTCTGCGGGCCGTAGGTATGGGTCGCGCCGTGCTTGCCGAAGAGCGGGTTGTGGACATCCACGGCGGCGATGATCTCGATGCCGGGCGGGATGGCCGGCGGAGTATAATCGCCCAGCAGGCGCAGGTCGGTCCAGCGCTCCAGCGGCTCCCCCGCCGTGCTGAAGAACTGCCCGCCGAGCGCGCGCGCCAGGCCGAAGCCGGCGTCATTGGTGGCGCTGCCGCCGAGGCCGATGAGCACGCGGCGGGGCCGCAGCCTGAAGATCTGCGCCAGCGCGAGGCCGAGCCCCGTGGTGTCGAGCTGCGACGGATGAAACTCGCCCCTCTGCAGCAGGGTCAGGCCGACGATGCGCGCGGATTCGAGGATCGCGGTGCGCGTGTCCGCGTGCCACCACCACTTCACGGCCAGCGGCCGGCCGGCGGCGTCCACGGTGCGCAGCTCCCGCGCGCAGGCGCCGAGCAGCCCGCTGAGCACGGTGCCGAAGCCATCGCCTCCGTCGCTCATGGGCAGCAGCGTCAACCGGTCGCCCGGCCGGGCACGCCGCCAACCCGCGGCGATGGCCCGCGCCGCGGCGTCGGCGGTGAGGGTGCCCTTGAACTTGTCGGGGATGATGAGAACACGCATGGGCGGGAGACGTTCCAACCTCAAGGCCCAAAGCTCAAGGAAACCTCCAAGCCTCGGCGGCGGCCGCCCGGTCGCCCGGGGAGGCGTCTTTCCCGAGCCTTCGGCATGCGCCTCGAGCCCCGGCCCTTGTCGTTTGCGCCCCGCGGCGTTTCCGCCACCTTGCAGGCATGTCTGACACCGCGATCAAGCCCAAGATCATTGCCTGGCTCAAGCCCGCCTGCGGCTGGAGCAACGGAGTGCGCGCCGTGATGCGCAAGTACGACCTGCCCTATGAGGACCGGGACATCATCAACAACCCGGCCCACCGCGCCGAGATGATCGAGCGCAGCGGCCAGATGCTCAGCCCCTGCGTCGAGGTCAACGGCGCCATGCTCCCCGACGTGAGCGGCGAAGAGGTAGAGCAGTGGATGCTGAAGCACGGCGTCGTACGGCCCAATGCAAGGCAGCCCGACGCGCCGACCAACCAGCCCTGCGCGGACGAGGTCCACGCCGGGGCGCCGGTGGCGCTGCGGCGGTTCCTGTAGGGCGGCTGGACCGGGGTCGTTCATTCGCCGGCCGCCCCCCCCTCCCGGATGGCGTCGCCGTGCGGAATCGCCGCCTTCCTTGTCTCCGCCGGTCCGACGAGCACGACGCATTCGCCCTTCCACACCCGGCCGCGGGTCTGTGCGACCAGCTCCGTGGGCGTGCCGCGCAGCCATTCCTCAAACCGCTTGGTGATCTCCCGCGCGACCACGACGGATCGGTCCGGCAGCAGCTCTGCCAGCTCGCCCAGCAGTTTTTCCGCGCGATGGGGCGACTCGTAAAGCACGAGCGTGCCGGGAAGGGCGCGCAGCCGTTCCAGCTCACGACGCCGGCCGCCTGACTTCACCGGCAGGAAGCCGGCAAAGTGGAACTCATCCCCGGGCAGGCCGCCCGCGCACAGCGCCGCCACCGCGGCGCACGGGCCGGGCACCGGCTCGACGCGCAGGCCGGCCGCCAGCGCCGCGCGCACCACACGTTCGCCGGGATCGGACACGCCCGGCGTGCCGGCGTCGCTGACGAGCGCGACCTTTTCCCCGGCCCTCAGGCGGGCCAGCAGCTCGCCGGTACGCCGCGCCTCGTTGAAGCCGTGGCAGCTCAGCAGCGGCCGGTGGATGCCAAAATGCGCCAGCAGCCGGCCCGTGTGCCGCGTGTCCTCGGCGGCGACCACGTCGCACTCGCGCAGCGTGCGCAGCGCCCGCAGCGTGATGTCCTCCAGGTTGCCCAGCGGCGTGGCGACGACGTACAGCGTGCCTGGCTGGAGCGGAGGCGGAGGACGGGATTCGGCTGCGGAATCGGCCACGGCACCAGCGTGGCAGGTGAACGACGGGAGGGAAAGCCGCCAGCGGATGGTGCGCGCTCCAGGGTTCGAACCTGGGACCCCTTGCGTGTGAAGCAAGTGCTCTACCGCTGAGCTAAGCGCGCGAAGCCCCGAAACGCCGGCAAGGTGTCGGCCGCCTTCCGTGCCCGCAAGCCCTTCTTCCGGCGCGGCCACGGCCCGGACGCATCCGCACAGCAGTCCGCGGCCGCCGGCCTGATCCCGGCGGCGGCCAAAGCCGCTACAGCCGGTTGAAGTACCACATCGCGGCGCCCACGAGCAGGGCCGTCAGGATGCCGACGGCGACCGCCCAGCGGAGGATGCGCCGGCGTTTGTGGCGGTTGGCGCGGGTCATTCCCGGCATCAGGTAATAGAGCCCTTTGGACTTCTTGCGGCCGAACATCGTGTGGGTGCCGGCATTGCGCCGGAAGCGCCCCGCCCCGTCAACGGGCAGGCGCGGCTGACGCGCAGGGGGCCTGCCTCCCGGTCGTTGGAACCGAGGCAGGGCCGGCCGGCTCGCGGGGATTCGCCCCTCCGAGGCTTTGACCCTCCGTGGGGAGTCGCCCGGGCGCTCAGTTCGCCCGGCGGTGCTGCAATAGCCAGTCGTACAGCGCGGGGTTGGCGTAGGTCTCCGTCCACGAATCGTGGGCCGCCTCCGGGTACACGGTGAGCCTGGGTGCGGCGCCGAGACTCCGGTACGCCTCGACCATGCGCTCGCTTTCGGGCAGCCGCACGACCTCGTCCTTCGCGCCGTGAAACGCCCAGACGCCGAGCGACTTCAACGCCTCCGCCTGCGGGCCGCCGGCCAGCCGCACGGCGATGGGATCGCCGCCGCCGCAGATGGGTGCCACGGCGGCGAAGCGGCCGGGTGCCGCCGCGGCCAGCGCCCAGGTGCCGTAGCCGCCCATGCTCAGGCCCGTCACGTACAGGCGCTGCGGGTCCACCGCGTGCTTTGCCGCGACGGAATCGAGCAGCGCGAGGAGGGCGTGGGGGTCCCAGCGGTCGCCGGGCGGGCACTGGGGCGAGACCAGGATGAAGGGGAAGGAGGCGTTGGTCTCCGCGATCTTCGGGGGGCCGTGGACCTTGACGCGCGCGAGGTTGGTGCCGCGCTCGCCGGCGCCGTGCAGGAAAAGCATGAGGGGCCACTTCTTCGCGCCGCCGGGCTCGTAGCCCTGCGGCAGATGGAGCAGGTAGCTCAGCGCCACGGGACGCGTGATCGCGCCCTCGAAGCGCAGCTCCTGCTGCGCTGCATGCGTGGGCGCCGACGGGGCCAGGGCGAGGAGCACCGTCAGAATCAGGATGAATCGCTTCATGGGACGCGCGTTGGTACGCCGGCCCGACCGATGGCGGCAAGCCCGCGCGCGGGCACCGGTCGGAGGCAGCTGCCATCATCTCGAACTTGAATGCCGCCCAAACCGCATTACCACTACTCCTTCAAAATGCGTCTCCTCATTTCCTTGTCCGCCTGGCTGATCGCCTGGACCGCCCCAGCCGCGGACTGGCCCCAGTGGCGCGGACCCACGCGTGACGGTCAGGTCGTCGGCCTGGCGTGGCCTGACTCGCTGAAGCCGGACCGGCTGAAGCAGGTCTGGCGGACCGAACTCGGTGCCAGCTATTCCGGCCCGCTTTCCGATGCCGAGCGCGTGTACACCACGGAGTCACGCGACCAGACGCATGAGGCCGTGCTTGCCTTCGACCGGGCCACCGGCCGGCAGCTCTGGCGCGTCCAGTGGGAGGGCTACCAGAAGGTGCCTTTCTTCGCGCGCGGCAACGGCGACTGGATCCGGGCGACCCCCGCGCTCGCGGACGGCCGGCTCTTCGTGGGCGGCATGCGCGACGTGCTCGTCTGCCTCGACGCCGCGACGGGCCGCGAGGCCTGGCGGGTCGATTTCCCCGGGCAGTTCCAGAAGCCGCCGCCGGAGTTTGGCTTCGTCTCGTCGCCCCTCGTTGCCAGCAACGCTGTCTTTGTTCAGGCGGGAGCGGGCTTCGTGAAGGTCGAGGCCGCCACGGGCAAGGTCCTGTGGACCGCCCTCGCGGACGACGGCGGAATGTGGGGCAGCGCCTTCAGCTCACCGGTGCTGGCGACGCTCGGCGGCACCCCGCAGCTCGTGGTACAGACCCGAAGCGACCTTGCCGGCGTGGCCGCCGACACCGGCCGAGTCCTCTGGCATCAGCCCATCAAGGCCTTCCGCGGCATGAACATCCTCACGCCCACCGTCACCGGGCCGGATACGCTCTTCACTTCGGCCTACGGCGGCGAGACGAAGGGCTGGCGCGCCGCGCGCGACGGCGACGCCTGGCAGCTGGCGGAGGCCTGGACGCTCAAGCTGGAAGGTTACATGACCTCGCCCGTGCTCGTGGACGGACATGCCTATCTCCACCTTCGGAACCAGCGCGTCGCGTGCGTGGACGTCGCCGCCGGCCGGCTGAAATGGGAGTCGGATGAGAAGTTCGGCAAGTATTGGAGCCTCGTGGCCAACGGCCGCCGCCTGCTCGCGCTCGACGAGCGCGGCGAGCTTCTGCTGCTGGCCGCAAACCCGGAGAAGTTCGAGCTGGTGGACCGCCGCAAGGTCACCGAGGCCGACACCTGGGCGCACCTCGGCGTCAGCGGCCCGGACCTGCTTGTCCGCGAGCGCGAGGGATTGGCGGTGTGGCGGTGGCAGTGAGGGCGGCAGCGGGACCGCCCGCCAGCTCCGCCACCGAAAATGCCGGCTTGGCATCCACCCACGGGACAGCAGGCCGGTCCGTCCTTCCGCGTTCCCCGCCATGAAGATCAAGCACTTCACGGCCCGCCGGGCTGCCCGCAGTGCGTCCCCCACCGCGACGAGATCTCGCTGGGCCGTCAGCCCCAAGCGCCGGCTGATCGGCGGCCGGCAAGTGGCCGCCTATACCTCGCAACGTTGCCGGCCGCGATCCGCGTGAGATTCTCGTACGCCGAGCTGGCCGGAACGACTGGCCACTCCCTCCCACTTCCGACGATGACGGGCCAGCAGCCGGAAGACGGCGGCCGGCTGACCGCAAGATCCGGCGCAGCCTCCGTGTGCATCAAGCCCTACGCCGGGCATCGTGCGGCGGGACTGCTCCGCGGCACCGGCATCCACTTCGGCACGGTCATCGGCACTCCGCACGGGAACTCCGCCACCGATTCCAAGCGTCGTGAGGCCGAACTGGCCTGCCGCGACGACGCGGTCGGGATCGACAGGGTCATCAACCTCGGCAAGGCGCTCTCCGGCGACTGGGCCTACGTGGGGCAGGACGTGCGGGCGGTCTGCGACGGGGCACATCGCCACGGCGCAAAGTTGAGGATGATCTTGGAGAAGATTTACCTGACCCTGGGTGGCGCGGGACTGGGCAGCGGCGACCTCAAGCGGAAGCTCCGCCAAGGCGCCGGCGCGGACCGGCTGACAACTTCGAGCGGGTACAGCTTCCTGAATCAGCCCGATGGCAGGTACCATTGCAAGGGTGCCACGGAGCGCGGCCTCGCGCTCATCCACGCCGGCGTCTCCGCCGGGGTGAGGTGAAGGCCGCCGGCGGCGTGCGCGACCTCGACGGCTTGCCCCGCGGGACGACGGCCACGGCTGCGAGGCTTGACGAACACCGCCGCCGCGAGGCGGGCAAAAATGCAGGCGAACATGTGGCGGCGAAGACGGCCAAGATTGGTGCGGGCGGCTACTAGGCTGCTCGCCGGCCTGGTCCTCGCCTGGCCAGCGGCAGCCCGGAGTGCGGAAACCCCGCCCACTTTTCACCGCGACATCGCGCCTCTCCTGCGTGCGCACTGCGTCCCTTGCCACCGGCCCGGCCAGGCCGCGCCGTTTTCCTTGCTGAACTTTGCGGACGGGCAAAAGCGCGCCTCCGACCTGGTGGAAGTCACCCGGCAGCGCGTCATGCCGCCCTGGTTGCCGGGCGGGGAATCGCCGGAGTTCCTGGACGCGCGCCGCCTTTCGGATGCCGAACTGGACACTTTGCGCCGCTGGGCGGCAGCCGGTGCGCCGGAAGGCGACCCCGCAGTGGCCAAGTCTCCGCCGGTGTTTCCCGAGGGCTGGCAGCTCGGCGCGCCGGACCTCGTCGCGGAAATGCCGGAGCCGTTCACCCTCGCGGCGGACGGTCCGGACGAGTACCGCCACTTCACCCTTCCGGTGACGCTGGACGGCCCGCACGTAGTGGGCGCGGTGGAGTTCGCCTTCGACAACCCGCGCATCGTCCATCACGCGGTGCTGCTCGTGGACCGCACGCCGTCGGCGCGCCAGCTGGACGCGCGCGATCCGCGGCCCGGCTTCGCCGGCCTCATGGTCGCGGGCAACGCCGGCCTGCCCGACGGACGGTTCATCGGCTGGACGCCCGGCCGCGCGCCGGTGCCGTACGCGCCCGGCGAGGGCTGGCGGCTCGCGCCCGGCAGCGACCTCGTGCTGCAGCTTCACCTGCGCCGCACCGGCCGGCCGGAGCCGGTCCGTGCGCGCGTGGGCCTGCATTTCACGGACACGCCGCCGCACGGCCGCCTCTACACGCTCGTGCTGCGCGACCGCGCCGTGGCGATCCCGGCCGGCGCCACCAACGCCGTCGCGCGCGACGCCTTCCGCCTGCCCGTGGCCGCCCAGGTGCTCGCGGTCGCGCCGCACGCGCACTTCCTCGCGCGCGACCTGCGAGCGGAGGCGCTGCTGCCCGGCGGCGCGGTGAAGGCGCTGCTGCACATCCCGAACTGGGACTTCCACTGGCAGGACGAATACCGGCTGAAGGAACCCATCGCCCTGCCGGCCGGGGCGGAAGTCCGCTTCCGCTACATCTTCGACAACTCGTCGGCGAATCCGCGGAATCCCTCGCGCCCGCCGCGCGACGTGGCCTACGGCCGCAACGCCACGGACGAGATGGCCGAGCTGCTCGTCACCCTGCGGACGTCCATGCCGGCGGACGCAGCCGTACTGCGCGCCGCCGCCGCGGAGCGCACGCTGCGCGAGGATCTGGTGCGCCACCTTGCGCGGCTCCGCGGCGATCCCACTGACACGAGGGCCATGAAGTACGCGGCCCTGCGCCACCAGCAGCTCGGGGAAAACGACGCCGCGCTCGCGCTGCTGGCCGAGGCCGTGCGCCGCGAACCAGACCAGGCCGAAGGCCGGCTGCTGCTCGGCGAGGCGCTGCTCGAGGCGGGACGCTTCGCGGACGCCGCGGAACACCTCGGCCGCGCGCGGGAACTCGCGCCCAACCGCCCGGAAACCCGCCTCGCCTGGGCGCGCCTGCTCGCCACGGATCCCGCGCCGGCCCGACGCGATCCCGCCGCCGCCGCGCAGCTGGCCCGCGACGTCATCGCGCAGGCCGGTGACCGCCTGCCCGCCGCGTGGGAAGTGCTGGCGCTCGCGCTGGCCGCCAGCGGCGACGAGGCCGGGGCGCGCGACGCGGCGGAGCAGGCGCTGCGCGGTGCCGGGGCGCGGGAGGATTCCGAGCTGGCCGCGCGGGTTCGGCGGGCTTTTCCCGCCGTCGCCGGGCAGGCTGTGGCCCGTGATGCGCGTCCCTGAGTTCTTCCACCACTGCCCGCGCTGCGGCGAGCGGCAGGCCGCGCCCCCGGCGACCAACGTCTTCGACTGTCCGGCCTGCGGCTTCCGCCTGTTCTTCAATGCGGCCTGCGCCGTCGTCGCCTTCATCCGCGACGACGCGGGGCGCTGGCTCTTCATCCGCCGCGCGAAGGATCCCGCGGCCGGCAAGCTCGCGCCGCCGGGCGGGTTCATTGACATCGGTGAACGCGGGGAGGACGCGCTGCGCCGCGAGATCCGCGAGGAGGTCGGCCTTGAACTGGCCGACGTCCGCTTCCTCACGTCCGAGGTGAACAGCTACCTCTACCGCGACGTGACGTATCCGGTGCTGGACCTTTGCTTCACCGCCCGCGCCGTGGAACCGCACCGGGCGGCGGCGTTGGATGACGTGGAGGCCTTCGTGTGGCTGAAGCCGGCGGGAGTGGCGGAGGACGAACTGGCCTTCCCTTCGATGCGTGCGGCGTGGCGGCGGTTGGTGGAGCGAAACTTTGCCTGAATTGACGGGGGTTTTCCCGCGTTCGGCCTTGTCGTAGCAGTTCGCGTGCCTACCCTCAGGTCCGATGGCGCAGGGCATGGTCCTCTCCCAACGCCTGGGGTTGCAGCAGGTGCTGACGCCCCAGATGCAGCAGTCGCTGGCGCTCCTCCAGGCACCGGTGATGGAGCTCCGCGCCCTCGTCCAGCAGGAGCTTGCCCGCAATCCTGTCCTCGAGGAGGCCCCAGCCACCGAAGGCACCGACGAGGGAGACGCCGGCGACGGCGGGCTGGACGATGCAACCCGGGCGGCCATTGACCCCTCCGAGCCGCCCGCGGACACCATGGTGGACCCCGCCCGCGAGCGCCCGTCGTCCGCGCCGGTGGACGACTTGGACGCCGCCCTCCAGCGGCTCGTGCAGATGGACGAGGAATGGCGCTCGTCCGTTGGCGCGGGCGAGCCGGCGCTCCAGCAGTCCGAGGTGGCCGAGGAAAAGCACCAGCACCTGTTCGATTCGCTGACCACCGCGCCCACGCTGGCCGATGAACTCGCCGGCCAGCTCCATCTGCTGGGCCTGACGCCCGAAGCCCGCGCCGCCGCGGAAGCGCTCATCGGCAACCTGAACGGCGACGGCTACCTGCTGCGTACGCCCGAGGAGGTGGCCCAGGCCGCGGGGGCGCCCGCCACGGATTTTGAGGCGGCCCTGAAGGTGGTGCAGGGGCTTGATCCGGCGGGCATCGGCGCGCGCGACCTGCGCGAGTGCCTGCTGCTCCAGCTTGAACGGCGCGGGCAGGGGCAGTCGCTCGAAGCGCAGGTCGTGCGCGACCACCTCGAGGCGCTCGGCCGCCACAAGTTCGCCGAGATCGGCCGCGCGCTGGGCGTGTACCCGGATGAAATCCAGGACGCCGCGGAAAACGTCGGCAAGCTCGACCCGCATCCCGGACGGCGCTTTGCCCCGGCGGACGACATCTACGTCGTGCCCGAGGTGTTCATCACCCGGTCGGAGGACGGTGAGTACCAGATCACCACCAACCGGGATCACCTGCCGCGGCTCCGGATCAGCCACGCGTACAAGGACCTGCTGGCGCAGGCGTCCAGTTCGCCGGAGGTGCGCGAGTACCTCCGCGAACGCATCCGCGACGGGAAGTTCCTGCTCAAGAGCCTCGGCCTGCGCGAGCGCACCATCGAATCCATCTCCCGCGAGATCGTCCGGCGGCAGCGTGACTACTTCGACCTGGGCCGCAGCCACCTCAAGCCCATGACCATGGCGCAGGTGGCCGAGGTGGTGGGCGTCCACGAGACCACCGTCAGCCGCGCCGTCTCGGGCAAGTTCATGGACACGCCGCTCGGCCTGCTCGAGATGCGGGCGCTCTTCAGCTCCGGCGTGGGCACCGCCGACGGCGACGGCATGGCCGCCGCCAGCGTGAAGGAGTTCATCGCCGAGCTGGTGAAGGCCGAGGATGCGGCCAAGCCGCTGAGCGACGACGAGCTCGGCCGCCGGCTTGGCGAGAAGGGCATCAAGATCGCCCGCCGCACCGTCGCCAAGTACCGCGGCGAGATGAACATCCTGCCCGTGAACCTGCGGAAGCGGCTGTAGGGAGGCGGGCGTCCGGGCTCCCGGCACCGGCACCGGAAGCCGCCCGCAGGCGGGGCCTGTGGCGGCGGGAAGCCGTCGGCGTGGGGCGGGTGGCGTGACTTTCTTGTCATTTGACAACTTTGCACTTGTGCGCGCTACGGCCGGCTTGATAGCGCTTTCCGGACCCCATGAAGAAATTCGCAGCAATCTTTGCGGCCATCACCGCCGCAGCCATGGCTTGCGCCCAGGCGCAGAGTCCGGTCCCACCCAACATTTTCCTGATCGAGGGCGAGGACTTTGATTCCGACGGCACCGCCAATCCCCAGAAGGGCACCGCCGGGCTCGATGTGGATGTGATGCCCTACAACGGCGGCGCCTACGACGGCCTCGGCGCCACCGTCAACGTGGATTACAGCCGATCGGCGGAAGCCTCCTCGGATCTTTACCGCCTCGGGGAGGATCCGAACGTGCCGATGAACGACAACCTCAACGGCCTCCTCGGAGCGGACCGCGGAAGCTGGACGACGACGGTGAATTTCAAGCTGGGCTGGGTCGGCGGTGGACATTGGTACAACTACACCCGCAACACCGCCGCCGGGTTTTACTCGGCCTATGGAGCCTCGTCCCACGGGGACGCCAACGCGGTCATCGGCGGCCGCCTTGGTGTGGTCACCTCCGGGGTCGGTACCGAGACGCAGACCGTCGGCAACTTGGGAACCTTCGAGGGCCGCGCGCCGGGTGGCTGGGGCAACAATGCCCTGATCCCGCTCGCGCAGGGAACCAACCGGCTGGCCTTCAAGCTGAACGGCAAGTCCACTCTCCGGTTCACCGTCAGCAATGGCGACTATGACTGGTTTGCGCTCGTGCCCCTGCCGGGCAACGACGACGCGATCACCCTCACCGTCACCGACCAGCCCGACCCGGTCAGCACCATTGAACAGCAGCCTGTCAGCCTGAGCGTGGTCGCCACGGCCCGTTTTGGGACGGACTACCTGATGGCGCCTGTCTACCAGTGGCAGAAGAACGGCACGAACATCCCCGGGGCCACCGCCGGGACATTCTCCATCAACCGCGCCAGCGTCGCGGACTCCGGCAAGTACCGCGCCGTGATCACGATCGCGAACACCACCAAGTCCGCCACCAGCGCGGAGGCGGACGTGGTCGTGCTGGCGGACACTGTCCCGCCCAAGGCCCTCTCCGCCGTCTCCATGGCCAACGGTGACGACAACACGACCGAGATCGGCGTCCTGTTCGATGAGCAGCTGGCCGAGGCGGGAGCGGAAACCCCGGGCAACTACACCCTCGGGACCGGCACCGTGTCGAAAGCCCGCTACGTCTCCAACGCCAGCGGCGTGGCGTCCCTCCAGAGCGGCGTGATCCTCACCGTGGCGGGCCTGCCTGCCGCCGGCACCACCGTGACCGTCAAGAATGTCGCGGACGCCAAGGGCAACGCCATCCCCAACACCGGCCAGACGATCCCCGTGACCTCAACGGCGATGAAATGGATCAGCATCGGCCGTGACGGCGCGGCGGATGGCGGCCGGGCCTTCGAGCCCGCCGCGATCGCCACCTCCGCCACGGACTACAACCTCGTGTCCGGCGGCGCCTCGTTCTGGAACACTTCGGACGACATCACCTTCGTCTACGAGCAGGTGAGCGGCGACTTCGACAAGAAGGTCCGCATCGCGTATGCCGATCCTTCCAGCCAGTGGTCGCGCAACGGCCTCTCTGTCCGTGCCTCCCTCAACAACGGTGACGAGACCACCGACACCGCCGGCGCCAATCCGGCCAGCATCTACCAGAACGCCCACGTCAACCCGCCCCGCATGTTCAACGGCAATCCGTCGAACAATTCCTGGGAGACCAACCGCCGCCTCCTCGCCGGTGGCGCCACCTCCGGCTCGGGCGGCGGCGGTACGCCCGACTATCCCAATGCCTGGGCCCGCATCAAGCGCGTCGGCCAGCACGTCAGCATGTTCCGCAGCAACGGCGGCACCGACTGGGTGCCTCTGGGCACGACGGTGTTCAATCTCGTTGACGACAGCGGCACGACGGTCAGCGAGGAGATGCCCGACCAGACCTTTGTCGGCGTGTTCTGCGGGCCGGAGAACGGCAACATCGTCGGTATTGACGCCACCGCGACCCGCGAGTGGGCCAATCAGATGCGTGACTACGGCAACACCACCGTGACCCAGAAGCCGCGCGGCAAGCAGACCTACAGCATCGGCCTCAACTTTGGCGCCAACGAAGGTGGAAGTCAGTTGAGCCCGGTTGACGTGGTCGGGGCCAACGGAGTGGCCCAGGGCAACTGGAACAACCTGTTTGGCAACACCACCGAAACCAGCGGAGCGGTGGCCAACATCAAGGCGGAGAGCAACGGCACGTCGGCCAACAGCACCGTCACCGTCGAGTTTCTTGGCAGTTCTGGAACTTGGGCTTCGACTGGTCGCGGTGAGGAGAACAACGACTTCCCCGCGCTGGATGCGAACCTCATGACCGGCTACCTCGACACCGGCAATGCGACCACAACCGACGTGACCATCGCGAACATCCCGGCGAGCCTGACCGGACCCGGATATGACCTCGTGCTCTACTATCTCGGCGGCATCGCGGGCGACCGCGGCGGTGCGTTCAGCATCACCGACTCCGCCGGCGTGACCCTCCAGGACTGGGTGCCGGCGCTCGGCGGGGAGGTCGTCCCGGCCAATGCCTTTGTGCTCAATCCGGCCGCTCCCGGCAGCACCAACGCCCTGCGTGGCAATGTGATCGTGTTCCGCAACCTCAAGGCCGGCAGCCTCGTGCTCAAGGCCTCGACCGCGGATGGTCGCGGCCTGGGCGGCACCCCGCGCGCCCCGATCAACGCCATCCAGCTCGTCACCCCGAGCGGCCTCGACGTGATCGGGGCACCGGCTGCCGGCCCCACGATCAGCATCTCGGGCTCGAGCATCACGTTCACTGGCACGCTGCAGGCGGCTGACCAAGTGAAGGGGACCTACGCTGACGTGCCGGGCGCAGCGAGCCCGTATCCGCTGCCCAGCGGCAAGACCTCGCAGTTCTTCCGCAGCCGCAACTGACGGGCGGACCATCGGAATTCGAGCGGGCCGGCTTCCAGCCGGCCCGCTTTCCTTTTGGGGACTCTTGCGAATGGGTTGGGGAGCCGGCACCATTCCTCATGCTGGCCATGGAAGGCGTTTGCCGCATCGGGCCGTTCGCCCGCACTGGGAGTCCCCGTGAGACACGCGGCACAGGCGCCCGTGCATAAGTCGGGGCGGATGTTCCCGGCCGTGCCCTTCCCCTCGAGACGCCATTGGGTCCCGCCCGCGATGTCTACGCCCGTAAGCCGCTTCCCCGCGTTCGTGCTGCTTATGGCTGGGGTTTCCGGCCTGACCGCAGTCTCTGGCGCCACCGGGCCCAAGTCCGCCCCGGCGTGGCGGCAGGAGTCGTGGGGACGCAGCGCTCCCCTCCCGCCACCTGATGGCGGGGCACCATTCCTCCGGATCCTCGGCCCGGACGTAACCGGCATCCAATTCACGAACCGCCTGGCCCTCGACCGCCAGACGATGAACCAGATCCTCCTGAACGGTTCAGGCGTGGCCGCCGGTGACGTGGACGGCGACGGCTGGTGCGACCTGTACTTCTGCGGGTTGGACGGCCCCAACGCGCTTTACCGAAACCTCGGCGGCTGGCGCTTCGAGGAGGTGGCCGCAGCGTCGGGAGTGGACTGTCCCGCCCTCGACTCCACCGGGGCGCTCCTCGCGGACCTCGACGGTGACACCAACCTCGACCTCGTGGTCAATTCCGTAGCCGGCGGCACCCACGTCTTCCTGAACGATGGGCGAGGCCGCTTCAACCGCGTCGCGGTCATCAACGAGGGACGAGGCGGCATGTCCCTGGCCGCCGCGGATTTTGATGGCGACGGCGACCTGGATCTCTATCTCTGCAACTACCGGACCGTGACGCTGCGGGATCAGCCCGGAACCAATTTCAGGATCACCAGCCGCGACGGAATCCCGACGGTGGCCGCCGTGAACGGCCTCCCGGCCAATCGTCCCGAACTGGAGGGCCGCTTCTCCGTGAACGCGCTCGGCCGCATCTCCGAGCATGGCGAGGCCGACGCCGTCTTTCGCAACGAAGGCCGCGGGCGTTTCACCCAGGTCCCCTTCACCGGCGGCGCCTTCCTTGATGAGGCCGGCGTTCCACTCGCCCGGCCGCCCCATGATTGGAGCCTTTCCGTCATGTGCCGTGACCTCAATGCGGACGGCCTGCCGGACATCTACGTCTGCGGCGACTTCGACTCGCCGGACCGCATCTGGTTGAACGCCGGGGGCGGCAGGTTCCGGGCCGCTCCCCCGCTGGCCTTCCGCAACACGAGCAAGTTCTCGATGGGCCTCGACGTCGCCGACATCAATCGTGACGGGCTCGATGACCTCCTCGTGCTCGACATGCTCAGCCGCGAGCACGTCGTCCGGCTCACCCGGGCGGACAAGGGCATGGACAACGCGGCGCCCGGCGACCTGCTCGCACGGCCGCAGCTTGGCCGGAACACGCTCCACCTGAACCGCGGCGACGGCACCTATTCCGAAATCGCCTGCTACGCCGGGCTCGCCGCCACCGAATGGTCCTGGGCGCCCGTGTTCCTCGACGTGGACCTCGACGGTTTCGAGGACCTGCTGGTGACCACCGGGCACGGGCGCGACGACATGGACCTGGACACCGGGCTGCGCCTCGAGCGCACCCGCCGGAGCCGGTCCATGCCTCCCGCCGAGGAGCTGGCGCTCCGCAAGGCGAGCCCGGCGCTGCCCCGGCCGAACCTCGCCTTCCGCAACCTCGGCGACCTGCGCTTCGAGGAGACAGGCGCGCGGTGGGGCTTCGACCAGGCGGGCATCTCCCATGGCATCGCCCTCGCGGACCTCGACAACGACGGCGACATGGATGTGGCGGTGAACAACCTGAACGCCGCCGCCGGCCTTCATCGCAATGATGGCGGTGCGCCGCGTGTCGCGGTGCGGCTGCGCGGCGCCGGCGGCAACCCGCAGGGCATCGGGTCACGGATCACGCTCCTGAACGGCGCCGTTCCACGGCAGGCCCAGGAGATCGTTGCCGGCGGCCGCTACCTTTCCGGCGATGAGGCGCTCCGCACCTTCGCCGCAGGACCCCATGACGCGCTGGTCATCGAGGTCGCCTGGCGCAGCGGGCGCACGTCACGGGTCGAGGGCGTCCGGGCCAACCACGCCTACGAGCTCCGCGAACCGTCGGGCGGGCCCGCGACGCCGCCCGCGCCGCCCGCCGCCGCCGCCACGCTGTTTGCCGAGTCCTCGGCATTCCTGCCGCACACGCATGGGGAGACGCCGTTCGATGACTTCTCCCGCCAGCCACTGCTGCCCAACCGCCTGAGCCAGCTCGGTCCCGGGCTGGGCTGGATTGACCTCGACGGCGACGGCCGTGACGAACTGGTGATCGGTGCCGGCGTCGGCGAATCCCCCGGCGTGTTCACCGTGGGCCGTGGGGGAGAATTTGTGCGCCGGACGGACCCCGCCTTCGCCGCCCCCGCGCCAGCCGAGCACACGTCCGTCCTGGGCCTGCCGCGGGCGGACGGCGGCATGCAGCTGCTCGCCGGGTTCTCCGGCTACGAGGCCGCCGGAGAGCCGCCCGCCCCCGTCCAAGTTTACGACCCGGCCACGGCGGGGTCCGTGCCGGTGGCGCCGCCGATGCCGGCCAGCCCCGGGCCGCTGGCGCTGGGCGACGTGGATGGCGACGGCCGCCTCGAGCTGTTCGTCGGCAGCCGGGTGCTGCCCGGCCGCTACCCGGAGTCCGGGGGCTCGCTGGTGCTGCGGCAGGAGGATGGCCGTTTCCAGCCCGACCCCCGCCTGAGCGCCCCGCTGCAGTCCGCCGGGATGGTGAGCGGCGCCGTGTGGACCGACCTGACGGGCGACGGCCTGCCGGAGCTGGTGCTCGCCTGCGAGTGGGGGCCCCTGCGGATTTTTTCCAACGACCGAGGCCAGCTCCGTGAAGCGACGCGGGAGTGGGGGCTGCACGAATTCACGGGCTGGTGGAACGGCGTGGCCGCAGGCGACTTCGACGGGGATGGCCGCCTGGATCTCGCGGCATCCAACTGGGGGCTGAACACGAAGTACCAGGCCAGCCGCCAACATCCCCGGCGGCTCCATTACGGCGACTTCAACGGGGTCGGTGCCGTGGATGTCATCGAGGCGGCGTGGGCGCCCGAGCTGGCAAAGTGGGTTCCGGAGCGCGACTTCAACCAGGTCGGCCGTGCGTTGCCCTGGGTGCGCGACCGGTTCGCCACCCATCGCGCCTTTGCCGAAGCCTCGCTGGCGGAGGTGCTGGGCGACCGGCTGGCCGCCGGGGCGGTGCTCGAGGCCGTCGCGCTCGAGACCGCCGTCTTCCTGAACCGGGGCGTCCGGTTCGAGCGCGGGCGGCTCCCGCCGGCGGCCCAGTTCAGCCCGGCCTTCGGGATCAACGTGCTGGACGCGGATGGCGACGGCGCCGAGGACCTGTTCCTCAGCCAGAACTTCTTCGCGGTGCAGCCGCAGACCTCGCGCAGCGACGCGGGCCGCGGGCTGCTCCTGAAGGGCGATGGCCGCGGCGCCTTCACCGAGTTCCCCGCCAGCGGCATCCATGTCGCCGGGGAACAGCGCGGCAGCGCCGTCGGCGATTACGACCATGATGGCCGCGTGGATCTCGTCGTCGCGCAGAACGGCGCGGCGACGCGGCTCTACCGCAACCAGGGCGCGCGGCCGGGCCTCCGCGTCGCGCTGCGCGGGCCGGCCGGCAATCCCGCCGGCGCCGGTGCCAAGGTCCGGCTGCGCTTCGCGTCCGGCTGGGGGCCGGTGCGCGAGATCCGCGCGGGCGGCGGCTATTGGTCCCAGGATTCGTTGACGCCCGTGCTCGCGACGCCGACGCCCGCGGACCAGGTCGAGGTGCAGTGGCCGGGCGGCCGGATCGTGCGCACCGCGCCGCCCCCCGGCGCGCCCGCCATCGCCGTCACCCTGGACGGCCGCGTCCTCGCGATTCCGTGAACCTCGTCTCAGGCAATGCCGCCGGGATGGTCCGGCCCGGTTTGGCGGTCGTTCTCGCGGGCCTGCTGCTCGCCGGTGCTGCGGGGTGCCCGCTCCGCGCGGCGCCGGCCCGGGACGAGGCCCGGCCGCTCGGCGTCGCCCCGGGCGGCACGGCGGGCTTCACGCTGCTCTCCGCGCCCGCCGCCGGGATCCACTTCACCAACCGGCTCGACGAGGCCGCCGCCATCGCCAACCGCGTCCTCGAGCTCGGTTCCGGCGTCGCAATCGGGGACTACGACGGCGACGGCTGGCAGGACGTTTTTCTGGCCAGCCTCGAGGGACGCGGCCGGCTCTACCGGAACCTCGGCGACTGGCGGTTTGAGGATGTCACCGCGGCGTCGGGCGTCGTGACCACCGGCCACGTGGGCCGCGGCGCGGTGTTCGCCGATCTCGACGGGGACGGCCGGCCGGACCTGCTGGTGAGCACCAGCGGCCGGGGCGCGCTCTGCTTCCGCAACGCGGGCGGCGGGCGCTTCACCGACGTCACCGCCGCCGCGGGCACGGGGCGGCCTGGCGCGGCCACGACGTTGACCCTCGCGGATGTGGATGGCGACGGCGCGCTGGACCTCTACGTGGCGAACTACCGGACCAACGAGATCAAGGACCAGGGCGGCGTGGACCTCCTGCGCGTCGGGGGCCAGCTCACCGTCCCGCCGGCGCTGCGGAACCGCGTGCTCCTCGTGAACGGGCAGGTCCAGGAGTACGGCGAACTCGACGTGCTCTACCGGAACGACGGCCGCGGCCGGTTCACCCCGGTGCCGTGGGGCGGCGGCGCGTTCCGCGAGGAGGACGGCCGGGTGCTCTCCTTCGCCCCGCTCGACTGGGGCCTCTCCGCCGCCTTCAGCGACCTCAACGGCGACGGCGCCCCGGACCTCTACGTCTGCAACGACTACTGGACGCCCGACCGCATCTGGCTCAACGACGGCCGCGGCCACTTCCAGGCCATGCCCCGCGCGTCCCTTCGCCACACCAGCGCCAGTTCCATGGGCGTGGATTTTGGCGACCTCGACCGCGACGGCCATCCGGACTTCCTCGTGGTGGACATGCTGAGCCGGCACCGCGGGCGGCGCCTCCGCCAGGAGCCCGCCTACACCGCCCCGCCCGTCCGCATCGGCCAGATCCACGACCGCCCGCAGCTCAACCGCAACACGCTCTTCCGCTCCCGCGGCGACGGCACCTTCGAGGAGATCGCCGAACTCGCCGGCCTCGACGCCTCGGAATGGTCGTGGCAGCCCGTCTTCCTCGACGTGGACCTCGACGGTCACGAGGATGTCCTGATCGCCGCCGGCCACATGAAGGACCTGCAGGACCGCGACGCCAACGAGCGCCTCGACGCCGCGCGTCGGCCGTGGGTCCGCCGGGATGGGATGGCCGAGTTCCGCGGCCGACCCGTGCCCTTCGAGGAGGCCGTGCGCCTGCGCCGCACCGAGGAGATGCGCGAGTACCCGCCGCTCCCGGAGTCCCTCATCGCCTTCCGCAACCAGGGCAGCCTGCGATTCGTGGAAGCCACCGGGGCATGGCGGCTGACCGCCCCGGGCATTCAGCACGGCGTGGCCGCTGCGGACCTCGACGGCGACGGCGACCTTGACCTGGTGGTCAACCGCCTGAACGACGCCCCCGCGCTCTGGCGCAACGACACTTCCGCGCCGCGGGTGGCCGTGACGCTCCGCGGCGCCGCGCCCAACACCCAGGGCATCGGCGCCGTAGTCACCCTGTCCGGCGGCGGCCTGCCGGCCCAGCGCCAGGAAATCCGCTGCGGCGGCCGCTACCTCTCCGGCTCGCAGCCGCTCGCGGTGTTCGCCGCGGGCACCGGCCGCGAATCCCGCACCCTCTCGGTCCGGTGGCGCAGCGGGCGCGTCTCGACCTGGACCAACGCCCTGCCCGATCACCTCCACCTCCTGCACGAGCCGGACGCCCCGCCGGCGCCGCCGGCCGCGCCGCCCGCCGCGCCCCCGCTGTTCCGCGACGTCACCGGCCTGCTGCGCGGCCACCGCCATGTCGAGGCGGAGTTCGATGACTTCGCCCTCCAGCCGCTGCTGCCCCGGCGGCTGAGCCAGCCCGGCCCGGCGGCCGCCTGGTTCGACCTCGACGGCGACGGACGCGACGACCTCGTCGTCGGCAGCGGACGCGGCGGCGCGCCGGGCGCGTGGCGCAATGCCGGCACCAACGGCTTCCTCCCCCTGGCCGGCGGCTCCCTCCCGGCCCCCGTGCCCCGCGACCAGGCCGGCATCCTCGGGCTGGCCGATGGGGACGGCCGGACGCTCCTCGTCGCCTCGTGCCGCTACGAGGACGCCGCAGACGTCACCGAAGGAGCCGGCCTTGCGGCGTGGCGGGTCGGTGAGGCCGCCGCCCGGCCGGTGCTGCCGCTCGCGGAGGAAGCCTTCGGCGCGCTGGCGCTCGCGGATGTCCGCGGAGGGGGCGAGCCCGCCCTGTTCGTCGGCGGCCGGGTCATTCCCGGGCGCTACCCCGCGGCCGCCAGCTCGCGTCTGCTCATCCGGTCCGCCGGCGGGTGGACGGCGGACGAAGCCAACTCGCGCGCGCTCGAGCGTGTCGGCCTCGTCAACGGCGCGGTTTGGAGCGACCTGGACGCGGACGGCTTCCCCGAGCTGATCCTCGCCTGCGAGTGGGGGCCGGTGCGGGTGTTTGCGAACCGGCGCGGCCGGCTCCGCGAAGTCACCGCCGAGCTCGGCCTCGAGACCCATCGCGGCCTATGGTCGGGCGTCACCACCGCCGACCTCGACGGGGACGGGCGGCCGGAGATCATCGCCGGCAACTGGGGCCTGAACTCCACCCTCCGCGCCACGCCGCTGCAGCCGCTCGTGCTGGCCTTTGGCGACCTCGCCGGGCGCGGCGTGCTGGACCTGGTGGAGACGGAACGCGACTCCGGCGGCCGGCTCGTGCCCAGCCGGCCGCTCAACGACCTGCTGCTGGCCCTGCCGGACCTGCGCGACCGTTTCCCCACCCACCGGGCCTACGTCGAGGCCGGCCTGGACGAGCTGCTCGGCACGCCGCCCGGCGGCGTCGCCCGCGTCGAGGCCACCACCCTCGTCTCCACCGTGTTCTTCCGGCGCGGGGATGTGTTCCACCCCGTCGAACTGCCCCACGCCGCCCAGGTCACCCCCGCGTTCGGCGTCGCCGCCGCGGACCTGGACGGTGACGGCAACGAGGACCTGTTTCTCAGCCAGAACTTCTTCGCCCGGCCGCCCGGCCGCGGTCGGCTGGACGCGGGCCGCGGCCTCGTGCTGCTGGGCGACGGCCGCGGCGCGCTGCGCCCGCTCACCAGCCGGGAGTCAGGCATCGAGGTGGACGGCGAACAGCGGGCGGCGGCGCTGGCCGACTTCGACGGGGACGGGCGTGTGGACCTGGTCGTCACGCAGAACGGCGCCGAGACCCGGCTCTTTCAGAACGCTGGCGCGCGGCCGGGGCTGCGCGTCCGCCTCGCCGGGCCGCCGGGCAATCCCGCCGGCTTCGGGGCCGCCGTCCGCCTCGAGGACCGCGCCGGCCGCCTCGGGCCGGTCCGTGAGGTCCGGGCGGGGTCGGGCTACTGGAGCCAGGACAGCGCGACGCTCGTCCTCGCCGCCGGGCCGGAGTCGGCGGCCGTCCGGGTGCGCTGGCCCGGCGGCGCGGTGTCGCGGGCTGAAGTCCTCCCCGGCCGGCGCGAGATCGTCGTCGCCACGCCGCCGGCGGACGGCCACTGAGCGCGCGGGGGGCGGGCGAGGTCGGCCGGCGCGTCAGGCCCTGCCGCGGTCCGTATCGGACATTGGAACCTGAAACTCCCGGCCCGGGGCTTCTTCGGCTTCCAGCGCCGCCTTCACCTCCACCGCGAACTCGCGCACATCCTCCTCCGTCGTGTCCCAGGAGCACATGAGGCGGCAGCCGGTCTCGCCGAGGAAGACATAGAAGCGCCAGCCCGTGGCGTGCAGGCGGGCGATCACGGGCGCAGGCAGCTCCACGAACAGCGCGTTGGCCTCGCGCGGGAAGAGGCGGAGTACGCCGGGCAGCGGGGAGATGAGCTCGTCGAGCAGCGCGGCCATGCGGTTGGCGTGGGCGGCGTGCCGCAGCCAGGCGCCATGCTCGAGCAGGCCGACCCACCCGGCCGCCAGGTGGCGCATCTTTGAGGCGAGCTGCCCGGCCTGCTTCACGCGGTACTCGAACTCGCGCGCCCGCTCCCGGTTGAACCACACCACCGCCTCGCCGATGGCCGCGCCGTTCTTCGTCGCGCCGAAGCTGAGCACGTCCACGCCCGGCGCCGCTGTGAGCTCGCGCGGCGAGACGTCCAGCGCGGCGACCGAGTTGGCGAAGCGTGCGCCGTCCATGTGGAAGCCCAAGCCGTGCGCGCGGCACGCCGCACCGAGGTGGGCCAGCTCCGCCGGCGTGTACACGGTGCCGCACTCGGTCGCCTGCGTGGCCGTGACCGCGGAGGGCTTCGAGGCATGCAGTGGAAAATGCCCGCGCACCGCCACCGCCACGTCCGCCGGCGTGATCTTGCCGAGCGGCCCGGGCAGCGGCTGGAGCTGGAGCCCGCCGCCAAAAAAAGACGGCGCTCCGCATTCATCGCGGATGACGTGGGCGTGCTCGTGGCAGAGTACCGCGTGGTGGGGCGCGGCGAGCGCGGCCAGCGCGAGGGCGTTGGCGGCGGTCCCGTTGAAGACAAGGAAGACCTCGCAGTCCGTCTCGAACAGGTCGCGGATGAGGTCGCCGGCGCGCCGCGTCCACGCGTCGTCGCCGTAGCCGGGGGCGTGATCCCGGTTGGCGCGGGCCATGGCCTCCCAGGCCTCGGGGCAGACCGGGGCGTTGTTGTCGCTGGCGAAGTGGCGGGAGCGCGTCACGCCGGGAGCAAAGCGCGGCCGGGCCGTCGTGGAAAGCGCGGGAAGCTGGTGGGCGATGAGGGACTCGAACCCCCGACTTGCTGCGTGTAAGGCAGCCGCTCTAACCACTGAGCTAATCGCCCGCCGCGGCGCGGGCACTGAACCGCCGGGGATACCGTCTGGCAACCCGGGTTTCGGCCTCAGCCCGGCCGCGCACCCGCGCACCGCCTCAGCCGAAGTAAGGCCGCAGCACATTCCCCGCGACCTTGAGCGCCCACTGCCGGCCCGCCAGCGACTTCCCGAAGGTCGGGTCCTCCACCTCGATGCACACGGGGCCCCGATAGCCTGCCTCCGTCAACGCGGCCATGAACTCCGCCCAGTTCATCTCGCCGTAGCCGGGAATGCGCGGTGTGTGCCATTCGTTGGGATGCGCAAAGGCGCCGACCTCGTTGAGCCGGTCGCGGTGCAGCTTCACGTCCTTCGCATGCAGGTGGAAGAACTTGTCCCGAAACTCCCGCAGCGGTCCGGCCGGGTCCATGTGCTGCAGGACGAAGTGCGAGGGGTCGTAGTTCAGCCCGAGATTCTTCGACGGGATGTCGCTGAAGGCGCGCCGCCAGATGGCGGGCGTGGTGAAGAGATTCTTGCCGCCAGGCCACTCGTCCTTCGTGAACGACATCGGGCAGTTCTCGATCCCGACCTTCACGCCGTGGTCCTCGGCAAAGGCGATCAGCGGCCGCCAGGTCTTGAGAAAGCGCGGCCAGTTGTCGTCCACGCTCCGCGTCCAGTCCCGACCGACGAAGGTGTTCACTGTCGTCAGGCCGAGCCTTGGCGCGGCGGCGATGACGTGCCTGAGATGCGCGACCGCGGCCTCGGCGGCCTCGGCCTCGGGGTCGAGCGGATTGGGATAGTAGCCCAGCGCGGTGAGCGGGACACCGTGCCGGACCCAGAGCGCGCGCAGGTCATCGGCCTTCGCCGCCGTCAGGCCGACGACGTCCACATGCGTGACGCCGGCGAATCTCCGCTCGGCCCGGCCCGCGGGCCAGCACATCGCTTCAACGCACGCAAAGCCATTCGCCGCGGCGAAGGCGAGCACCTCGTCCAAGGTGAGTTCCGGAAGGATGGCGGAAACAAAGCCGAGTTTCATGCGGGGATGTGCTGCTTCGTGGAATGACCTGCGCGGTCAGGCCGACAACCTGGAGCGATCGAACGGTCTCATGGACATGGTGCAGGATTCCGGAGGCGAGGGAAGCCGGCCCTTCGGATTCTGGAAAGCTGGAACTGCCGGGCAACGCATCCTGCCCCGCCGCCAGGCCGGAAGGAATCCGGCGGATCAAGGCGCAGGCACTCCCACCCGCCTGAAGATTTCCTCGAACGTCACCTCGGCGCCGCCGCGGCGCCGGCTTTCGTCGGCCGCCTCCATGAAGGCGAAGAGTTCCAGTGTCTCGGCCGGGGCCACGGGCACGGCGCCGGTCTGGAAGAACTTCACCACCGCCACCAGCAGCGGCGCGTAGCCGTCGAAGCCGCCGACCTCCGCCTCGCCCTTTTCGCCGCGGGCGAGGCCGCCGTAGCCCTTGGCCTCGCGGTACACGCCGGTGCGGCCGCCGGCCCAGGCGCCGGTGACCTCGATGCCGCCGGCGTCGTTCGTGCCGCGACGGACGGACCGGCAGCCCGGCCCCATGACGGTGAACAGCGATTCGCAGCCGTGGATGCCGTACCACATCAGGTCG
>JBJXFY010000109.1:0-8728 GCA_046155815.1 Limisphaerales bacterium | reverse complement strand
GGCTGGCATCTGGACATCGGCAACCTCATCAACTACGGCTGGCCGGAACAGTGGGTGCGCATCCTCGGCAAACGCATCGTCACTCTGCACATCAAGGAATTCAGCCGCAAACGACGCGATGCCGAGGGGCTTTGGAAGGGCTTTGATGTGCCGTTCCTCGAGGGCGACAACAACTGGCCCGCCGTGATGAAGGCGCTGCGCGACGTGAACCACGCCGGCGGCTGGGGCATCGCCGAGCAGCCTGGCGCGGACTCACCCGAGGGGCTGCGGAAGCTGAGCGGGGAGATGGAACGGATCATTGCAAGCTGAAGGGAATCTCCGTCCTCCAAGGCTAGGCCAGCGGCCAAGCTTAAATGCTAAGCGGCACCACGCGCCATGAGACTTGTCGCAATTCTCGGATTACTTGTTTCGCTCTTTGGAGGTGGCTGCGAGCGGAAGGAGAATATCACTGAGTTCTCCACTAATTTTGACTCGGACATGGTGCGTCCGTTCCTTCAGAGGATTCAGCCGTTCGTCGAGTCTGGATTCGGCGCGGCACAGGTAGAGCAGATATGCCAGGTGGTTGCCACTTTGTCGCACGACGAGGAGCGCGTTCTTGAGTTTCCGATTCAGCACGCCGGCAAGCGCGGCATACTCCAGATTCGGGTATTCATGGACGACATCAACGCGCCCGACATCTATTTCTTTTCTCCGCCTGGTTTGACGCAGAAGATACAGGTAGAGTTTCATAGGTTTGCTCAGGAGAGAGGAATATAACTATGCTGCCTCAGCATGAGCCGCATGCGAACGTTGGCTGGCCGCTGCCGCCGGGCGAGGCTCGTTAAGCGGCTTTGCACTCCACCATGATTCGCTGGGATACATGCAAAGAAAATTTTCGAGGCGATGGCAGTTTGCGCGACATCTACCTCACGCCAGCTAGTCTCGCGGATTGGCAAGGACTGACCTCGCTGTCGCGCTGTGTTTGACGTCTTGCTCCTATCCTAGTCTAGGCCAGATGTGACTTTGACAGTATTTTCTGCTGCAAGTTAATCCTTATCGGTTGATCAGAATTAACTTTGACCGCCTTCGATCATGCTCGCCATCCAGCTCACCGCCCACGGCACGCCCGGCCGGTTTGAACTGAAGGAGCTGCCCGACCCGCGGCCCGGCCCCGGCGAGGCCGTCGTGCGCGTGGCGGCGTGCGGGCTGAACCACCTTGACCTCTGGCTCGAGGCCGACGGCCTGCCGATCACGCCGCGGCTCCCCCGCACGCCGGGCGGCGAGGTCGCAGGCACGGTCTCGGCCGTTGGCGCGGGCGTGGCCGGCTGGGCCGCCGGCGACCGCGTGGCCGTGCAGTCCAACCTCTTCTGCGGCGACTGTGAGTTCTGCGCGCGCGGCGAGGAATCCCTCTGCCTGAAAGGCGAGCTGCTGGGCATCCACCGGGACGGCGGGTTCGCCACGCACTGCATCGTGCCGGCGCGCGCGCTGGTGCGGCTGCCGGCGGGCGTGGACTTCATCACGTCCGCCGCGCTGACGCTCGCGGGCAGCACGGCCATGCACATGCTCACGGACCGCGCCGCCGTCCGGCCTGGTGACTGGGTTTTGGTGATCGGCGGCGCGAGCGGCGTCGGCTCCGCGGCGATCCAGATCGCGCGCGGGCTGGGCGGGCGGGTGATCGCCACGGCATCGTCGCCGGCCAAGGCCGCGTTCAGCCGCGAGCTGGGCGCGGAGCACGTCGTGGACAGCACGGCCGCGGACTGGCTGGCCGAGGTCCGCCGGCTCACGGACAAGCGAGGTGCGGACGTCGTGGTCGAGCACGTCGGCGGACGCGTGCTGGAGCAGGTTTTTCACTGTCTCGCACGCGGCGGAACGGTCGTGACCTGCGGCGCGACGGCCGGACGCGAGGTGACGCTGAGCCTCTGGCCGATCTTCGTGAAGCAGCAGCGGCTGGTGGGCAGCTACGGCCGCACGCGGCGGGACATGGAGGCCACGCTGCGCTGGGCCGCCGAGGGCCGCCTGCGCGCCGCGGTGGACGAGGTGCTGCCGCTGGCGGAGACGCCGCGGGCCTTTGCGCGGCTCCGGGCGCGCGACGTGAAGGGGAAGCTGGTGATCGTCCCGTGAGCGGCGGAGGGAAGCCCAAACCACGAGGACCAAACACCCAACCTGCGGTGGATGCACGCCGTGGAGGCTGGGAGAGCGGAGCTTCCCTTGAGCTTTGCGCCCTGAACTTGGGGCTTCCGCTCAGCGTCTCCGCACGTCGGCGGCTACGGCCGGGATAGGAAGCTGGCGGCCGGTGTTGCCACCAGCCGCCAGGTCACATTCGAACTTGAGGTCATCACCGGGTGTGGCCCGGTGAGGCCGTGAGGGACCCAGGCAGGACAGTTGTGCCGGCAAGGACGGCCGCCACGGAGGGTTTCCCACACCAAGCTGACGACGGGTACGACGGGCGGGAACTCACGCCTGACGAGGCAGCATCGCCCGTGCCACCCGCGGAACCGACACACTCGAGTTGGCTGGCGGCCGTGAAACGCCGGCAGACTGGCCGAATCGCGACAGCGTGGCCACAAAGCGTCTTCACTGCGGGCGCGCCCCTGCACAAAAATGAACCCACCCGGGTCTTCGGGAGGGTTCCGCACCCAAGGATGATGCCGGCCTACCAGCGCACCTTGGCCGGGAAGAACTCCGCGATCAACTCCTCATAGTACGGCCGCAGCGCCTTCACGTCCGGCGGCGCGGCGCTCTTGGTGTAGAGGTCGTATTGGTTGAAGAGCAGCACCCACTGTTTCATCGCCCGGTCGTGGTCGTTGGCGAGGTGCTCGTACTCGCCCTCGCGGTGCCACGGGTAGAACGAGTGGTACCGCAGCATGTAGAGGCCTTCCTCCGGCAGGCAGCCCTTAGCGATTTGGTAGATGTACTCGTCATGGCCCCACGAGAGATGAACGCGGTCAAGGCCGCAGTCCTGTTCGTAAATGCCGAGCCGGGTCTGGAGTTCGGGGCGGTCCTTGTCGGCGTTGGCCTCGAAGAAGCGCGGGAAGACGATCTTGTCCGACCACGCGCAGCCGACGGGGAAGGTGTCGCCCACCACGGCCCATTGGGGCTGGCCATAGAGGCAGAGGATCTTGCCGAGATCGTGGATGAAGCCGGTGAGCACCATCCAGCGCGGGTGGCCGTCGCGGCGGATGGCCTCGCTGGTCTGGAGCAGGTGCTGGAGCTGGGTGAGGTCGGTGTCGGGGTCGGAGTCGTCCACCAGCGTGTTGAGGTACTCGGCGGCCTCCCAGACGCCCATTTCGCGTTGGTCGAAGGCGAGCCATCTCCGTTTGGCCTCGAGCACGAAGTCGAGGGTCTGGTGCGTGTGGTTTTGGCGGTAGAACTCGCGCACCGTGGGCCGCGCGTCGGCCTCGTAGTTGCGGAACTCCGCCTTCTGCTTGTCCGGGTCGGTGGCCTGGAACGGCTTCCTCACCTGGGCCACAGCGGCGGGCTCGGGATAGCGTTCCTTGAGGAAGTCCTCCCATTCGTCGAAGGACTTCAGCGGGGCGGTGGCATTCATGAAACTGCCGGCATGCTAGCCGGGACGGCGGGCGGGGCAAGTCCCGGGCCGCGGTCTGGATGTCGCCTCGCCCGGCGGCCGCCCCTGCGCCACTTGCCGGTGTGCCAGCGCCTTCTACCGTCTCCCGGTGTTGCTCGTCCGCCCACCCGACCCGCGGAATCTTCTCCGCCTCCTGGCGTGGCTTTGCCTGGCCGGCCTTCCCGCCCGCGCCGCGGAATCCGCCGTCCGGATGCTCGTTCCGGGCTTCACCGTCGAGGAAGTCCCCGTCCGCCTGCCGAACGTCAACAACCTCGCTTTCGCGACGGATGGCTCCCTCACCGTGCTTGGCTACAATGGCCGCGTCTGGCGCCTCAGCGACACCGACGACGACGGCCTCGAGGACCGCGCCGACGCGTGGTGGGACCGTGACACGCTCACCGTGCCTGTCGGGATGCACTGGACCGCGGACGGCCTCCTCGTCTCCTCCAGCGGCAAGGTCTCACGGCTGCGCGACACGGACGGCGACGGCCGCGCGGACCGCGAGGAGGTGATCGCGCAGGGCTGGCCGGGGAAGGACGAGGCTTCCGGCAACGTGGACGCCACCGGCGTCACCGTCGGGCCGGACGGCGCGCTGTACTTTGCGTTGCTCACGGCGAACTACGCCAATCCCTACCGCGTGAAGAAGGTCGCCGACCTCACCGACGCCGACCGCTCGTGGCTCGGGTCCGCCGGGCGGACGGTGCCGGCGGATCCGGCGGCGGAGGTGTCGCTATACGACCCGGCCGGCGAGCGCGGCACCATCCAGCGGCTCGATCCCGCCACGGGCCGGCGCGAGACGTGGGCCACGGGCCTGCGCGTCGTGTACCAGCTCCGCTTCAACGCGGCGGGCGACCTGTTCTGCACGGACCAGGAAGGCGAGACATGGTGCCCCGGCGGCAACCCGCTCGATGAGCTGAACCACGTCGTGAAGGGGCGGAACTACGGCTTTCCGCCGGCCCATCCGCGCTGGGCGCCGGACCTGATGGGCGAGCCGCCGGTGGCGGCGTTCGGGCCGCAGCACCAGTCCGCGTGCGGCTTCGTGTTCAACGAGCCGTGTGATGCCCGGCCCGGCGCGCCGGCGCAGGGCTTGTTCGGCCCGGAGACGTGGCGCGGCGACGCCCTCGTGACCGGCGAATCACGCGGCAAGCTCTGGCGCGTGCGGCTCAGGAAGTCCACGCACGGCTACACGGGCGAAGCCTTCACCTTCGCGCGGCTCGGGATGCTGGTCACGGACGTGGCCGTCTCGCCGCGCGGCGATTTGTACCTGAGCTGCCACAGCGGCCTGCCGGACTGGGGCACCGGCCCGAACGGCGAGGGCCGCCTGTTCCGCATCCGCTACACGGCCCCGGCCGCGCCGCAGCCGGTGTCAGCCAGCGCGGCGGGCGCGACGGAGGTGCGGGTCACGTTCGACCGCGCGTTGGACGCCGCGGTGCCGGGCCGGCTGGCCGGCGCGGAGATCGAGTTCGGTGAGCACGTCCGCGCGGGCGATCCATTTGAGACTCTGAAGCCGCCCTACGAGACGGTGCAGCGGCAGGAGGCCGCGCCGCGGTTCCGCGCGAAGGTGCGGTCAGCCCGGCTGGCGGCGGACGGCCGGGAGCTGATCCTCACGACGACGCCCCACGCCGGGCCGGGCCACGGGCGCGTGGTCCTGCCGCTGACGTGGCCGGGCGGGCAGGGTACGGCGGAGGTGGATTACGCGCTGGCCTCCGGCGTGTTTCCCGCGCCGGCCGCGGATGCTGCGGCGAAGGCCGCCCCGCCGCCGGAAGTGGTGGGCGACTTCGAGAACGGCCGTGAACTCTTCACGCAGCGGCAGTGCATCACCTGCCACCGCCTGCGCGGCGAGGGCACCGGCCACGGGCCTGACCTCGACAACCTCGCGTCGCGTGACGTGTCCAGCGTGCTCCGTGATCTCCGCGAGCCGAGCGCCGCGATCAACCCGGACTTCGTGGGCTATCACCTCGTGCTGGCCGACGGCACGGAGTTCACCGGCTTCGTCCGGCCCGAGGGCAACGACCGCCTCAAGCTCATCACCGCCACCGGCGTGGAGACCCTCGTTCGCGCGGAGGACGTGAAGCAGCGCCGGCCCACGGGCGAATCGCTGATGCCCGCCGGCCTGCTGGATGGCCTGACGGACGCGCAGGTCGCCGAACTGCTGACCTTCCTCCGCCACGCGCCGCCGAAGCGTGACGCGGTCGGCGCGTCGCGGCTGCTCGACGCCACGCGGAGCGCCGGTTCCCAGCCCGGCGAGGCGGCTTCAGGGACTGCCACGCGTCCGGTGAAGCTCGTGCTCGTCGCCTCGAAGCAGGACCACGGCCCCGGCCAGCACGACTACCCGCGCTGGCAGACGAACTGGGCGCGGCTGCTCGGCGGCACGGGCCACGTGGAGGTGGAGAAAGCGTGGGAATGGCCCTCCGCGACGCAGTTCGCGGCGGTGGACGCGGCCGTCTTCTACTTTTGGAACCACGAATGGAACGCGGTGCGGTACGCGGAGCTGGACGCCTTCCAGCGGCGCGGCGGCGGGGTGGTGGTGCTGCACTCCGCGACCATTGCGGATCTGGAGCCCGAGCAGCTCGCTGAGCGCCTTGGGCTGGCTGCGCAGCCGGGCCGCACGGGCTACCGGCACATGCCGTTCACGCTGCGCCTCGCCGCCGGGCATCCGCTCGCGGCCGGTCTGCCGGTGGAGGCGGAGTTTCTGGACGAGCCGTACTGGCCGCTCATCGGCGATCCGGCACGCGTGCAGGTGCTGGCCACGGCCGAGGTGGACGGGGTGTCGCGCCCGCTCGTGTGGACCTACCAGCGCGGTGCGGGTCGCGTGTTCGCCAGCATCCCCGGCCATTATTCGTGGACGCTCGACGACCCGCTCTTCCGCGTGTTGATCCTGCGCGGCATCGCATGGGCGGCGCAGGCACCCGCCGGCGCGCTGGAGCCGCTGGCGCTGAAGGATTGAAGCGGCCCACGTGCGGCGCCCGTGCTGGCCTCCAGGCGCGGGAGAGGGGGTGACGAGCCTCCATTTTCCTGTGAAAGCAGATCCTTCGCCTCACGTCGTCTCCTCCGGGCAGGGGGATGTCTTCAACGGAGCAGCGGCCGGCCGCGACCGCCGCCACTAGACCAGCAGCCCCGCCAGGCACGCCGTGATGTAGCTGGCCAGCAGGCCGCCCACCATCGCGCGCAGGCCGAGGTCCGCGAGATCCGCGCGGCGGGAAGGCTCCAGCGCGCCGATGCCGCCGATCTGGATGGCGATGCTGGCGAAGTTCGCGAAGCCGCACAGGGCGTACGTGGCGATGATGAAGCTCCGCGGTTCCATCGCCCCGCGCTGGCCGGTCAGCGAGAGGTAGCCGACGAACTCATTCAGGATGATGCGCTCGCCCAGGAACTGTCCCACAAGCATGCAGTCGCGCGCCGGGATGCCCATGAGCCACGCGAGCGGGGCGTTCACCCAGCCGAGAATCTGCTGGAAGGTCACCGTCCGGCCGACCAAGGGCTCGAGGGCGAGGCCGAGGAGGTAGTTCGCCAGTGCCACCACCGCGGTGAAGGCAATGAGCATGGCGATCACGTTGAGCGACAGCTTCAGTCCGTCGCCCGCCCCGGTGCAGAGGGCGTCCACGGCGTTGCGGGTCGTGCGCTCGACCTGCGCCGGAGCGCCGCCGGCCGTCACGCTCACGGCCGTCTCCGGCAGCATGACCTTGGCGATGAGCAGCGCGGCCGGCGCGCTCATGACGGAGGCCGTGAGGAGGTGGCCTGCCATGTTGGCCTCGCCCGCGGCGACTCCGAGGCTGGCGTACACTGCGCCCACGCCGCCCGCGATGGTGGCCATGCCGCCCGTCATCAGCGCCATCAGCTCGCTGCGGGTCATGGATTTCAGGTACGGCTGCACGACGAGCGGCGCCTCGGTCTGGCCCATGAAGACGTTGGCCGCGGCGGCCAGGCTCTCGCTGCCGCTGGTGCCCATCACCCGCCGCATTACCCACCCGAACGCCGCCACCACGCGCTGCAGGACGCCCCAGTGGTAGAGCAGCGCGGACAGCGCCGCGACGAGGATGATGGTGGCGGTGAGGGTGATGGCGAGGACCAGGGCGTTGCCGGCACCGAAGCCGCGTGTGAGCGCATCAGCGTCGGCCAGCGGGCCGAAGACCAGCCCCGCACCGTCGTTGGCGAAACCGATCAGCTTCGTGACCGCCGCCTGCGCCCCCTCGAACAGCGCCCGGCCGAGGCGGGTCTTCAGGATCAGCACCGCGAAGACGAATTGGAGGCCGAGGCCGGTGAGGACGATGCGCCACGGGAAGCGCCGGCGGTCCAGCGAGCACGCCCAGGCGAGCGCGATGAAGACCGCCATACCCAGAAGGCCCGGCCAGCGTTCGAGCATCGACGCGAAGCGTGCGTGTCGGGTGACGGGCAGTCCAAGCCGAAAGATCCCTTCCCGGCTCCCCACGGCGAGGATCCGCGAGGAACCCCGCGGCGAGGCCTCAGTCCGATCGCCGGACGCCGGGCCTTGCCGTCAGTCCGATCCGTGGGCGGGGACACGAAACCTGGCCCGCAGCCGGACCGGCTCGTGCGGCTCGCCCTGCGCGACGAACGTTGCCTCGTGGAGGCCGGCACGCGCCGGCGCGGCGTTCACGCGCCAGGTGGCCCAGAAGCGCCCGCCGGGCTCGATGTCCCCGAGATGCCAGACGCACGGCGTCACCTCGAGGCCGCTGGTGCCGGCGTGTTCCAGGTAAACGCTGGCGTTGCGGACCGGGTCCGGGCCGGTGTTTTCGATCACGGCCACGAGGTCGCGCGGATGCCGCGGGTCAATCGTCCCGGGCGGCGTCAGCGTCTTGGACGGGTCGGTGCCGGGGTCCACGCAGTACAGCGGCATGGCCAGCGCGAGCGGGCAGGGATTCGCGGGATCGGGCGCGGGCGGCAGGCTGGTGCCGTAGGGCGGCGACGTGCAGACGACCGTGACGCCGCCGGCCACCTTCTTCCCGCGCCGGTCCGTGACGCGGAAGGCGGCCAGGGCCCGACGGCCCTTGGGCGGTTCCTGCGTCTCGACGAGCAGGCGGACGGTCGTTTCCTCGAACGGTCCGAGGCGGACAGACAGCCGCTTCTGCGGCCGGGACCGGCGCGGATCGCCGCAGAGGTCGCGCGTGAGGCCGAACCTGCGGACGGTGAGCGGGCAGCCCTCGAAGTCCACGCCTTCAAGTTTGC
>JBJXFY010000108.1:0-4934 GCA_046155815.1 Limisphaerales bacterium | reverse complement strand
TCGGCGAAGCGGCGGGCCAACGCGGCGACGTTGCGAAGATGGTCGGCCAGCGGCTGCCAGCGGCTCTGGTCGGGGTCCGGCCGGCCGTCGGGCGTCTCGGCCGTGTGGGCGTACCAGGGTCCGTTCATGCCTTCTGTTGCGCGCCACCCTGCACCCGGACCCCGGACAAAATCGGTCCTACCCCCCGAAAAACTTCCCGCCGGACACCGGGAAGTCCCGCCAGCCCCCGGCGGTCCCGGCCCCTACTTCTTTGCCTGGAACTTCTCGGCGGCCTTGATGAGCGACTTGGTGTCGGTGTAGCCGACGAGTTCGCCGGCCTTCGAGCCGTCGGGGCGGAGGAAGATCAGGGTGGGAAAGGCGTTCACGCCGTACTTCTTGGCCAGCGCGTCATTGGCCTGCTGCTGCGCGGCCGGGAGCTTCGTGCGCTGCGGGAAGTCGAGCTTCACGGGCACGAGGTTCTTCCCGGCAAAGGCCTTGAACTCGGCGGACGGGAAGACTTCCGCCGCCATCTTCTTGCAGGGCGGGCACCAGTCGGAACCGGTGAACTCGAGCATCACCATCCTGCCCTCGGTCCTGGCCTTGGTCTGGGCGAGGGTGGCGTCGGTGAGCCAGGCGGCATCGGCGGCGCGGACGGCGAGGGTGCCCGCGGCGACGAAGGCCGCGGCGACGGCGAGGAAGGAGCGTGGGTTCATGGCAAGGTGAAGGCAGGATGGGGCGGCCAAGCCAAGGTTTGAAGGGAAATCACGGGCGTCGCGGCGCACGTGGACACCGCTCCGGCCGGGCGCGGTTCCGGCTCGCGGGAGCTCGCCGCTCCGACGGATGGTTCCGGCTCGCGGGAGCTCGCCGCTCCGATGGGGGTTCCGGCTCGCGGGAGCTCGCCGCTCCGATGGACGGTTCCGGCTTGCGGTAGCTCGCCGCTCCGATGGGTCAGGACAGACCGCAGGCGACGCGGGCGCGGTGGAGCACGCCGCCGGCCACGCTCCGGGCGCGGGCCGCGCCATCGCGCAGCACGGCGTGGACGTGGTCGAGGTTCGCCTCCAGTTCGGCGCGGCGCGTTCGCATCGGTGAAAAATGGCTCCAGCAATGCTCGAACAGGGCCTTCTTGAGATCGCCGTAGCCCAGGCCGCCGGCGCGGAGGCGCTGCTCGAGGTCCGTGGCGACTTCCGACGGCGCAACGAGGCGGAGGAGCTGGATGGCGAGGTTTTTCTCCGCGTCGGGCTTGGGCTCCGCAGGCGCACGGCTGTCCATGACGAGGCCCATGATCCTTTTCCGCAGGGCCTTCTCGTCGCCGAAGAGCTCGATGGTGTTGCCGTAGCTCTTGCTCATTTTCTGGCCGTCGGTACCGGGCACGATGGCGACTTCGTCGCGGATGCGGGGCTCGGGGAGCTTGAAGGTGGGGCCATAGGTCTCGTTGAACTTGATGGCGATGTCGCGCGTGACCTCGACGTGCTGCTTCTGGTCGCGGCCCACGGGCACGACGTCCGAGTCATAGATCAGGATGTCCGCGGCCATGAGCACGGGGTAGGCGAAGAGGCCGTGGCTGGGGGCGGCGCCGCGGGCGAGCTTGTCCTTGTAGCTGTGGCATTTCTCGAGCAGCGACATGGGCGTGACGGTGTCGAGCAGCCAGGTGAGCTCAGTGTGCTCCGGCACGTCGGACTGGCGGAAGAAGACCGTGCGGGCGGGGTCGAGGCCGCAGGCGAGGAAGTCCAGCGCCACGCCGAGGGTGAACTGCCGGCGCGCCGCGGCGTCGAACAGCGACGTCATCGAGTGATAGTCGGCGATGAAGATGTAGGCCTCTCCCTGCGCCTGGAGCTCGAGGGCGGGCCGCATGGCGCCGAAGTAATTGCCCAGGTGCAGCGCGCCGCTGGGCTGGATGCCGGTGAGGATCCGCATGGGGTGGGAAGCGTGCGGCGGCCAGGCGGGGGCTTCAACCGGAAGTCCGGGCGGCGGGCCGCCGCCGGCACCTTTGGCGACGGGGCGTCGCCCCCGCAGAAGGCGGGAGAGAAAGCCGACAGCCGGGGCGGCCGTTCCACTGGGGAGGCGTGGCCGCCACGGTCAGCGGCGGGGCGCGGCGGCGACGGCGGCGTTGGTGGCCGGGGCGACGGGCACGGGCACCAGCCGCGAGAGACGGTCGCGGGGGCTGCCGCCAAGCCAGCCGGAATACTCGACGAGGTAGATTTCTCCGGCGGGGCCAAGCGTCATCGACAACGGGCCGCCCGCGAGGCCGGTGGCCAGCGACACGGTGTTCGTCACCGCGCCGCCCTCGTCCATCTGGGCAAAGCGCAGCCAGCGGCGAGAGAAGTCGCCGTACACCATCCCGCGGGCAAAGGCGGGCGGATAGTTGGTCCGGGCGGCGGCGGGCTGGATCACCGGGCCGACCATGACGGCGGCGGACGACTCGTGCGGATAGAAGAACCACGGGCTGATGGCCTCGGGGATCGGGCAGTCGCCGAAGGTGGCCGTGTCACGGTTGGTGCTGACACAGCGTGGCCATCCGTAGTTGCCGGCGGGCTGGAGGAGGTTGATCTCCTCGACGTCCTGACGGCGCTCGAAGCCGATGTCGGCCGCGTACACGCGCCCGGACACGGGGTCCAGCGTGAGCGTGTAGGGGTTGCGGAAGCCGAGAGCGTACACGGCCGGATGCGCGTTGGTGCGGCCGGCAAAGGGATTGTCCTTCGGCGCCGAGCCGTCGGGCGCGATGCGGAGGACCTTGCCGCGGGGGTCGAGCAGGTTCTGCGCGTAGGTGTTCGGGTCGTCGAAGAAACGGAGCGTGTTCGAGGTGAGGTTGCCGTCGCCGGTGCCGATGTAAAAGCAGCGCTCGGCCGGGTGGTAGAGCAGGCTGCCGCCCTCGTTGTCACCGGAGACGCCACCGGGAATCTGGAAAAGGACGGATTCGGTCTGGGGATCAAGCCGGCGCTCCCCACGCGCGCCGGTGACCGTGAAGCGCGACAGGCGGTTTGAGTTCCCGGTCGAGATCATCGGCGCATAGAAGACGTAGAGGTGGCCGTTGGTCGCGAAGCCGGGGTCGAACTCAAATCCGCGCAGCCCCCGCTGCGCCTGGGACTGGACATTGAGGAACCCGGCGACGCGGTTCGTCCGCGTCTCCGGGTCGTAAAGCCAGAAGTCTCCCCGCCGGCCGGCCATCCACACCTGGCCGTCCGGCGAGACGCGCACGCGCATCGGCTCGGGCATCTCACCCTGGACCAGCGCCTCGTAGCGGAAGCCCGGCGCCGTCCGGACGGACGCGGAGGCAAGGCGCAGCGCGGTGTCGCGACGGATCAACACCCCCTCGCGGCGGACGAACTCCAGTGATTTTTCGATGTCCGCGGCGGGGTCATCGCGGCCGGGATCGAAGGACAGCACGACAAACCCGGTAAAGGCCTCGTCGTCGAGCAGCTTGAGAAAGCCACGGCTGTCGAACTGCCCCTCGCCGAAGGGCAGCTGGACGCCGGTACCGTCCGGGCGCTGCAGGCCCGTGACCCGCACGCCGAAGACGCGGCTCTTCAGCCGGTCGAGCGCCACCCCGGGCTCGATGCCGGCCTTGAGCAGGTTCCGCACGTCGAGCACCACGCCCAGCATGATGCTGCGGCGGTCGAGCAGCTTCGCCAGGTACTCCGGGTTCCAGTACTCGGGCCGCGAACCGGTCGGATCCTTGGCGGAGGTGAGGATGCCGACGCGGATGGTGAACTTGCGGGCCAGCCGCTCGATCTCCTCGATGCGGTCAAAGGCCGGCTCGGTCACCAGCACCTGGATGCCGAGAATCTGCGCGGCCTCGAAGATGCGGGTGTTGCCGACGGTGTTGTTGCCGAAGGAGACGCGCGCCGCCACGGGCGTGATGCCGGCGGTCTGCAGGCGGCGCTTCAGGTCGTAGGCCCCGTCGTTGTCGAGGCTCTCATTCAGCACCAGGTCGTCACGGCCGGCCACGATCGGCTGGCCGAACTGGAGCTCGATCAGCGCCACGCCCACGCGTCGAGTCGCGTCAATCACCTCATGCACCGTCACCTCGCCGAAGCTCCGTGCCGACGTGGCCATTCCGAAGCCGCCGATCTTGGCCGACTCCATGATGCGCAGCTGCGCCTCCGCGAGCGGCGCGGCCAGCAGGGCCACGAGGGTAAGCACCGCCGCAAGGAAGGGCCTGTTCACGGCCGGACTCTGCGCCGCGTCCCCCCGCCGGGCAACCGGCGGCCGCCAGCCCGACCGTCACGTGCCCGCCGCCAGCCGCTCCAGCAGCTTCCCGTGGATGCCGCCGAAGCCGCCGTTGCTGAACATGCAAACCACGTCGCCCGGCCTCGCTCCGGCGGCCACATGCTCGACGATGGCCTCGACCGTCGGCAGGTACGCCGCCGGCCGGCCGCGCAGGCGCAGGTCGGCCATGAGTTGCTCCGGGTTCAGCCGCTGCTCCGGCGGAAGCTGCTCCAGCCGCGCCACCTCGGCCACCACCACTGCATCCGCGGCCTCGAGCGCGTCGGCCAGCTCACGCTGGAAGAGGTTCCGCCGCGTCGTGTTCGACCGCGGCTCGAACACGGCCCACAGCCGCCGGCCGGGGAACCTGATCCGCAGTGCGCGCAGCGTCTCGCGGATCGCGGTCGGGTGGTGCCCGAAGTCATCCACCACGGCCACGCCGCGCGCCTCGCCGCGCAGCTCCATCCGCCGCTTCACGCTGCGGAACTCCGCAAAGGCCGCCTGGACCTGCGCGTCGCCGATCCCGCAGTGCCGCGCCGCGGCCACCACGCCGAGCGCGTTGCGCACGTTGAGTTCGCCCACGAGCGGGACTGAGAATTCAAAATTGGAAATTCTAAACTTCGAATTCAGCGGGCCGAGCTCGATGCCCGTCGCGCGGAAGTCATTGCCTTGGCCCAGCCCGAAGCGCTTCGTCGGGAAGAACGGGCTGCCGAGCAACGGCGCGAGGCTCGCGTCGTCGCCGTTGGCCAGCA
>JBJXFY010000105.1:0-9258 GCA_046155815.1 Limisphaerales bacterium | reverse complement strand
TCTCGCGTGGTCGCCCGCCGGCGAGGTGCTGGCCGCCGCGGCCGGGCGGCAGCTCGCGTTTCTCCGCGCGGACGGTACGGCGCTGGCCGGCCCACCGGCGCTGGGCGGCACGGTGGCGGCGCTGGCGTGGCGGCCGGACGGCGGGGCCGTGGCCGCGGCGGGCTACGGCGTGGTGACGCAGTTCCGCCCCGGCGAAACCGCCCCGCTCGAGGTGCTGGACTGGAAGTCCGCCTACGTCTCGCTCGCCTGGAGCGGCGACGGCCGGCACCTCGTGGCCGGCACGCAGGAGAGCAACCTGATCTGCTGGCCGCTGCCCTTCCAGGACGAGCAGCCGCTCCACATGAGCGGCTACGCAGCCAAGGTGAAGCAGCTCGGCTTCGACGCCCGCAGCCGCTTCCTCGCCACGGGCGGCGGCGAGAGCGTGACGGTGTGGGACATGGCGGGCCGCGGGCCGGCGGGCACGCGGCCGCTCCAGCTCGAGGGCCACGGCGCGCGGGTGACGGCGCTGGCGTGGCAGCGCCGCGGGCAGATGCTGGCCACCGGCGCCCAGGACGGCTCGCTCTGGCTGTGGAACCCTGCCGCCGGCGAGGCCGGTCTGCCCGCCCGCCGCGACGGCCCCGAGATCACGGCACTGGCCTTCTCCCCCGATGATCGCAGCCTCGCGGTGGCCACGGCGGGGGGCACGGTCTTCATCGCCACCTGAGCCGCGCGGGGCTGGCGCGACGCGCTCGTGCCAAAGCGCCATTTCGCCGGCTCTGTTCAATTCCGCCGCGCCGGCTCCCGGGCAGGAAGCGACCGGGCCGCTCTTCACGCACACGATCGGCCTGAACGCGGACAGCCCGGCGCGGGGCAATTGCCGCTTTCTTCCAACTGGGCCGGGACGCTTCAATTCGTCCGTGCGGACAATCTCATTCGGTCCCGGCGCGGTCCACGCCAGCCGCCTCGCCTACGGCTGCTGGCGCCTCGCCGGCACCTGGAACCCCGCCGAGGTCACGCCCGATGCCGAGGCCCGCGGCCGGGCCGCCGTGCGGGCCGCGGTCGAGGCGGGCTTCACCGGCTTCGACCTTGCGGACATCTACTGCCACGGCGTCTGCGAGCGGATCTTCGGCGACGTGCTGCGCGGGACGCCAGGCCTGCGCGAACGGCTGGTGATCGTCTCGAAGTGCGGCATTCGTCCGCCCGGCGACCCGGCCGGGACGCCGTACCGGTACGACTTCTCCGCGGCGTACATCGAGGCGTCGTGCGAGGGCTCGCTTCGCCGCCTGGGGATCGAGACGCTCGACGTGTACCTGCTGCACCGGCCGGACTACCTGATGGACCCGGCGGAGGTGGCGGGGGCGTTCGACCGGCTGCGGCGGGCGGGCAAGGTACGGGAGTTCGGCGTGAGCAACTTCGCGCCGTCGCAGGTGGCCGCGCTCCAGGCGGCGTTGCCTTTCCCGCTCGTCACGAACCAGGTCGAGTTCAGCCTCGCCCACCTCGCGCCGCTCGCGGACGGCACGCTGGACCAGTGCCTCGAACGCCGCCTGACGCCGATGGCCTGGAGCCCGCTGGCGGGCGGCAAGCTGGGCGACGGCGCGCAGCGCGTGCTGCCGGCGCAGGAGCATTACGACACCGCGGCCATCAACTTCGAGCTGGACGCCATCGCCGGCGAGCGAGGCGCCACGCGGATGCAGGTGGCGCTGGCGTGGCTGCTGCGGCATCCGGCCGGCGTGGTGCCGGTGATCGGAACGACGGACCCCGCGCGCATTCGCGAGGCTGCGCAGGCCGCGGCGCTGGAACTCACGCGGGAGGAATGGTACCGCCTGCTCGTGGCCGCGCGCGGCGAACCGCTGCCCTGAGGGGGCGTTGACGCGAAAGCGGGCACCGGCAGCCTCGGGGCCATGATAAGAGCCGAACGCATTTCGCCGGTTGCAGAACGCGGTGAGCTTGCGGCCGAGGTCAGGGAGCTTCGCCGCCGGCTGGGCACGCCGGGTTCGGCCTCGGCGCTTTCGATGGACGATCTGCCCGGCGGTGCCTAGCTGCACCGTCTCATGGGCGACCTGGCCGGCACGAAACCCGCCGACAAGCCGGTGCTCCCGCCGCCGATTTTCCAGACTGCCGAGTTCCGGGCGGCGCTGACGGCGGCCATGCACGAGGCGATGCGGGAAGCTTCGGCATCGGCCCGGCCGGCGGAAAAACCGGGGGCATGAGCGCACCGGAGATCTGGCTGGTCGCCGGTCCAAACGGCGCGGGCAAGACCTCCCTCGCACGTCGCGCACTCGCCTTGCGGCTGGGAGCGGACCTCGAAATCCTGAACCCGGACGAGCGCACGCTGCGGCGCCTGAAGGCGGCCGGATACGCCTGCTTTGCCGACGCGCCCGACGCCGCCTTGCGTTCGTCCTGCCTCGCCGGTGCCCGAGAGGCCGTGGACGAAGTGCGTTCGCGTGGCGGACATGCTTTCCTGCCCCATGTGGGGCTGGCTTCGCCCGAGATTTCCGCCCGGCGGGTCGCGGCACGCGTCCAGCTTGGCGGGCAGGGCGTGCCGCCGGATCGGCTGGCCGAGCGTTGGAACCGGTCGCTTGCACGGCTCGGATGGTTTGCCGCCCGTGCGCGGGAGTTCTGGCCGTACGACAACTCGGCGGAGGCTCCCGCGCGGGAGCCGGCCTTGGCAGCCTGGGGAGCAGGCGGATTGGTCCGCTTCGCGGCCGGCGTTCCCGCCTATTTTCAGCAGGCCCTCGCCGGCCTCACGCGCGCGGACTGAAGGCTGGCAGGATCAGTTCACCCCCGCCGGCACCGGAAAGCCCCGGTCGCGCATCAGCGCCGCGATCCCGGCGTCCCGGCCGCGGAACTTCCGGTACGCCTCCGCCGGATCAAGCGTGTTGCCACGGGAAAGGACATGCTCGCGGAGCCGCGCCGCCGTGCCGCGGTCGAAGAGCCCGCCCGCCTCGTGGAACGCCTCCGCCGCGTCTGCCGTGAGCGTGTCGGCCCAGAGGTAGCTGTAGTAGCCGGCGGAGTAGCCGTCGTCCGCGAAGATGTGGGCGAACTGCGGCAGGCGGTGCCGCATGACCATCTCGCGCGGCATCCCGAGCCGGGCCAGCTCCTCGCGCTCGAAGGCGGCGGCGTCCGCCGGCGCCTCGGCGGCCATGTGCAGGCGCATGTCGAGGAGGCCGCTGGCGAGGTACTCCGTCGTGGCGAAGCCCTGGTTGAACTTCGCCGCGCGGCGGATCTTCTCGATGAGCGCCGCCGGCATCGCCTCGCCCGTCGCATGGTGCCGGGCGAAGCGGCCAAGCACCTCGGGCGTGAGCAGCCAGCGCTCGAGGAGCTGCGACGGCAGCTCCACGTAGTCCCGCGGCACGCCGGTCCCGGAGAGCGTGGGATAGGTCACGTCCGAGCAGAGCCCGTGCAGCGCGTGTCCGAACTCGTGGAACAGGGTCTTCGCGTCGTCCCATGACACGAGCACGGGCTGTCCGGGCGCGGGCCCCATGAAGTTGGAGTTGTTCGAGACCAGCGTGGTGATGTCCCGGGCGAACCTTTCCTGGCTGCGGTAGGCGCTCATCCACGCGCCGGAGCGCTTGCCTGTCCGCGCGTAGGGATCGAAGTAGAACAGCCCCACGTGCCGGCCGCCCGCGTCGCGCACCTCCCACACCGTGACGTCCGGATGCGGCACCGGCACGCCCTGCACCGGCTCGAACCGCAGCCCGAAAAGCTCGCCGGCCACCCAGAACATCGCGTCGCGGAGGCGGTCGAGCTGCAGGTAGGGCTTCACCTCCGCCTCATCGAGGTCGTACTTCGCCTTCCGCACCTTCTCGGCGTAGAAGCGGTAGTCCCACGCCTCGATCGTCACGCCGTCCGCGTCCGCCCGCCGCTGCATGTCGGCCACCTCCTCGCGCACCCGCGCGACCGCGGCCGGCCACACGGCCTCCATGACGCCGAGCGCGCGGTCGGGCGTGCGTGCCATCTGGTCCTCCAGCCGCCAGTGCGCGTGGGTGGGATGGCCCAGCAGGCGCGCCCGCTCGGCGCGGAGCCCAAGGATCTCCCGGAGCACCGGCTTGTTGTCGCGCGGTCCGGGCTGGTCGCCGCGGCCAATGAAGCGCCGCCACACCTCCTCGCGGAGCCGCCGGCTCTCCGCGTAGGTCAGGAACGGCTCGACGCTCGAGCGCGTGTTGGCCACGACCCAGCTCCCCGCCCTGCCGCGGCGCTCCGCCTCCGCCGCGAGCGCGCCGCGGAACGACTCCGCCAGCCCGGCCAGCTCCTGCGCCTCCGTGATCGCGGTGAACTGCTCCTCCTCGTCCGCGAGCAGGTTCTGGCTGAAGGTGGTGAAGAGCGCGGCCAGTCGCTGGTTGATGGCCGCGACGCGCGCCTTGGCCGCGGCGTCGAGACGCGCGCCCGCCCGTACGAACCCCTGGTGGTGCACCCACGCCAGCCGCTGCTGCTCGGGCGTCAGGCCGGCCTTCTCCCGCGTCTCGTACACCGCCGCCACGCGCCGGAAAAGCGCCTCGTTCTGGAACACCTCGTCCCGCAGCGCCGCCAGCTTCGGCTCGATCTCCTGCTCGAAGGCCCGCAGCTCCGGCGTGCTCATCGTGGAGCCCCACACGCCGTAAGCTGCGCCCACTTGGTCCAGCTTCCGGCCGCTGTCCTCCAGCGCGGCGAGGGTGTTCGTGAAGTCCGCCGGCGCCAAGTTCGCGGCGATGCAGCCAATCTCCGCGCGGTACGCCGCCATCGCCGCCTCGAAGGCCGGCGCGAAGTCCGTCACGCGCACGCGGTCGAAGGGCGGCACCCCGCCGAAGGGGCCGGTCCATTCGGCGACAAGCGGGTTGGGGTGGGCGAAGGGGGAGTTCGGCTGGGCCGCGAGGGGGATGGCGAGGATGGTCATTAGGAGCAGGGCGCGGACCCCCACGCCACGGCGGACGGCCGCGCAGGGCGTAAACAAGCACCGCACCCAGCAACCATAGCGCGAAGCCGCGCCCGGAAAAGGTCGCCGGCCCTCTTCACGGTGAGGCTCGCCGCCCGCCGCGCCGTCTGTCGCGTTCCCGGGGGAAAAGTGACCAGCTGCCCTGGCATCGGTTTGGTGGACATCCGGAGTGGGCGCGTGAGCCAGGATGGAGGGGCACATCAATGACCAGCAGGACGGGAACGGTATCGGCACCGGCGGTCGGAAGCGCTACGACGAGGCGTTCAAGCGCTCGGCGGTGGCACTGTGGAATCGGGGCGGCAAGTCGGCCGCCCAGGTGGCGCTCGACGGGCGGCTGCCCGTGAGCACCGTCTGCACGCACGGCGTGCCGGGGTTCACGGGCCGGTTCAACCTCTGCCCATGGCAGGCGGCTCCACAGCGCCCTCGGCTTCCGTTCACCTGTGGACTCCGATCAACAACGCAGCTAGTCAATCAACTCGTTCGGCCACCCAGCCTGGTCCGCTCTTCCGATACAGGCTCAGCTTTCCCGGCGGCGCACCTCCCCTCCCCGGCCTTTCCCTCCATCTCCAATGGAGGGGAGGGAGGGCCTCCGGCCATTCTACCAGCATTCACCGGTAGTGGTTATCAGTCCGACCCGTCCTTCAGCTCGAGGAAGCGCGGCTCCAGCCGCGCCGCCGCCAGGTCCAGCACCGCCACGCTCGGTGCGAGCCCGAATCGCGGCCGGCCGGCGGAGCCGGGGTTGATGAAGAGCGTGCCGCCGACCGCTTCGCAGAACGGCCGGTGCGTGTGCCCGAACACGACCACGTCCGGCCGGTGCTTCGCCAGCAGCCGCCGGAACTCCAGCACGGGCTGGTGCGGATCCACGATGTGGTGCAGCAGGAACTTTTTCCCCGCCAGCTCGACCATCTCCGTCGTCCGGTACGGCAGGCCGTCATCCACGTTGCCGAGCACGGCGGTCACGGGCGCGACGTCGGTCTCGAGCTCGAGCAGCAGCCACGGCAGGCCGATGTCGCCAGCGTGCAGGATGTGCCGCACGCCCGCGAGCGCCGGCTTCATGCGCGGATCAAGATGGCCGTGCGTGTCGGAAATCAGGCCGATGAGCATGGGCTTCCCGGGGGATGGGGTCTGGCGGATGGCGGATGGGGTGGCCGGAGCGGTGCTCCCGAGACACCGGACCCGGGACCTGGGACCCGAGGCCTCACGCCTCCTTCGGCTTGGCTTCGGGGGCGGGTTCCTCGGCGGGCTCGCGCTCCTCCTCCGGCTCCGGTTCCGGCGCGGCCCACTTGAGCGCGGCGGCGAAGACAGCGGTGAAGAGCCCGCCGCTGACGAGCGTGTTGCGGAGGAATTCCCACGTGGGCGGATACCCCGCCGTGCCCTGCGTAAGCGCGAGCCACCAGCCCGCCAGCGTGCGTGAGTACTCGGGATTGGCGAAGGGGTTGAACAGCCACGCCGCCGTGTTCGTGAAGAGCCAGAACAGGAAAGCGCCGAGCACGCCGCCTCCCAGCAGCCGGGCCAGCGGCGCACGACCGCCGCATGCCCGGCCCAGCAGGATCAACCCGGCAAAGGCGGCGTAGTTCAGGAGCTGGTACGGCTGGAAGGCGTTCTGGCCGAGCTTGAGCGTGTAGTGGACGTTCAGGGCCACGTCCGTCACCAGCAGCGTGCCCAGCGGCAGCCACCACGCCAGGCGGCCCGCGAAGAACGCGCCCGCCACGAACGCCAGCCCGTAGAAGGCGCTGAAGCTGGGCGGCAGCAGCCCCGGCCAGCGGCTCCCCGCCGCCACCAGGATGAAGATCGCGGGCAACACCCGCGGCCACGCGCCGTTCATGAGGCCGCCAGTGTAGTCGGTGAACCCCGCGGGGCAAGGCTGCCGGACGCTCCCCCGCTTCCTTCGCCCGCCTCCGCCCCGCATCCTGCCGTCGTGGACCCGCTGTTTCCCGTGCTGCACGAGGACGATGAACTGCTCGTCGTCCATAAGCCCGCCGGGCTGGTGTGCCACCCGACCAAGGGCGACGCGCTCTCCAGCCTCATCAGCCGGCTCCGTCTGCACCGCGGCGACGGCTTCGTGGCGCTCGTGAACCGTCTCGACCGCGAGACCAGCGGCGTGACCTTGGCCGCGAAGTCGCCCGAAGCCGCCGGCGAACTGGGCCGACTGATGGCGTCCCGCGTCGTCACCAAGGACTACCTCGCCCTCGTCCACGGCCACCCGGCTTGGGAAGTACTCACCGTGGACGCCCCGCTCGGCCGGGACGAGGCGAGCGAGGTGGCCGTGAAGGACCGCGTCCGCCCGGACGGCACGGCCGCGGAAACCCGGCTTGCGGTGCAGAGGAAAATCCTGCGGGACGGCCGGCCCTTCGCGCTGGTCATGGCCCGGCCGCTCACCGGACGCAAGCACCAGATCCGCCTGCACCTCCAGCACGCCGGCCACCCCATAGCGGGCGACAAGCTCTACGGCCACGACCCCGGCTGCTACCTGCGCCTGGTGTGCGGCACGCTCACGGAGGCGGACCGCGCCGCACTGGTCCTGGAGAACCACGCACTGCACGCCGCGCGCCTCGCGTTCACCTGGCGCGGGCGGGACTGGGAATTTCGCAGTGAACCGGAGGAGGGGTTCCGTCAGCTTGCGGACGGATAACCCCGCCGCAGCCCGCCCTGTGGCTGCGACGCCCCCGCCGCAGGACGTGCCGGCAACGCCTCATCGCCCGGCCCGGAACACGCCACCGCGCCGGGGCGTCGCCGCCACCATCACGGCCCGCGCAGCCGCGCCAGCGCCGCGCGGAAATCCGCCGGAACCGGTGCCTCGAAGGCCATCTCCGCGCCCGTGCCGGGATGCGTGAATTCCAGCCGCCACGCGTGCAGCATCTGTCGCGGCGCGCGCCAGCCGGTAGCCTCGGCGAGCCGCGCGTTCTGGCGTTCGCCGTACGTGTCGTCCCCCACGATCGGGTGGCCGATGTGGCGGAAATGCACGCGGATCTGGTGCGTGCGCCCGGTGTGCAGCGTGGCCTCGAGCAGGGCCGCGCCCGCGATCCGCTCGCGCAGCCGCCAGCTCGTCCACGCCTCGCGCCCGCCGCCGTCCGTCACGGCCATGCGCTTGCGGTGGCTGGGATGCCGCGCGATGGCGGCGCGGATTTCGCCGGCTTCCGCCGCCGGTACGCCGCACACCAGCGCGAGGTAGGTCTTGTCCAGCGACCGGCCGGCGAACTGCTTCGCCAGCGCGACGTGCGCGGCGTCGTGCTTCGCCACCACGAGGCAGCCGCTGGTGTCCTTGTCCAGCCGGTGGACGATGCCCGGCCTCGCCACGCCGCCGATGCCGCTGAGCCGCCCCGCACAATGATGCAGCAGCGCGTTCACCAGCGTGCCGTCGTCGTGGCCGGCGGAGGGGTGGACGACGAGGCCGGGCGGCTTGTCGAGCACCAGCAGGTCGTCGTCCTCGTGCAGGATGGCGAGCGGGATGGCCTCGGGCCGGGCCTCGGCCGGGCGTGCGGCGGGCCAGGCGATGGTGACGCAGTCGCCGGCGCGCGGGGCGCGGTTCGGCTTCGTCGGCTCACCGTTCACGCGGATGTGGCCCTCGGCGAGCAGTCGCTGGAGGGCGCCGCGCGAGACGTTCGGGAGCTGGTCGCGCAGCCACGCGTCCAGCCGCGCGCCAGGCAGGGAGGCGGGCACGACCAGTTCCGTCGGCGGGGCGGCGGAGGTCTCAGGCGGGGCGTCCATGGATCACTTGTGGGTACAGAAGGAAGCAAAGGGAACGAAGCTGAAACCGAGGCAAGCTTCGCCCAGTGACCCGGAAGACTACATCCCCTCCGAAAGGGACGCGCGCCATTTCTCCGCCTGGCCCTCAGGCTCCCCGCAGCACCGGGCTCCATCGGGTGGACCTAACCTGGGCTCCGGGGACCGGACCATGGGATGCGTGCTTGGCGGCATCCACGCTGCCACGTTGCAAGCGCCGCTTGCGCCGCACGAGGCGGGACCCGACTCACAACTGCCACGGTAAAAGGTTCCCTGCGCGGTTTCCTCACCTTCACCGCCGGTGCACTCGGTTCTCTCCCGGAGAACTCAGTTCGTCTGACTCGGCCTCGAACCGCGTCCGCACCCCGGCGAGATCGGAGCCCTTGTGCCGGCGCAGGTTGCCGTCAACGCGGGCCGCCACCGGGACGATCAGGGTTGCAATAGCGGGAACAAGTCATCGGGTTGAGGGTGCCCGCTTGAGGTAGCCGGAATACGGAATCGCGCTGGCCTCGTCCCTGCCGAGCATCCTCGTCACGCCGCCGCGGGTTTCCCGGATGATCTGGGTGAACGGATCGCCGGTGTAGCAAACCTCGCCGAAAAACGCCCAGACGGACGATTCGTGATTCACGAACATCGGCGCGAGC
>JBJXFY010000102.1:0-7549 GCA_046155815.1 Limisphaerales bacterium | reverse complement strand
CGGGAAGCCGGGACAATGGCTCAGTTTGGAGCGCCGAGCATCGCGGCTCGGCACGAATCCCGACTCGGCATGGCAAGACCGAGCGATGCTCGGCGCTCCGTCCGGCGGACAAACCAAGCCACCACCGCGCCTCCGGCACGATTGACTCGGCCGGGGGCTTTGCGCACAAAAGGGCGCCTTTTTGCTGGCCCGCGGCGAACGCCCTTGCAGCACCATCTATTGCGCCCATGAACGCCCGTTCCTTTCGCCGCCCGTCCCGCCGCCGTTTCGGCCGACGCAGCGGCCACGTCGCCCTTGCCCTGACGGCCACCGGCCTGTCCGCAGCGGGGAACAGTTTTTGGGGCCCGGTCGGCGGCGGTGACTGGCATTCGGCCACCAACTGGAACGGCGTGATCCCCAATGCCGACGGGGCGGCCGCCTTCATCGGGGCAACGCTCCAAAGTGCGGCAACGATCACCCTCGGCAGCCCCACACGGGTCGGTCGTCTCGTCATGACCGGAACCCATGACATCTCCGTGGTCGGCACGCTGGCCAACCGCCTTACTTTCGCCGAGTCGCCGCTCACGAGCGAGGCCCTGCTGGAGGCGCTGGGCAGCGGGAACCGTTCCGTCTCCCACCTCGGGCTGGAGAGCAACCTGCGGGTGGACGTGGGCGGCACGGCCTCGGTGGGCTTGTCCGGCTCCCTGACCGGAACGGAACGGACGATCCGCAAGACCGGCGCCGGGTTGCTGGTGGCGCCCAGCTCCCTCGAGATGGCCTCCTCCCTCGTGCGGTCCGAGTGGAACATCCAGGGCGGAACCGTCCGGTTTAACGGCACCTTGGGCGGAACCGGCACCAACAGCAACAGGCTCCGTCTCGACGGCGGCACGGTGCAGTTCACCGGCGCCGGTGCCCTCGCCCTTCAGGGCGGATGGTCCATCGGCGCCGGCGGTGGCTCGGTGGATGTCGGGGCCGGCCGCTCCATCCAGGTGACCGGGCCCGTCAGCGGCAACGGCACGTTCACGAAAATCGGCGAGGGGGCGCTGGGCTTCAGCTCCACGGGTGGCTCCTCCTTCTCCGGCAATGTGCGGTTCCTGGCCGGCGTCCTCTTCGGCTCCGCGGCCCAGCCGTACATCATCCGCGGCGGCTATGAGGATCTGAATGCCGCAACATTGTTCATCTACGGGCAGTCCACCTCGACCAACCTGGTGCGCACCCTGACTTTTGAAAACGGGCGCTCGAATGTCATCACGGCCGGCATCCGGTTGGCCGCGAATGCGCGTGGCGGCATCGGGGCGTCGGGGCCCGACACCGTTCTGGAAGTGGCCAGCCTCATCCAGAGTGCCGATCTGTCCAACCAGAACCTCTACCTCAGCACGCGCGATGGTGCCCAGCTCATCCTCGGGGCCAACGCCCGCATTGACAGCACCCTGGCCAACGGCAATGGCCGGACCTCGGCCTACTGGGACGACGGCACCGGGGAACTGCGTCTCGCGCCCGGCTTCGTCGCCGACTATGCGCCGCTGGACCCGGCCACGGGCTGGAGCGGGCTGGACGTCTATGGCGGCACGATGGTCTCGACCGAGAGCCAGAACCTGCCGGACTTCCTGCGCTTCAACGCCCCGCGGGCCGGCGCGGAGAACGTGTGGCGGACGGAGAACGCCGACCAGGTGTACGGACAGGCCGCCCGCCTCAACGCCAGCACCCGGATCACCACGATCACCGGCCTGGCCCTCACCGGGACCGCCATGGCCGCCGGCGCGATCTTGACCAAGGACGGCCCCGGAACGCTGGTGCTGGATCCTAATCCGACGCTCAACGATTTCGGCCTTGGTACCGGCATCCTCGTCGAGGAAGGCACGGTACAAATCGGCTACCAGGTGGCCTCGGCCGCCAATCTCGCCGTGGATGTGAGGCCGGGCGCGCGGCTGACGGGCGACGGCCGCATGGGCGCCCTGGCTGTATCCGGCACCGTCGCGCCGGGCAGGCCGGGCCAGGATTTCGCCTCCCTCACCGCGGTGGGAATCGTCATGGGAGAGCAGGCGGCCTACGAGGTTGACCTCGGCACCGACCCGGTCACGGACGTGGACCGGCTGATCGTTGAGGGTGCCACCACCATCCTGGACGGCCGGTTGAATCTCACCCTGCTGGCCGAGCCCACTCCCTTCGTGCAGTACGTGATCGTGGACAACCGGTTTGGCCTCCCCGTGCTTGGCACGTTCGACCAGGGATCGTCCGTCTCCGCGGACTTCGGGGGCGTCACGTACCCCTTCGAAATCCTCTACGGCGGCGGTGATGGCAACGACGTAACGCTCATGACGCTCGTGCCCGAGCCGGGTGCCGGCTCGCTCGTGCTGCTGGGGGCGGGCGTAGGGCTGCTGGGACGCCGCGCGGCGCGGCGCAGGTAGCGGCCATCACATCCGCCGCAGCACGACCGCGCAGTTGGTTCCGCCGAAGGCGAAGCTGTTCTTCAGCGCCACCTCCACCCGCGCCGGCTGCGGCCCGCCGCGGACGAAGTTCAACGGGCAGCGCGGGTCGGGTTCCTCCAGGTTGCGGCACGGCGGCAGCACCTGGTGCCGCAACGCCAGCAGCGTCGCCACCAGTTCCACGCCCGCCGTCGCGCCCATGAGGTGGCCAAGCTGCGCCTTGGTGTTCGACACCGGGATCCGGTCCGCCTCCGGCCCGAAGACTTCGCGTAAGGTTGAGGACTCAACAATATCCGCGATCTCCGTCGCCGTGCCGTGGGCATTTACGTAGTCCACCTCCGCGGGCGTCACGCCCGCCATCGCCAGCGCGGTGCGCACGGCCTTCGCCTGGCCGGCTGTGTCCGGCTGCACGATGTGCCGGGCGTCACACGAAGAGCCGACGCCGAGGATCTCCGCCCAGAGGGTCGCGCCCCGCGCCTGCGCCGTCTCCAGCGGCTCAAGCACGAAGCCCGCGCAGCCCTCGCCCATCACCAGGCCGTCGCGCTTCACATCAAACGGCCGCGAGGCCGTGGCCGGGTCGGGGTTTCGCGACAGCACGCCCAGACGGTTCCAGGCCGAGAAGGTGGTCACATCAATGCCGTAGTCGGCGCACGCCGCCACGGCCGCCTCGGCGATGCCGAAGCGCACACGGAAGAACGCCTCCATCAGCGCGATGGACCCGGTTGCGCAGGCACAGCTCACGGTGTAGCTCGCGCCGGTGAGCCGGTGGCGGATGGAGGCCACGTTCGCCGGGCGGTTGAACATCGCACGGACGATCGAGGTGGGACGGTACTTGCGGTAGCCACCCCCGAGGTACGCCTCCACCGCGGCGTTCTGAAACGCCACGTTGCCGTGCCCGGTGCCGAAGATCAGGTCGTGGGGCCGGTCGTCGGCGCCCGTGGCCACGCCGGCATCGGCGAGCGCGTCGGCCACGGCGAAGAGCGCGAGGCGGTTCGCCCGGTCCGGATCGTCCACGCCGCGGCGGGCACAGGCCGCGTCCAGCGCGGCGTCGGGGATGACGCCCGCAATCTTCGTCGGCAGCGGGCTGTCGTCCGCCACGCCCGGCACGCGCGCGATGCCGCATTCGCCGGCGAGCAGCCGCGTCCAGAACTCGTCCGGTGTGAAGCCCAACGCGCAGCCGACGCTGACTCCCGTGATGACGACGCGGCGGGGAATCATGCGGAAGCTCCAAGCTCCAAGTTCCCAGCGCCAGGAAAGCTCCAAAAACAAAACCCCAAACAATCCAAGGTGGCCGCCCGGTCCCTTGGAACTTGGGGTTGGGCCGTTTCTCGGAACTTGGAGCTTGGAGCCCGGAACTTCATTCCCCGCCCCTCCTCCTCAGCGCATCGAGGTGGCCCATCCCCTCCATGATCGCCTTCATCGGCAGGCCGAAATCAATCAGGCACGCGATCTCGTCCACGCCCGCGGCGGCGACCGCCTCGACCATCTTCGCCGCCGACCCGACGGAGCCCATCAGCGCCGTCTTGCGGTAATAGCGCTCGAAGGCGAACTCGAGCATGTCCGCCTTCTTGCGGGGCGACATCTCCTTCAGGCGCGCGTCGCCGATCTGCCAGAGGTCGGCGGAGGTTTCGAGGTAGTGCTTGAACGGCCCGCGGACGGATTCCTTCACCGTGTCCTCCTCCTCGCCCACGAAGGTGTGGAGCATGAGCGTCACGCGGCCCGGGCCGGCGTGGCCGGCGCGCGCGCGGGCCCCGCGGTACGCGGCGATCTTCTCGGCGAGATCCCCGACGCTCTGGAAGAGCAGCGCGGTGAGCACGTTGAAGCCCCATTCACCCGTCTCGACGAAGCGCTCCGTGCCGCCCGAGCAGGTGAACCACACGTCGAGCTCCTTCTGCAGCGGCAGCGGGTGCAGGGTCACGTCGAAGGGCTGGCCGGTCCCGTTCGGCGTGGCGTAGGGGTCGCCCCGCCATAGCCGGCGCACGGCCTCCACGCCTTCCAGCGTGATCCTTTTTCGGTCCGCGTAGGCCGCCGGCGCGATGACGAAGTCGTTCGGATTCCAGCCGATGGCGAAGGAAAGGTCCACGCGGCCGTTTGAGAGATTGTCCACCACGGCCCATTCCTCCGCCACGCGGATCGGGTGGTGCAGCGGCATCACCACGCTGCCCGCGCGGATGCGGATGCGCCGCGTGCTTTCCGCCAGCACCACCGCCATGAGCGAGGGGTTCGGGAAAATGCCGCCAAAGGCATGGAAATGCCGCTCCGGAATCCACACCGCCTCGAAGCCGTGCTCGTCCGCGAAGCGCGTGCTGGTGCGGAAAAGGTCAAACTTGCCCAGCTCCGCCTCGGCGGGCGCGCTGGCAAAGAACAGGAGGCTGAACGTGGGCCAGGCCATTGCAGTATGCGGGATCAGGATTACGGAATGAGACAGTTCGGGGCGAGCAATTCGTTCCGCATTTCACCTTCCGCAATCCGTCATTCCTTCCACCGCCGGTGGCCCCACATGTACTGGCCGGGAAACTCCCGCGCCACGCGCTCGATCTCCGCGGTGAGCGCCTGCGTGATCGCCCGCACGTCCTCCTCCCGGTTGCCGGTGCGCGTGAAGCGGACCGGCCCCACCACCCGCACCTCGTACCGCAGCGGCGCCACCCGGATGGCAAACGCCGCCACCAGCGGCGCGCGCGTCAGCAGGTGCAGCATCGCCACCGAGGTCGTCGTCCACGCCGGCCGGCCGAAGAAGTCCACCCGCACCCGCTGCTCCGCCGCGTGCTGGTCCATCATCAGCGCCACCGCCTCGCCGCGGTTCAGCGCCTGCAGGAAGCGCATCGGCTCCCGCTCCAGCCGCGACAGCATCCGCAGGTTCTCCCCCTGACGCCGGCCGTGCGCCACGGCCTCGAGATGCGGGTTCGAGAAGGGCCGGTGGACCACCACCAGCGGCTTGAGCATGGACACCGCACGCGCCGCCACCTCCCAGTTCCCGAGGTGCGCGCTCGCGGCGATGATCCCCTGCCGCGGGTCGGCCAGCAGCGCCGCCGCCTCGGGCGACAGCTTCAACGTCACAAACTCCCGCCAGTTGTCCGCCGTGATCCGCCGCCGCGCCACGATGGACTCCGCGATCATCAGGCAGAACGCGCGGAAGGATTCCTTGGCCAGCCGCCCCGCCGCCGCCTCGTCCGGTGCGACGCCGCTGGCGAGCAGGTTGGCGATGGCCGTGCGCCGCCGTCTGCCCCAGACCGCGTAGGCGATGGCCGCGGCGAACTGGGCGAAGCCCGTGACCAGCGGCAGCGGCGCGCGCTCCACCGCGCGAAACACCACCCACGCCGCCCCCGCCACCAGCCGCTGTCCAAGCTCTCGAAATGCGTTCAAGCAGGATGAATCTCCGCCCCGCCGCGGCCGGGCGCCGACGGCCCGCGAAGGTGCGGCGCGCGCCGCGCCCGGCCAGCCCTTCTTCACCCCCGCCACGCCCGCCCGCCCCCTCCTCCTCGGAGGGTCGAGTTTCCGCGAGGCCCGGTTCACCTCGGAGGGTCGAGCTCCGCGAGACCTCAACCCGCACAGACCTGCTCCCGCGAGACCCCCATTCCTCCCGCCCACCGCGGAGACGGGAGGAGCGCCGTGCTCCGCACCGGCGCGTGGGATTCCCCAAAACCAGTGCCCGCCGGGCCGGAGGCCGGCGCTCCCGAGTGAGCCGCTATCCGACGACGGGCCGGCTTGCCGGCACCGCCCCCGTCACGCTAAATCCGCTGTCAGCGATGCTCGCCACCCCTCCCGCGCCCACCCCGGCCGGCCTCTACGCGGCCACGGTCCGCTCCATCCGGCGCGAGCTGCGCGAGGAATACCTCCAGCCCCACGACCACCCGTGGATCATCGGCTTCTCCGGCGGCAAGGATTCCACGCTGCTGCTGCACTTCGTGCTCGAGGCCGTCCGCAACATCGCCCCCGACGAACGCCGCCGCCCCATCTTCGTCGTCAGCAACGACACCCTCGTCGAGTCGCCGGTCTTCCAGGCGTTCGTGGATCGGCTGCTCGCACGGCTGGAGCAGAGCCTCGAAGGGCTGAACGTCCCGCTCCGCATCGTCCGCACCCATCCCCTCCCGGAGGAAAGCTTCTGGGTGAACCTGCTCGGCAAGGGTTATCCCGCGCCCAACCGCACCTTCCGCTGGTGCACCAACCGGATGAAAATCCGCCCCACCTCGCGCTTCATCCGCGAAATCGTGGCCGACAGCGGCGAGGCCATCCTGCTGCTCGGGGTTCGCCGGGCTGAGTCCGCCTCCCGCGCCGGTGCGATTGGCCGCCACGAGAACAACGAAGGCGGACGGCTCTCCCCGCACGCGGACCACCGTGGCGTCTGGATTTTCTCGCCGATCAAGGACCTCACCAACGACGAGGTCTGGATCACCCTGCTCAACAGCCGCCCGCCCTGGGGCGGCTCGTACGCGGAACTGGTGCGCCTCTACAAGGATGGCAGCACCGAGTGCCCGTTCGTCATGAACACCGGCGACGCCCCCTCGTGCGGCTCCTCCGCCGCCCGGTTCGGCTGCTGGACCTGCACCGTGGTGGACAAGGACAAGTCGCTGGCGGCGATGATTGACGCCGGGCACGAGCATCTGGAACCGCTGGCCGCCTTCCGCGACCGGCTCAAGCGCGTGTCCGAGACGCCGGACCACCGGAGCAAGGTCCGCCGCAACGGCCAGCCGGGGCTGGGGCCGCTGACCTTGGAGGCGCGCCGGATGCTGCTGGGGGAGCTGCTGGCCCTCCGGGAGCAGACCGGTGAACCGCTCATCAGCGATCACGAAGTCCGTCTCATCCGCGAGCAGTGGGAGAAGGAGAAAACAAGGATTCTACTGCGCGAGTTTGAGGTTTGTGAAAACTAGGCACGGCGATGTCACTTGATTCCAGAAAGTGGCTCGAGAAACTCGCATCGCTAAACACCGAAGGATCAAAGAAGGCCAAGCCGGAACAATCAGCACCACACAAGCCGCTGTTGCTGCTGATTGTCTGCGACTTGGTGCAAGAAGGGCGACTCGACGGCGGGTTGCTTCATCGGGATGGGGCGTTGGCGTTTCGGTTCGCGACTCTCTGGCGCGTCGTGGCGGATCGGCGGCGGACGAAGCCGGACTTGCGCCTGCCCTTCTATCATCTCAAGTCGG
>JBJXFY010000093.1:0-7955 GCA_046155815.1 Limisphaerales bacterium | reverse complement strand
TTCGCGGTCGGGAAATGCGGCTCGCCAGCGCAGGAAAACGGCTGAAACTCCGGCCGCCCGGGCCGGGTGCTGCTTCCGGCCAAACCGCCGCGCGCCATGAAATTCCTCCTGCTCATCGCCGCCTGGGGCCTGCTGCTCGTGCTGTGCTGGCCGCTGGCGCTGCTGCTTCTCGTGCTGATCCCGTTCCTCTGGCTGCTGAGCCTGCCCTTCCGGCTGGTGGCCTATGTGGTCGAGGGCCTGTTCGCGTTCATCCGCGCCGTGTTCCTCCTGCCGGCGAGGCTGCTGGGCGGGCGGGCGGCAAGGTGAGCCGGAAGTGCTGGCGCGAGGAACGGCTCCCGGCTTAGCTGCGGGCGTGCAAGCCAACCGCCTGGAAGTCCGTCCGCGAGCCGGGAAGCGGTCGCGGCCACGCGGACTGTCCTACCTTCCGCCCCTGCCGGCCGAACCGCCGGAAGCGATGCGCGACACGATCAGTTCGGTTGGGCTTGCGCTGCGTGAGCTGCCCGAATCCGATAACATCCCGGGGTCCGTCGAGCGGATGCTGCGCGCCAACGCCATCCTGCGGAACGTCCCGTGGCCGCCGCCATTTTCGCGGACTCGGCACCGCCTGCGGCTGGGCGACGCCCGCGACCTCACCTGGCTGCCCGACGCGAGCGTCCACTTGGTCGTCACGTCGCCGCCGTACTGGACGCTGAAGGAGTACGAGCCGCACGCCCGGCAACTCGGCGCGGTCGCGGACTATGAGGTGTTTCTCGACGAGCTGGACAAGGTCTGGCGGGAATGCGCCCGCGTGCTCGCGCCGGGCGGCCGCATCTGCTGCGTGGTGGGCGACGTGTGCATCCCGCGCAAGGCGGGCGGCCGGCACTATGTCATGCCGCTGCACGCGGACATCCAGGTCCGCAGCCGCCGGCTGGGCCTCGACTGCCTGACGCCGGTCCTCTGGCAGAAGATCGCGAACGGCGTGACCGAGGTGCAGGGCAACGGGGCCGGCTTCTACGGCAAGCCCTACCAGCCGGGCGCGATCATCAAGAACGACGTGGAGTACATCCTCTTCCTCCGGAAAGGCGGCGAGTACCGCTCGCCCTCCGCCCTGCAGCGCGCCCTCTCGATGCTGAGCCGCGAGGAGATGCAGGCGTGGCTGCGTTCGTCGTGGACCGACATCCGCGGCGAATCCACGCGCCACGGCCATCCCGCGCCCTTCCCCGTGGAGCTGGCCGAGCGGCTGGTCCGGATGTTTTCCTTCGCGGGCGACACCGTGCTCGATCCCTTCGGCGGCACGGGCAGCACGGCCCTCGCGGCGCTGCGGACCGGCCGGCACAGCGTCAGCGTGGAGATCGAGCCCAAATACTTCGCGCTCGCCGAGGCCCGGCTGCGTGAGGCCGCGTGGATGCCACTGGCCGCCGGCGCGGTGGACGCCGAGGTCATCACCGAGACGCGCTGAGCCGCCGCCATGTCGAGCTACGCCATGCTGCGGACCTTCCGCTCGCTGTTCCAGGGAACCCGCTACAAACATCGGGACTCGAGCCTCGGTGACCTGGTGGCCAACCAGCTCTACGAAGACTTGGTGGCGCTTGGGAAATCCGACCGCCTGGCGCAGCGTGTCGCGGCCCGCGAACGCGTGGTGAACTTGGGCAACCAGGCCGTGGGCAGGAAGACTCGCCGCGGCGACGGCACGCTGGGTGAACTGGTGCCGGCCGCGGCGGCGGTGACCGAGGACGGCCTGCTGGTCGCGCGTGGTGAGGTGGCCACCATAGAGATCGGTGTCGAGACCAAGATTCTGGCCAAGGCGATGATCAAGCAGATTGACCGCGTGATCGGCACCCTGCAGCGCCAGACAGACGAGTTCCGGAAGACAGGTGGCCAGCCCATCTGCATCGGCCTCGTCGGCATCAACCACGCGGCCAGCTATACGTCCTTCGAGGGTGAGCGTGCGTGGCCGACGGATGGCAGGAAGCACAAGCATCCGGTCCAGGAGGCGGCCGAAGCGGAGGCCCGCCTGCTGGCCCAGGCGAGGCCAGCCTTCGAGGAGTTTCAGCTTCTTCGCTTCCGGGCCACCAACGTCGAGCCGTTCCCCTTCGAGTGGGTGGACGAGGCGGTCACCAGCAAGGAGTACTCCGCGCTGCTGGTCCGCGTCTCCCGCGACTACGACCGGCGGTTTGCCTGAAGCGCGCCTTTTCGCAGTCGCGGTGGTCAGGCTGCGCGACTGCGTGCCGAGTCCTTCAGCACCGACTCAGAGTCGGCTGCTACGCGGAAGGCGACGGCTTCCCCACCACCCGCGCGAGCAGCGTGTTCATGCGGGTGAGGAGGGTGCGCGGGTCGTCGAGCAGGCCGGCGGCGAGGCGGGCGCTGTCGAAGAGCTGCTCCGCCACCTGGGCGGCGAGCGGGGCGTCCGTCTGCCGCAGCGTGGCGAGGCCGATGATCACCGGATGCTTCGGGTTCAGCTCGAAGTCGAGCTTCGCGTCGCCCAGCTCGGCGTCGCGCTTCATGGCCTTGAGCATCCGGCGCATGGTGGCGGTGGTCTGGTCGTCGGCCTCGAGCACGACGGCCGGGCTGTCCACCAGCCGGCGCGACGTGCGCACCTCGCCCACGCGGTCGCCGAGCGTCTCCTTCACGAAGTTGGCCACCAGCCGCGCCTCGTCGTCGGAGAGCGCGCCCTCCGCCGGCGGGTCGAGCTTGAGGTCGGCCTTCTCGGCGTTCTTCAGCGGTTTGCCCCCGAACTCGTGCAGATGCTGGAACACGAACTCGTCCACGCCGTCGTAGCTGAACAGCACCTCCTGGCCGAGGGCCTTGAAGGCCTCGAAATACGGGCTGGCCTCGGCGGCCTCGCGGCTGGGCGCGGTGAGGTGGTAGATCTCGCGCTGGCCGTCCTTCATGCGGCCGACGTACTCGGCGAGCGACACAAGCGTGCCGGCGGGCTGGGTCGAGGACTCGAAGCGAAGCAGCCTGGCCAGTGACTCGCGGTGCGCGAAGTCCGTGATGACGCCCTCCTTCAGGAAGCGCTGGTGCTCGGCGTACACCTTGCGGAACGTCTCCGGCTCCTTCTCCGCCAGCTCGGCGAGGAACTTCAGGAAGCGGCCGGTGAGGGCCTTGTTCAGCTTCTGCAGGAGCGTGCTGTCCTGCATGGACTCGCGGGAGATGTTCAGCGGCAGGTCCTCGGAGTCCACCACGCCCTTGAGGAAGCGGAGCCACTCGGGGAAGAGATCCTTGGCCTTCGGCTGGATGAGCACCTTGCGGCAGTAGAGATTCACTTCCGACTCACTCTTGCCCATGCCCAGGGTCTCCATGTTCCGGGCCGGCACGAAGAGCAGGGCCTGGATGGCCAGCGGCGCGTCGGCGGTGAAGTGCAGGTGTGCGAGCGGCGGCTCGGGGTCGTGCCCGAGGAAGCCGTAGAACTCCTGGTACTCCTCCGGCTTGATCTCGGCCTTGGGCCGCGCCCAGAGGGCCTGGACCTTGTTCAGCGGCTCGCCGCCGTTCAGCCGGATGGGGAACGGCACGAAGGCGGAGTAGCGCTTCACCACGCGCTGCACCTGCCAGTTCTCGCTGAACTCCTTCGCGTCCTCCTTCAGGTGCAGGACGATCCTGGTCCCGCGCGGCAGGTCGGCGGGGCCGGGCGCGATCTCGTACCCGCCCGCGCCCTCGGACACCCAGTGCCACGCCGTGGCGTCCGGCTGGTGCGAGCGCGTAAAGACCTCGACCTTCGCCGCGACCATGAAGGCGGAGTAGAAGCCCACGCCGAACTGGCCGATGAGGTTCAGCGCGGACTTCTCCTTCGCCTCGGCGAGCTTCTCGAGGAACGCCTTCGAGCCGGAGTGCGCGATGGTGCCGAGGTTCTCCACCAGCTCGTCGCGCGTCATGCCGATGCCGGCGTCGGCGATGGCGAGCGTGCGGGCGGGGTCGTCGGCCGTGAGCGTGATCTCGAGCGGCAGCTCGGGCTGGTGCACGGCCTGCCCGCCGGCCTGGAGGAAGCGCAGCTTCTCGGTGGCGTCCGCGGCGTTGGAGACCAGCTCGCGGAGGAAGATTTCGCGGTCGGTGTAAAGCGAGTGGATGACGATGTCCAAGACCCGCTGGATCTCGGCCTGGAACGAATGCTTCTCGGTGGCGCTCATGCTGGGAATCCCGTTAGGGAGCCGGCCCGCGAAGGTCAAGCAAGCCTCGGCGTGGCGGCGGACGCCTCGCCGACGCTACGGCCGGCGCAGGCGGAAGATGGCCACAGGTCCCGCGGCCGGCACTTCCGCGGAACCGGCATCCCCGCCCGCCACCGGCTGCCAGCCCGCGCCCGCGCCGGCGGCCTGTTCGAGGACGAAGCCGTTGCCCGTCGGCCAGGTGACCTTCAGCCCGCCGGCCGTCCGTTCCACCGCGAGTCCGGGGCGCGGCACCACGTCCGTGATGAACAGTGCCGTCATGGCCGGCTCGCCGGGGGCAGGCCGGGCGCGGCGAGCTCGATGGGTTCGTTGGTGGTGCCGGGCCTCCACCCGCGCACGGTGCGGGGCCGGCCCTCCAACGGCGGCACGTTCGAGGGCTGCTGCTGGCCGGCAAACACAACCTGTCCGGCGGTGGTGAAGCACGGGCCGTCGGTCGCCTCGAAGCCAGAGTAGAAATTGGTGCCCAGGCCGCTGGGCGGTGCGAAAACCCCGCCACCCTCCAGGTCGAAGACATGCAGCGAGCCGAGCACAATGCCGCCACGCTTCAGTGCGGCGGCGGCCCAGCGTCCGTCCGGCGACAGCAAGGGCAGATGCACCAGGACCTTGGCGGGGTTTCCGTCGGTGAGGGCGCCGCCGCGCCGCCGCCTCAGCTTTTCGCGCCGCCCTTGAGGCGCTTCGGCTCCACGACGAGGTGGATGAAGTGCAGTTTTTGCACCGCCGGCTTGGACAGCACGAACGGGTACGGGTCGGGCTTGCCCAGGCTGCGGTTCAGCTCGTTCAGCACGGCGATCAGCTCGATCCATGAATTGAGCATCGTCAGGAAGCGTTCAGCACCCGGATGCTCCCGGTCATAGAGTGCGTCCTTGTCGAACGGCTCGATGCTCATGTCCACGTCGTCGCCGCCGAGGCCGAAGTTCATCGCCGTCACGAGCGAGTCCACGATGTGCAGGTAGTGGGCCCACGTCTCGGCCCAGTCCTCCCACGGATGGACGGAGGCGTAGGAGGTGACGTGGCGTTGCGGCCAGTCCGGCACGGGGCCGTCCTCGTAGTTGCGCTTCAGCGCGGCGGCGTAGTCCGCGCGCTCGTCACCGAAGACGGCGCGGAAGGGCTCATGCCACGGCGTCCCGGCGATCAGCCGGTCCCAGTAGTAGTGACCGACCTCGTGGCGGAAATGCCCCAGCAGCGTGCGATACGGCTCCCGGAGGTTCTGGCGGACCTTCTCGCGGACGGCGTCGTCGGCTTCCTCGACGTTCATCGTGATGATGCCGCCGGCGTGGCCGGTGAGCACGCGCTTGCCGTCCTTGGGCGAGCGCAGGAAATCGAAGGCCAGGCCGTGCTCCGGATCCTCCTTCTCGCGCGACCTGGCCGGCAGGCCGAGTGCGAGCAGCGAGGCGACGAGCCGGCGCTTGGCCGACTCGATGCGCCGCCACAGCTCGCCGTTCTCCCTGCCGCAGCCAGGGTCGTCGAGGTTGGGGATGGTCCGGTTCACGCGGCAGGCGCGGCAGAGCGGCTCCGGATCTTCCTCGGGAATGAGCCAGTTGCAGCCGGCAGCCAGGCCGAAATTCGTGCAGCGGTGGTGGGTGCCGGGACCGTCGTGGAGCTTCCACAAACCGGGCTTTCCTGCGTCCTCCAGGGCGTGGACCCTGGCCGTCCCGGGCGCGTAGCCAAGCTGCGCCTCGCAGGCAAGGCACTGGCAGTTGTGGAAAAAGACCGGCCGTCCGCAGCGGCACGGATAGGAGCGCCCCGGGTGGCGCTTGGCCGGTTTGGCAAAGGACGCAGTCAGTCGCTGGCCAAGGGATTCAAAGAAGGAAAGCACGGCCTGAGGCTGGCATCGGGCCGCCCGTCGTCAATGACGGCGCGGAGCGCGGGCGGCCCCGCCCGGCCGTGGCGGCGACGCCCCGGCGCCGCAGGGTGTCCCCGGCACCCCCGCTTGGGCGGCCGGACGCCGCCGGCACCCGCAGCCAGGATGGCCGCGCCGCCGGTCCCACGCAGGCGCACGCATCCGCCGCTTGCCGGCCGGCCCGCCTTGCGTCAGAAAGTCCGCACTCCCCGCGCACGGCTTTTTTCGCGGGGCCGCTGGAATTATGAACCGTCCCCGCCCGCCCGCCCGCCGGCCCGCCCTGGCCGCCCTGGCCCTGTTTCTCGGCCTCGCGTCAGCGCCTGCCAAGGAGGCCACGCCGGACCAGCCGGTAAGCTACTTCCGCCAGGTCCGCCCGCTCTTTCAGGCCCAGTGCCAAGGCTGCCACCAGCCCGCCAAGGCCAAGGGCGGCTACGTCATGACGAGCTTCGCCGACCTGCTGGAGCCGGGCGAAAGCGGTGACCTTCCCCTCGCGCCGGGCAAGCCGGACGCGAGCCACCTGCTCGTCCAGATCACGCCGAAGGACGGCGAGGCCGAGATGCCCAAAGGGAAGCCGCCGCTGGCGGAGCACGAGATCGCCCTCGTCCGTCGCTGGATCGCCGAGGGCGCGCAGGACGACACGCCCGCCAACGCCGTCCGCCAATACTCCGCCGATCACCCGCCCGTGTACTCGCGCCCGCCGGTCATCACCGCGCTGGACTGGTCGCCGGACGGAAAGCTGCTCGCGGTCGCCGGCTTCCACGAGGTGCTGCTCCACCGCGCCGACGGCTCGGGGATCGAGGCCCGCCTGATCGGGCTTTCGGAACGCATCCAGTCCGTGCGCTTCTCGCCGGACGGGGCGCTGCTCGCCGTCGCAGGCGGACAGCCCGGCCGCCTGGGCGAAGTGCAGGTCTGGGACGTGGCGAAGCGCGAACTCAAGGTCTCCGCCCCCGTCGGCTTCGACACCGTGTACGGCGTGAATTGGTCGCCGGACGGGCGGCTCATCTCCTTAGGTTGCCCGGACAAGACCGTCCGCGCCCTCGAGGCCGCCACCGGCAAGCCAGTGCTTCAGCAGATGGCGCATGAGGACTGGGTGCTGGACACCGTCTTCTCCACCAACGGCACGCACGTCATCTCCGTCGGCCGCGACATGACGGCCAAGCTCACCGAGGTGCCCACCCAGCGCTTCGTGGACAACCTCACCTCGATCACCCCCGGCGCGCTCCGCGGCGGCCTGCAAAGCGTGGCCCGCCACCCCGCCCGCGACGAGGTGCTCGTCGGCGGCGCGGACGGCGTGCCGCAGGTCTATCAGGTGTTCCGGCAGGCCGCGCGCAAGATCGGCGACAACGCCACGCTGCTGCGGAAGTTCCCCCCGATCGAGGGCCGCATCTTCAGCGTGGACTACGGCCCGGACGGCAACGTCATCGCCGCCGGCTCCAGCCTCGACGGCCGCGGCGCGGTGCAGCTCTACGCGGCGAAGTTCGACCCCGTGATCCCCGAGGCGCTGCTCAAGGCCTACGAGAAGACCAGCGGCGAGTACACCAGGGAGCAGCGCGAGGCCATCGAGCAGTTCACCACCGCCGACGTGAAGCTGCTGCACAAGCTGGACACCGGGCTGCCCGGCGTCTTCGCCGTGAGCTTCAGCCCGGACGGCCGGCAGGTCGCCGCCGGCACCGCCGCGGGCCTCGTGCTCGTCATCGGCGTCGGGTCGGGACAGGTGGAAAAGGTCTTCACCGCCGTCCCCGTGAGTGAATCGGAAGCGGCTCCGGCGGCGAGTGAAGGAACGGCGCCGCCAGCTTTGGCGGCCAAGGAAGCCGCTCCGGAGTCGCTGCCCGACGGCGCGGTGGTGAGTGAACTCACGGTTGAGCCGAAACAAGTCGGCCTGCTCAGCCGCAACGAGCATGTTCAGTTCCTTGTCACGGCGAAGCTTGACGGCGGCGATCTGGTGGATGTCACCCGGCTGGCGAAGTACGAAGTGA
>JBJXFY010000087.1:0-3898 GCA_046155815.1 Limisphaerales bacterium | reverse complement strand
AGGGTGTCGTCGTAAAGCAGCGGCGAGGACACGTACGGCGTCGAGCGGTTGAGCCTCCACGCGACGCGATCGGTGCCGGTGATGTCGCCCTTGGCCCCGGCCAGGCGGATGGCGAGCATCGCCTGCTGATAGTAGCTGTTGCCGGCGATCACCACGCCGTGACCGTCATGCACCGGCGAGGAGACGACGTTCTCGCTCAGGCCGGCACACTCCCAGAGCTGCGTGCCGGTGGCCAGGTCATAGCCGCGCACGCGTTTCGTCGCGCTGACAATCACCTGCGGCCTGCCTTCGTGCTCGACCACCAGCGGGGTGGACCAGGAGGTCCTTTCATCCCGCGCGACCTTCCAACGTGGCTCGCCCGTGCGCTTGTCGAAGGCGTGGAGGAAGGAGTCGCCCTCATGGTCCCGGCAGACGATGAGGGTGTCGCCGTGCAGCACGGGCGAACTGCCTTCGCCGTGGGCATGGTGGGTGTGCATCCGGCCGGGGTCCTTGGACCATTTCACCTCGCCGTTCAGGCCGAGGCAATGGAGGCCGCGTGAACCGAGAAAGACGTAGAGCCGCTCCCCGTCGGTGACGGGTGAATTGGAGGCGAGGCTGCCGGTCACATGGCCGCCCTCGTGCGGCCACTCTTCGCGCAGGACCTGCTTCCACAGGACGCTTCCATCCCGGCGGCGGATGGCCAGGGCGCTGAACTGATGGTGGTGCGTGACGGGCACGCTGTCGTGAACCCCGGGGGCGTCGTCATGGACCGGCTTTTGCGCCTCGCCGACCGGTGCTGCGGCCAGGAGGAAGACCGCGTCACCAAGGACGACGGGCGAGGAATGTCCCTTGCCCGGCAGGGGGATCTTCCAGCGGACGCTGTTGGTTTCGCTCCAGCGGGTCGGGGGATTCGCGTGCGGCGCCACGCCGTTGGCCAGCGGCCCGCGCCACTGGGGCCAGTTGCGAAGGAGGTTCGTTCCGGCAGCGCTGCCCGGTTCTTCCGCCCACGCCGCAACCGCCAGCAGCCAACCGAGGATCACGAGATGACGCAGCGGGGCCGGCATGCTGGGCCACTATCCTGCGGGACGGGCGGTGTCAAAGCGGGGCACCGCGGCACGGTAGCGTGCGGGCGCATGGTTCGCCGCGGGCGGGGGCGGCGCGAAGCATGGCTTCAGGCGTGGCCTGCTCGTCCAGCCAGCTCCGGGCGCCGCGCCTCGCGCCGCAAGGTTCCGGTCCAGGACCGGAGGCCCCTCTCACGCCAGGGCGGCCCTTCGGCCTTCAGCGCCCCGGCCCGCACTCTTCACCTCCGGGGCTGGCGGAGGTGGACCGGGGTGTGCTAGGTCGCGGTGCATGTGGCCGGAATTGCTGTCGGTGCTGGTGATCAACGCGGGGCTGCGCTGGTTTCAGCCCCAAGCTGAAGCGGAGGAGCCGGCGTTGGTTGCGGCGGGGTAGGTGTGGATGTTTGGCTGCGCCCTGACCTTCATGGCGGCGTGCATGATTGATCTGGTGGGTGGGCGGCGGGTGGATGGTCTGTTCCTCAAAGGGGCGTGGATCGTGCTGGGAGCGACGTGCGCCTGGCGGTGCGTCCGGGGCTGGTGGCAGCGCCGGCATCCGGATCCCCACCACCTGAGGATTTGAAGGGCGGCTTCCCTGAGGCACGAGATGAAGGCGGCCTGCTGCCGGCCGCACATGGCGGGTTTGCGCCGGGTGGCGAACAGCCTGTCAATTACCTCCCCGGCCCGCCGGCCCGGACCGTTTTTGTCTGGGGGAAGGCGGCAGGGTCGGGCGCGCCATGCAGGCCAGGATCATCCAGCTCCGCGACCAGCTCGCCGCACGCGTTCCGGGCGTGCGCTTCGGCTTCGCGCCGGAGCGTCCGGCCGGGGCCCGGAGGCCGACGGGCGTACCGGCGCTGGACGCCGCGCTCGGGGGCGGGCTGGGCCGGGGCGAGCTGGTCGAACTGGTCGGGAACGGCTGCGGCTCGGGCAGCGCGCAGGCATTGCACGCGCTGCTGGACCGGACGGCGCGCGACGGCGGGTTCCTGACGCTGGTGGACGGGGCGGACACGTTCGACGCGGACGCGGCGGAACCCGACGTGCTGGCCCACCTGCTGTGGCTGCGCTGCCACGGCGCGGCGGAGGCGCTGAAGGCGGCGGACCTCGTGCTGCGTGACCGCAACCTCGCGCTCGTCGTCCTCGACCTGAAGGCGAACCCGGCGGCGGAGCTGCGCCGGCTGCCGGCCACGGCCTGGCACCGCTTCGCGCGGCTGGTCGCCGCGGCGGAGTCCACGCTGCTCGTCATCACGCCCTCGCCGCTGGTCGCCGGGGTGGACGTGCGGATCGAGCTGGCGGCCGGGCTGGGCGCGGACGCGATGCAGACGCCGCCCGCCGAACTGGCGGCCGGCCTGCGGTGCCGCCTGCTGCGCACGGCGGCCGAACGGGTGGCGCTGGCCCGCACCGCCTGACGCCATGTTCGCCGCGCTCCATCTGCCGCAGTTCGCCATGCAGGCGGCGCTGCGCCACACGCCGGAGGCGTGGGCGGGGCCGGTGGCGCTGGTGGACCCGGCGCGGCCCTCGCCCGTGGTGCTGGACGTGACGCCCGCCGCGGCCTCCGCCGGGGTGACGCCCGGCCTGACGCCGACGCAGGCGCTGGCCCGGTGCGCCGCGGTGCGGATCGTGCATCGGATGCCGGCGGCGGAGGATGCCACCACCGCCGCGGCCTTGCAGGTGGCCGGGGCGTTCTCGCCGAACCTTGAAGCGACCGCGCCCGGCGTGGTGACGCTGGACCTGCACGGGCTGGCGCGGCTGCGGGACGCGGACCCGGCGGCGATGCTGGCATGGGCCGGAGAAGTGCGGACGGCGCTGGCCGCGCTGGGCCTGCGCGCCGTGGTCGGCCTCGGGGCGACACCGGGCGTGGCGCGGCACGCGGCGCGATGGGGGCAGGGATTGGAGCTGGTGACGGACGCGGCGGCCTTCCTCGCCGGGCTGCCGCTGGCCGCGCTGGAACCTTCCGACGACGTGGCCCAGCAGATTGCGGGCTGGGGGCTGCGGAGGGTGGGCGATCTCCTGGCGCTCGGACAGGCGGAGCTGGCCGACCGGCTCGGGCTGGAGGCGCTCGCGCTGTTCGCCGCGGCCTCGCCCACGGCGACGCGCCCGCTGCGCCTCGTACGCCCACCGGAGGTGTATGGAGAGGCCCACGAGTTCGTGGAGCCGGTCGAGACCGTCGAGCCGCTGCTGTTCCTCCTGCGGCGTTTCGTGGACCAGCTCTGCGTGCGGCTGGAACCGGCCGGCCTGGTCGCCACGTCGCTGCGTCTGCGTCTGCGGCTGGATGGCGGCGCGACCGTCGAGCGGGAGCTGCGCCTGCCGCAGCCCACGCGCCGGCCGGACGTGCTGTTCCGGGCGCTGGCGACGCACCTCGACGGGCTGCGGACGGACGCGCCGATTGCGGCGGTGGCGCTGGACCTCGACCCGGCGCGGCCGGCGGCGCGCCAGTTCGGCCTGTTCGACGCAGCGCTGCGCGACCCGCACCAGTTGCAGGAAACGCTCGCGCGGCTGGCCGCGCTGCTCGGGCCGGAGCGTGTCGGGACGCCCGTGCGGGAGGCGGCACACCGGCCGGAGGCCTTCCGCCTGGTGCCGCCGGGCTTCGACGGGCTGCCCCCGGTGATCCGGCCCGCGGCGCGGTTCCGCCTGCCGCCGCTGCGGAGGCTGCGTCCGGCCGCGCCGGCGGTCGTCGAGGACCGCACCGGCCCCGGCGGCGAACCGGTGCCCGCGGCGCTGCGGAGCGCGCTGGCCGCGGGGCGGCTCGCGGTGACGGGCGGACCGTGGCGCGCCGCGGGACGCTGGTGGGAGCCGGGCGGATGGCGGCGCGAGACGTGGGACGTGGCCACGCCGCGCGGCGAGGGCCTGCGCCTGGTGCGCCAGCC
>JBJXFY010000085.1:0-4504 GCA_046155815.1 Limisphaerales bacterium | reverse complement strand
GTCGAGCAGCGGGCTGCCCGTATCGCTCCAGGTCGAGGCGGGGCCCGCCACGCTCGCCGCCGGGATGCTCACCGTCACCGGTGCCGGCACCGTGGTCGTCAGCGCCGAACAGGACGGCGACGCCACGCATGACAAAGCCCGGATCACCCGCCGGTTCAACCTGCTCCACGCCGGATTCCGGGAGGAGCCGTCCCGCGTTCCCCTGCACAGCGCCTCGCGCATTCAGGTCGTGGGCCAATACGCCTTCCTCACGGTACCAGGACCATGGGACGGCACCCTGGAGGGGTCGGGAGAGCTGCGGGTGTTGGACATTTCTGACTTGGGCAATCCTCTGCCGGTCGCCACCCTGGGCGGCGAAGGCCCGATCGGCTCGGTGGAGATCGCCGGGAACCTGGCCTGTCTTTCCGTGAGGTACCGGCGCGGTGCCGGCACCGCCCTCCCCGGGGTGGTCCATGTACTGGACATCAGCCGGCCCGGGCAGCCGGTTCGCCTCGGAACTTTCCAGACGGACGGAATGGTCACTCAGATCCGACTGGTGGGCGACCGCCTCTACATCGCGCAGTCAGCAGCGGGATCCGTTCCGGTTGACGACCTGATTATCGTTGATCTGAGCCAACCCTCCCAGCCGGTCAAGATCGGCGGCTTGGGAGCCGGTCAAGGTTACTCCGATCTCGAGATCATCGGAAATACCCTCTACATGGCCGGTTACTTCTCCGGACTTGCTATCCTGGACACTCAGGATCCGGCAAATCCCGTCCGCAGGGATCCCGGCACCTTCAGGGGTTCCCTGACCGGATTGACCGTGCTCGGCGACGTCGCGTACCTCACGGGAGCCCTGGCGCCAGGTAGAATGAATGTCGTCCAGGTCGTGGACGTGAGCGATGCTTCCCATCCACGGCTCATCCGCACGCTGGAGATGCTGGGGTATCCGGAGAAGGTTCAGGTCATCGGGAATCACGCCTACCTCCTGGAGGCGCTGCCGCCCAACAAAGCCACGCCATCCTTCACCCGGATGCATGTCCTCGACATAGCCGACCCGGCGGATCCGGTGGGCGTCGGCATCTATGAAAAAGGCGGGAGCTTCACCGGATTCAACGTCATCGGTGGATTGATCCATCTGGGCCTTTCCTCGGGCTACATGAGCCCGCCGAGCGTCCCCGTGGATTCGCCCCCTGTTTCCATTCACTTCGGCCTTCCCCAGCGCCTGGAACGCACGTTGCCCGATATTGTTCCCTTCGTGCGCTCGCCGATCACCAACCTGGCTGCGAGCGACGCCGGCCTCCCGATCACCTTCAGGGTCCTTGACGGCCCCGCCACGGTGGAGCAGGGCAGCCTGCTTCTGAACGGCGTAGGGCCGGTGACGGTGCGGGCCGAGCAGGCCGGTGATGGGACGTACGTCCCGGTCGCCACGGAGTGGACCTTCAGGGTCGGTCCGCCGGCACTCGGGCTCCGCCGCTCGGCCGGCGGGCTGGAAGCCTTCTGGCCCGATGGCTGGCCGGGACTCCAGCTCCAGCAGGCTGCGAGCCTGTCGCCCACCGGGGCTTGGTCGAATGTTGGTGGGCCGAGAATCCACGCGAACGGGGAAGAGCTGGCCCGCATGGCCACCGACAACCCCCGGCAGTTCTTCCGGCTCCAAGGACCGTGACGGGGCGGAGTCGGACCCACCGGCTTCCGGCCGGCTGGGTTGGCGTTGCCTTGCCATGGCGTCGTCCGCCGCTGATCCCGATGCGGAGCGCCGCGGGCAGCCGAAGCGAAAGGAGTCGGACCCGCGCCCCGCTGCCCAAGCGCCAGGGGACTGGCGCACTCCAAGACCTGGCGGACTCCCGGCGGCCCCCCGTGCCTCGCGAAGCGACGTGGGGTGCGGTTGCCTTCCACCGCCTTTCCGTCCCGCCCGGCTGGTTGCGGTGCCCGGCGGCACTTCGCCGGACAAACGGGGCTTGCCGCATCGGCGCCGCGCATTTTCACTGCGGGCCCCATGAAGCTCCGCCTCCTCCTGGCCGCGCTGCTGGCGCTCGCCCTGCCGCTCCCCGCCGCCGACCTCAACGCCCAGCTCGGCCTCCAGACCTGGACGCTCCGCAACCTCAAGTTCGACCAGGTGGTCGAGTTCGCGCGGAAGCACGGCATCACGAACCTCCAGGTCATCGGCAACCACATGGACCCGAACGCGCCGCGCGAGGAGACGCTGCGCAAGAAGGCGGCGCTGGAGGCCGCCGGCCTGCGCGCCTACACCTTCGGCGTCGCCGGCACGTCGCTGGACAAGGAGGAGAACCGGAAGCTCTTTGAGTTCGCGAAGCTCATGGGCATGAAGCTCATCGTCGTCGAGCCGGGCGACTTCCAGATCCTCGACAACCTTGAGGAGCTCGCGAAGGAGTACGACATCAAGGTGGCCATCCACAACCACGGCATCCGCTCGCTCTACGGCAACCCCGCCGTGGTCCGCGCCCTGCTCAAGCACCGCGACCCGCGGATGGGCGTCTGCATGGACGCCGGCTGGATCACCTCCACCGGCATGGATCCGACGGACATCTTCAGGAAGTACGAGGGCCGCGTGTTCGACATCCACCTCAAGGACAAGCGGGTCGAGATGGCCGTGGGCGAGGACGTGGCGATGGACACGCACATCGGCGAGGGCATGGGCCAGCTGGCAAACCTGCTCGCCGAGCTGAAGCGCGTGAACTGGCCCGGCGTGCTGGCCATTGAGACGGACAGCCAGGACTTCGCCCGCCAGCCGGACGAGTTCGTGGCGAAGGCCAAGGCCTTCGTGGCCCAGCACGCGGCCGCCGGGCAGTGAGTGCCGGCCCGGCCGGCTTTCAGCCCGTCGTCCGCAGGCCGCTGGCGATGGCGTTGATCGAGAGCAGCAGGTCCGGCAGCAGCGCGTCGGCCGCCGCGGTTTCCCCGCGGGCGTTGAGGCCGCGCCATTCCCGGAGCAGCCCGATCTGCTGGAGATGCAGGAGCCGGAGGGCGTCGGCCCGCAGCCCGAGGGTGCGGGCGAAGCGCGGCCGCCGCTCCCCCAGGCTGCCGCCCCGGAGCCGGTCCAGCGCGTCGCTCGTGCGTGTCCATTCGGCCTCGATCAGGCCGAGTACCCGGTCGCGCACCGCGGCGTCCTCCACGAGGCCGGCGTAGGCCCGCATCAGCCCGGGGTCGGAGCTGGCCAGGGAGGTCTCGACGTTGGTGACGACGTAGTGCAGGAACGGCCACCGGGACAGCGCCCTGCGGAGCGCGGCGAAGTCGGACTCCGCCAGCCCGGCCAGGGCCGAGCCGACACCGTACCAGCCGGTGAGGTAGAAGCGCGCCTGCGTCCACGAGAAGACCCACGGGATGGCGCGCAGGTCGGCAAAGGTGGCCTGTCCGGTGCGGCGCGCGGGCCGCGAGCCGATGCGGGCGTTCTCCAGCGCGTCCATCGGCGTCGCCTGGCGGTGGAAGAGCAGGAACCCGTCGGCCTCGAGCAGCTGCCGGTAGGCGCGCAGGGAGGCGGCGGCGAGCGACTCCACGAGCGGCGAGAGCGGATGCGGCGCCCCGGCGTCGGCGGCCGCCGGGTGGAGGGTCGCGGCGGTCACGCCCGCGAGCAGCAGTTCGAGGTTGTACGCCGCGGTGTCGGGGCTGCCGTACTTCTGGGCGATGGTCTCCCCCTGCTCGGTGAGCCGGATCGCCCCCGTGAGGGAGCCCGGCGGCAGGGCCTCGAGGAAGCGGTGCGTCGGTCCCGCGCCGCGGCTGATGGTGCCGCCGCGGCCGTGGAAAAACTGGAGCCGGACACCCGCGTCCGCGCCCGCCCGGGCGAGGCGCTGCTGCGCCTTCTGGAGCGCCCACTGGCTCGCGAGGATGCCGGCGTCCTTGTTGGAGTCGGAATAGCCGACCATGACCTGCTGCATCGGCCGGCCCGGCCGGCCCGCCCGCGCGGCGTGGAAGGACAGGCTGCGGCGGGTGACCGGGAACTCGAGGAAGGCGGCGAGGATGTCCGGGCCGCGCTCCAGGTCGGCGGCGGTCTCGAACAGGGGCACGACCGGAAGCTGGCAGACCAGGCCCTCCGGAAACGGCCGCAGCAGGCCGGCCTCCCGCGCCAGCACGTACACGACGAGCAGGTCCGACACGCGCCGCGTCATGCTGACGATCAGCGCCCCCAGGCCCTCGGCGCCCGGCCCGGCGAGGTGGTCGGCGAGCACGCGGTAGCAGCCGAGCACCGCGTCGGCCTCGGGCCCGGAGGAGGCGCTCGGGTGCAGAAAGGGGCGCGGCGACCGCAGTTCCCGATCAAGGAAGCGCAGCCGCTCCGCCTCGCTCCAGTCCTCCCATTGCGAGCCGTCCAGGCCCGCGGCGGCCATGAGCTGCGAGAGCGCGCGGACGTGGAAGGCCGAGTTCTGCCGCACGTCGAGCCGCGCGAGGTGGAAGCCGAACACGTCGAGCGCCCGCCGCACGGGGGCGACATCCTGCCCCGCGAGCCGGCCCGCCCCGGCCTCCTCCAGCGCCGCCTGGAGGGCGGCGAGGTCCGCCGCGAGCTCCCGCGCGTGGC
>JBJXFY010000083.1:0-12716 GCA_046155815.1 Limisphaerales bacterium | reverse complement strand
GAAACCGCCGGGCTGCTCCTCCGGCTGCTCGCACTGGCCTCCGGCCCTGTCCTCCTGCTGGCCCTGTGGGGCCTCGGCCGCCTGGTCGGCCGCGCCGTCTGCGTGGCCCGAGGCGCGGGCTGGGCCGTCACCGTGCTGCTGGGCCTCGCGGGTGTGGCGGGCCTCGGCGGCTGGCTGGGCCTCGCGCAACTGTTTGACCGCCGCGCCTGCCTGCTCCTGATCGGGATCGGAATGGTCGCGGCCATCCGCGAGTGGCGAGCCTCCCCGCCGTGGGTGGCCGATGGCCCGTTCCGCGCCTTTCTCGCGGAGCTGCGCGCCAGCCCGATGGCCGCGGCCGGCTGGGGCGTCTTTGCCATCTGCGCGGCGTTCCTCTTCGCCGGGTCGTTTTGGACCACCCGGTTTGAGCCACACGATGACCTGGGCGGCTACTTCGCCTTCGTCGAGAAGCTCCTCCAGACCGGCAGCCTGGGCCGGGAACCGTTTTCGGAGCGGCGGATCGTCAGCGGCCTCGGCGGCAACTACCCGCTCCTAGCGCTCGCCGCCGCCCCGTCGGCCCGGGAGGCGATGCTGCTGATCGAGGCGGGCCTGATGCCCGTGGTCGTCGCCGGGCTGACCTGGCGGCTCGCTCGCAGCCAGGGCTGCGGGCCGGGCGCCGCAGCGTGGATTGCCGCAGGAACGGCGGTGTTCTGCGCGACCGGGTTCGAACGGATCAATACCACCGCGTCGCTGGTCGGCGCCGCCTTCCTCTTCCCGCTCTTCGTCACGGCCACCCGCCGGACCGGGGACGGCCCTGAAGACGATGCCGCCCTCGGGCCGTTGGCCTTCGGACTGCTGGCCGGCACCACCCTCGCGCTCAAGAACAACCTCGTCCTCCCGGTGGCGGTCACGGGCCTGGTGTGGGCGGCCTGGACGTTCCGGAGGGAAGGTGTCCAGATCGGCTTGCGCCAGGTGCTGGGGGCGTCCGGGGTTTCCCTGCTGGCGCTGCTGCCGTGGATGGTGGCGTCCCAACTGTCGCACGCCACGCCGTGGTTCCCCCTGCTGGGCCGCGGCTACCATGTCACGGCCTACGAGGGCGGGGCCGGCTCGATCGCCGCCGGGCTCCATGCGGAGTCCCTGTGGCCGTCGTTGTCCACTTTCGTCGCGCTGCGCCCGGCTCAGTTGCTGGCGGCCGTGCTGCCGCTGGGGCTGCTCCTGCACCGGGCCCGCTTCCTCTGGCGCGGCGAGCCCTGGCTGGTGCTTGGGCTGCTGGCGGCCGGGCTGGCCAACGCGATCGCTGCCCACGGCTGCCACGCCAGGCGGTACAGCGCGCCCTTTGTCTATCCCGCGCTCGTCGTCCTCCTCCTCCGCGTCGCGGCCCGGCCGTGCGGAACCCCGGGCCCGGCTTGGCTCTTCCGCTGGGCCGGCATCCTGGCCTTCGCCGCTGCCGCACGCGTCATGGGCGCCTCGCTTTATCACGCCCCGGCCTGGACCCTCCGCGACGTGACGGATGGCTGCGCCGACGCCTGGCTGGGCCGCCGCCTCGACTCCGCCGCCCGCGCGGAGCGCGACGTCCGCCTCCTGAGCCAAGTGCCGCCCACCGCGGAGGTCCTTGCCCGGCTGGACCGCAGCTACCTCCTGCCCTTCCGCAGCCACCGCATTTGGATCGCCGACTGGCCGGGCTCCGCCTCCCCGCCGCCCGGCATGCCGCTAAACGGCGATCCCGAGCAACTGGCCGCCTACCTCCTGGGCCAGGGGGTCGGGTTCATCGCCTACGCCTACTCGAACCGCGCGAACTACGGTGCGAACATGGCCCACCAGACGAACGCCGCGGCCCCGTTGCTCCTGCAGTTGGAGTCCCTCCGCGCCTATGCGGTGCAGGGCGCCATCGAAGGCCTCGGTGAGACCCGCCTACGGCTCTTCGACGACGGCTCGGTGTACGTGCTCGACATCGCCCGGACCAACGGCAGTCCGGCCGGGGCCGCTTCCGGGCCGGCAGCAGGGGTCACATCCCCATGATCTGGTAGCCGCTGTCCACGTAGATCGTCTGGCCGGTGATCGCCGCCGCGCCGTCGCTGGCGAGGAAGACGCCCGTGGCGCCCAGTTCCTCGGGCAGGACGTTGCGCTTGAGCGGCGCGTGCGCCTCGTAGTGCTTGAGCATGTCGGTGAAGCCCGCGATGCCGCGCGCGGCCAGCGTGTTCACCGGCCCGGCGCTGATGCAGTTCACGCGGATTTTTCCCGGGCCAAGATCGTAGGCCAGGTAGCGCCCGCTGGCCTCGAGCGCGGCCTTGGCGACGCCCATCACGTTGTAGTGCGGCACCACCTTCTCCGCCCCGTAATAGCTCATGGCCACGATGCTCCCGCCGTCCGTCATGAGCGGCGCGGCGGCCCGGGCCAGCGCCACCAGCGAGTACGCGCTCACGTCGTGCGCCACCCGGAAGGCCTCGCGGCTCGTGTTCAGGAACTGCCCCTCGAGCGCCTCCTTGGGCGCAAAGGCCACCGAGTGCAGCAGCAGGTGGAGCTTGCCGAACTTCGCGCCCACCTCGGCGAACACGCGGGCGATGTCCTCGTCCTTCGTGACGTCGCAGGGCAGGATCAGCGTGTCCGGGCCGAAGGTGCCGGCCAGCTCCTCGACGTTCTCCTTGAGGCGCTCGCCCTGGTAGGTGAAGGCGAGCGTCGCGCCCTCGCGCTTCCACGCCTGCGCGATGGCCCACGCGATGGAGCGCCGGTTGGCGACGCCGAACACGACGCCGAGCTTGCCTGCGAGCAGTGACATGCCGGCCAGCGTGGCGGCCCGCCGCACGACCCGCAAGCCGCCCGCGTGGCGGGCGGAGGCCCGCCTGCAGCGCCGGCCTTCGGTCCGGCGGGTACCGGCCCGCAGAGACCCTCGCGCCGAGCCTAAGGTCCGGCGGCCCGCCGCGGGGATTGCAGGAGCCGCACTCCCTTTCCTAGCCTTGCATGAACGACATGCCCGATCCAACCCCAGACGCCGAGCGCCGGCAGTTCCTCAAGTCCGCCCTCGCGCTCGCCGCGGGCGGCGCGGCCACGGTGCCGCCGATCCTCGCCGGCGCGGCGGTGGTGCTGGATCCGCTCCGGCGCGGCGCGGCTGTCGGCGCGGCGCCGGTGAAGGTCACGACGCTGGACGCCCTTCCGGCCGACGGCGTGCCACGGAAGTTCCCGATCATCGCCGCCCGCCGCGATGCCTGGACCGGCCAGCCCGCCGCGCCGGTCGGCGCCGTGTACCTGCGGCGCACGGGAGAGCGCGAGGTGACGGCGCTGAACGTGGTCTGCCCCCACGCGGGCTGCTTCGTGGACTGGCAATCCGAGCCGAAGCGCTTCTTCTGTCCGTGCCACAACAGCAGCTTCACGGTCGAGGGCGCCATCAGCGAGGCCTCCAGCCCGTCGCCACGGGCGATGGACGCGCTGGAGGTGGAGGTTCGCGACGGCGGGGAGGTCTGGGTGAAGTTCCAGAACTTCCTGCGCGGCGTGCCTGGGAAGGTTCCTGTGTAACCGGGGCGCAGCCGCGAAGCTCAAGGCGCAAATTTCAAAGCCCAAGGCAAGCCCCAGGCCCCATGCAGCAAGCGCCAACCACCGCCGCGCCGGCCCTTGGGGCTTGTACCCCGGCGCCTCTCCTGAGCCTTGATCTTTAGGCTGTGAGCTTCGCCCTTCCGCCATGAAGCCTTCATTGCCCTCCCGCCTGCTCGACTGGCTCGACAGCCGCACGGGCGTGCGCCGGCTGGCGCACGAGGCGCTGTACGAGAAGGTGCCCGGCGGCGCGCGCTGGCGGTACGTCTGGGGCAGCACGCTCACCTTCGTCTTCATGGTGCAGGTCATCACCGGCCTGCTGCTGTGGAGCGGCTACAGCGCGAGTGCCCAGACCGCCTGGGAGAGCGTGTTCTTCATCGAACATGTGATGTGGGGCGGGTGGATTCTGCGCGGCATCCACCACTTCGCGGCGCACGCGATGGTCGTGCTGCTGGTGCTGCACCTGCTGCAGGTGGTGATTGACGGCGCCTACATGGCCCCGCGCGAGGTGAACTTCTGGTTCGGCCTCGTGCTGCTCGGGCTCACGCTCGGCCTCGCGCTCACGGGCTACCTGCTGCCGTGGGACCAGAAGGGCTACTGGGCCACGAAGGTCGCCACGGACATCGCCGGCATCACGCCGCTCGTCGGCCCGCAGCTCCAGCGGGTGGTCGTGGGCGGGCCGGACTACGGGCACGCGACGCTCACGCGCTTCTTCGCGCTGCACGCGGGCGTGCTGCCGGCGCTCGTGGTCGCGGCGGTGGTCGGCCACATCTACCTGTTCCGCAAGCACGGCCTCACGCCGGCCAGGCCCGTGCGCAAGCCGGACGCGATGTTCTGGCCCGACCAGGTCCTCATGGACGCCGTGGCCTGCCTCGCGGTGATGGCGGCGGTGCTGGTGCTGACCTTCTGGCTGCGCGCCCCGCTGTCCGCGCCGGCCGACCCCTCGGAGCCGTTCCCCGCGCGGCCGGAGTGGTACTTCCTGTTTCTGTTCCAGTTCCTGAAACTCTTCCCCGGCGGCACGGAGGTGTGGGGCGCGATCGTGATCCCGGGCGTCGTGATGGCGCTGGTGTTCGCCATGCCGTTCGTCGGCCGCTGGCGGCTGGGGCACGGCTTCAACCTCGCGCTGCTGGCCGGCGTGCTGCTCGGCGCGGGCGTGCTGACGTGGCAGGCGTGGGCGCAGGACCGCCGGGACCCCGCGCACCAACGCGCCCTGGCCCGCGCGGAGGCCGACGCGCAGCGCGCCGTGGAACTCGCGCTTCGGCCTGCGGGCATCCCGCCCGCCGGCGCGCTCGAGCTGCTGCGCAACGACGCGTTGACGCAGGGCCCGCGGCTCTTCTCCCAGCACTGCGCGAGCTGCCACCGGCACGGCGGGCACGACGGCCTGGGCCAGACGCCCAGCGATCCGGCAAGCGCGCCGGACCTGCGAGGCTTCGGCTCGCGCGAATGGCTCGCCGGCCTGCTCGACCCGGCGCGGGTGGACGGCCCGGACTACTTCGGCGGCACGCGGTTCAAGGACGGCAAGATGGTGCGCTTCGTGAAGCGCGACGTGGCGAAGTTCGACGACGCGGCGCGCCGGCAGCTCGCGCAGGTGATCGCCGCCGTGTCCGCCGAGGCCGCGCTGCCCGCGCAGCGCGAGGCCGACGCCCGCGACGCGGCGGACATCGCCGCCGGCCGCGCGGCGTTCCACAACGACACGATGCGCTGCGGCGAGTGCCACGCCTTCCACAGCCCGACCGATGACGCCACCGCGCCGCTGCTCACGGGCTGGGCGTCGCGCGACTGGCTGCTGCGCTTCATCCGCGACCCGGCGCACGCGGACTTCTACGGCCGGCGCAACGACCGGATGCCGCGCTTCGGCGAGCAAGGCCTGCTGACGGACGCGCAGATCCTGCTGATCGCGGACTGGATGCGAGGGGACGTGGACGGACGGCCCTGACGCCTACCGCCAGAACTGCTCCCGCTCCGCACGGTCCAGCTTTTGGTAGCGTTCCGTGTCCTCCGCGATGCGCTTCAGGTAGCCGATGGCCAGCTCCCAGAACATGCTCTTCCGCTCCTCCTCGGTGAGCAGCCTCAGGATGTGCGCGGCGTAGGAGCCGAAGAGGTACACCTGCGTCGCGCGCGGCACGGCCCGGTTGTTGGCCAGCACGGCCAGCCGCTCGATCTCGAGCAGCATGAGGTGGAACCTCGCCTCCATCTCCGCGTCGCCCCGGTCGCGCACCATCGTCCCGCTCTCGACGGCGACCACGTTGTGCCCGAGGTAGCTGTCCGGCGCGAAGAGGCGCTGATGCACCTGGTTGAAGCGGGAAAGGTTTTCGATCCGCCGGTTCCGCACCTGCGAGAAGGAGTTCAGCACGAACACCAGCAGCGCGACGGTGGCGGTGACCACCGTCGCGTAGTCGCGCAGCTCGCTGCTGGTCAGCGCGGCGATCATCGGGGGCGGCGTCAGCCCTTCTTTGGCCGGAAGCCCGGCGGGAGGCCGCCCTCCTCCGCCGGCGGCGGCTCCGCGGCCGCCTCCGGCTCCGCGGCCAGGAGGCCGGAGCTTTCGAGCCGCTCGCGCGCCTTGGCGCCGGCGGGCGTGTCGGGCGCATTCACCAGGATTTGCTGGAGCAGGGCCACGGCCTGGTCGCCCTTCTCCATGCGGTTGTAGAGGTTCACGAGGCGGATGGCCGTGCGGCCCCAGAGCGGCGGGTCAAACTTGTGCGCGAGCACCTCCTCATACTCGAGTACCGCCGCGAGCGAGTTGTTGAGGTCCTTCTCGTAAATCTCCGCGATGCGAATCTGGGCGTGGAGCGCGCGGGGATGGGCCTTGAGATGGTCGCGGAGGGATTGGATCGCCTCGAGGTGCTTGCCGTCCGCCCAGAGCTTTTCCGCCTCCTCGTACTCCGCCTGCTCGAGCTCGATGCCCTCGTCATGGTACAGGGTCTTGAGCGTCTTCTCGGCGAAGTAGGCGGAGAGGTCCCGACCGGTCAGCAGGCCGGCGCCGGCCAGCGAAACCAGCGCGAGCAGGCCAAAGGTGATGAACCGGCCATAGCCCGGGTTCAGCGCCGCGGCGCGGCTCTGCATGGCCACCGGCTCCTGCTCGGGCGCCAGCTCCTCGGTCACCGTCTCGGGCGGACGCTCCCGCGGCCGGTGCCGCGCCGCCAACACGCCAAACACGATCGTGAGCGCGATCGTGACCACGTAGAGGGCCACCTTGACGGCGGGTTTCATCCGGAGCACCAGCGTAGGCAGGCAGGCCGGCGCGGGCCAATCCCCGTTTTGCGGCTTGCCGCGGTCGTGCACGCACCGGGAACGTTCCGGCGTGAAGCCTGTCCATCCCCTGCCCCGCGCCACCAGCCGGCGCACCTTCCTCGCCAGGGCCGCCGCGGGCGCGGCCCTTTTCTCACTCTCCGGCCGCGCCGCCGCTCCCGCCCGCCGCCGCGTGCCGCCCGGCGACAAGCTCAACCTCGGCGTCGTCGGCGTAGCCGGCCGCGGTGGGGACAACCTCAAGGGCGTGTCGTCGGAAAACATCGTCGCGCTTTGCGACGTGGATGCCACGCGCCTCGCCGAGGCCGCACAGGCGCATCCGGCCGCCGCCAAGTACGCCGACTGGCGCCGGCTGCTGGAGCGCCCCGACCTCGACGGCCTCGTCGTCAGCACGCCGGACCACACGCACGCCGTCATCATCTCGGCCGCGCTCGACCTCGGCCTGCCCGTTTACGCGGAGAAGCCGCTCACGCACACCGTCTCCGAGGCGCGTCACCTGCTGAAGAAGGTCCGCGCCGCCGGCGTGCCCACCCAGACGGGCAACCAGATCCATTCGGGCACGAACTACCGCCGCGTCGTGGAACTCATCCAGTCCGGCGCCGTCGGCCCGGTGCGCGAGGTGCATCACTGGGTGGACGGCGGCTGGGATGCGAAGCCCTGGCCGGCGGCCGAGCCCGTGCCGGCCGGCCTCGACTACGACCTGTGGGTCGGCCCGGTCGAATGGCGCGACTTCAGCAAGGAGTGGGTGCCCTTCAACTGGCGGCGCTGGTGGCACTGGGGCGGCGGCACGCTCGCGGACTTCTGCTGCCATCACATGGACCTCGGCGTCTGGGCGCTCCAGCTCGGCCGACCCACTCGCGTCGAGGCCGAAGGCCCGCCCGTGGACGCCCACTGCGCGCCGCCGTGGCTGGTCGTGCGGTACGATTTTCCCGCGCGCACGGTGACGACACTGGACGGCCGGCCAAACATCTCCCTGCCGCCGGTGAAGCTCACCTGGTACCACGGCGGCAAACGTCCGCCGCAGCTTGCCGAGCTTGGCCAGGACAAGTGGGGCGCGGGCACGCTCTTCGTCGGCGAACGCGGCTTCCTGCTCGCGGACTACGGCCGCCACCTGCTGCTGCCGGAGGCGAAGTTCAGCGGCTTCACCCGGCCCGCGGCCTTCATTGCCGACTCGCCCGGCCACCACGCGGAATGGATTCGCGCCTGCAAGGGCGAAGGCCGCCCGCACTCGCCCTTCGAGTACGGCCTCCAGCTCACCGAGATCGGCCTGCTGGGCAACGTGGCCTTCCGCGCCGGCTGCGCGCTCGAATGGGACGCCGAGGCCGGCCGGCTGAAGAACTGCCCCGCCGCCGAGGAGTTCCTCCAGCACCGCTACCGGGCCGGCTGGCGGCTGGCGTGAAGCGACCCGCGGCACCGCGGCCGGCGGCGCTCAGGTCTGCCAGTTCACTTCAAGGATCATCTCCGCCTCCGCGTCATACGGCCCCTCGGCGCGGGGCTGGCCATCCGGCCCGACGACAAGCGAGCAGCCGATGCAACGCCAGCCCTGCCACTCGCCGGCCGTGATCGGACCAATGTTGCTGCACCCGGCAATCCACAGGCCGTGCTCGCGCGCGACGGGCCCGTAGCTGTCCCGCCAAAGCCGGCCGTAGGGCTCACGCGCGTTGTCGTGGTCGGGCGGAACGGCCCACGCGCACGGCGACAGGATCAGCCGTGCGCCCCTCGCGCCGAGCGCACGGCTGATCGGCAGGCCGGGCGCGAACGCGTCGGCGCAGATCATCACGCCGACGCTGCCCCACGGCGTGTCCGTCACGTCCAGCCGCTCGCCGCACGCGTACAGCATGCGGGCGAAGTCGAGCTCGTGAATCTTCCGGTGGTGCAGCCGCACCGCGCCGTCGGGCGCGATGAGCACGGCGGCGTTGAAGAGGTGGTCGCCCGCCCGTTCGACCAGCCCGGCGCAGACCCAGACGCGGTGCCGAAGGGCCGCTTCCCGCAGGACCGCACACGCCGGCCCGTCAGGAACGGCACCGGCCAGCTCGCGCGCCGCAGGATGGGTCCACCCGCAGTCCAGCGCCTCGGGCAGCAGGATGACCTGCGCGCCATGCCCCGCAGCCGAGGCGATGCGCGCCACGGCCCGCGCGAGGTTTTCCGCCGGCCGGCCCGGCTCGACGAGCATCTGCTCCAGCGCGAGGCGGAGGGCGGGGATGGGCATGCTTGGTGACGCGGCGTTCCGGCGGCTCGGTGGCAGGGCGGAGCTGCCGCCCCGCCCAGACTTCCCCTTGGACAGGCGTAGCAACGCCAGCTTTCCGCAAGGAACCCGTGCGGAGGAGTGGATTGGGGCGTCGCCACAGCGACGCCCTACCACGACGCTCAGTTCGCGAAGCGCTGGATCAACGCCCACGCCGCGTCGTCCGTGGCGCCAGAGCCGGCATTGCCGGCGGTGTTGGTGATGGCGACGACGGCGAAGTCCTTGTTCGGCGCGATCCACATGACGGCGAACCACTGGTTGTTCGAGCCGTTGTGGGTCAGCACCCGGCCGCCGCCCCACGGCCGCTCGGTGTAGCTCCAGCCCATCGCGTAGCTGTCGGCAGGAAACGGGCTGCCGTCATGCAGCTTCTCCCAGCCGGCCTTGGCGAGGAACGGCAGCCCCTCGAGCTCTCCGCGGACGTGGGCCGCCGCGTAGCGCGCGAAGTCCAGGACCGTCATGTGGACCGTGCCGGCGGGGCCGATGGCGGGCGGATTGTCGGCCCCGGTCCCCGGCTCGACGGGCACGGGCCGGGCGCTCCAGGTGTGGCCCCACGGCTGGTCGACGATCCGCGGCGACGCCGGCGGGCCGAAGCCCGCGCTGTCGAGGCCGAGCGGCTGGAAGAGCCGCTCCGTGATCAGCTTTTCCCACGGCCGGCCGGTGGCGCGCTCAAGCATGTGGCCGGCGATGGCGAAGCCCGCGTTCGAGTAGGTGTACGTCGAGCCGGGCGTGGACTCCGGCGCGACCTTCGTCACTTCCTGCACGAGATACCGGCGCTGGCTGTGTGGCGAGACATGGTTGGTCCACAGCCGGTTCCAGAGCGGCGACGCAAGGTTGCCCGGCGCACCGCCGCGGTTGCGCAGCAGCAGGTCGAGCGTCACGCCCTTCCAGCTCGCGTGCATGCCCGGCTCCAGGTCCGGAAGCGCCGCGCCCACCGTGGTGTCCCACGTCACGACGCCCTCCTGCACGAGGATCGCCGCCAGCGTCGCAGTCATGGACTTGGTGCAGGAGCCGAGATGGAAGCGGTCGCCGAGCGTGACCGGCGCCTCGGCGAGGCCGAACTTGCGGACGCCGGTGGCGCCGGCGGCGACGACGACGTTCGAGCGGATCGCGGCGGCCACGAGTGCGGGCACGTTGCGCTGGGCGCGGATGGGCTCGAGCAGCGCCGTGACATTGGAGAAGGACTGCTCCCGCACGCGGAAAAACTGCCCGCCCGCGCCGGCCGGCACGTAGCGGACGAGGTTCGTCTCGATGCCCGGCGGCAGCGTCTCGCGCGCGGCCCACTGCGCGAGATCGGCGGACTGCTCGAGCACCGTGACCCGGCCGGGCGCGACGGGCAGTGACAGCTCCACGGCGGGACGGATGGCGAGCTCGGCGGCGGAAAGCGCGAAGGCGGCGAGGCACGACGCGAAGGCCAGGAACAACGGCTTCATTGACAGGCAAGATGGAGTCTATTGACGGGCTGCCAAGCGTGCGGCGACGGCGCTAACACGGCTCGAGCCGTCGCGAGGACGAAAGCTTGGCCCTTTCCCGTTGGAGCCTCTTTGGAACTTGCGAGCTTGGCGCTTGGCGTTCTCTCAGCCCTCCGCCCGGTAGCTCGCCACCACCCACGCGCTGAGCGTCTGGCCGGGATTCTCCACGTCGGCCGCGTCGAGGGTGAAGCTCTGCCGGCCCGTGTTCTGGGCCAGCAGCTTCAGGCCGAACTCGAAGTCCTTGAACCGCTCGGCGCACAGCTCGCGCACCGGCCGGCCGGCCGCGTGTCCTGCGGCAACCAGCGCCGCCGCCGCCGAGTCGGTGAAGACGAGCTCCAGCCCGTGCGACTGTCGGAAGCGCGCCGCGAACTCATGCACGATCCGCCGCTCGGTCTGGCGTTCCTCGTCCACGCTCGCCGCCTGCAGCGCCGCCAGCGCCACCGCCGGGTCGTCCACCAGCGCGGCCGTCACCTCGAAGCGCCGGACGTGCAGCGACGGCAGCTCGAACTTCAGCCCGCGGAACACGCGCTCGCACACGCTCATCAGCCCGCGCGCCCCGGTGTTCTCGTGCGCCGCCAGCGCCGCGATCCGCCGCAGCCCGTCGTCGCGGAACAGCACCTCGATCCCGTACGCGCCGAAGGCCTGCTCGACCTGCCGGATGATGCTGCCCTCGGACGACTTCAGCACCGCGAAGAGGTCGTCCTCGCCCAGCGGATGGCACGTCACGCGCACCGGCAGCCGGCCGATGAACTCCGGCTCGAAGCCGAACTCCACGAAGTCCCGCGTCTCGGCCAGCGCGAGCAGCGCCTCCGGCGTGGGCGCGGCCTCGGGCGCGGCCAGCGCGTTGAAGCCGATGACGGCCGCGCGCTGGCGCTTCTGCACGAGGCGGTCGAGGCCGGGAAAAGCGCCGCTGACGATGAAGAGGATGTGCCGCGTGTTGATCGTGGCGGGCTGCTTCCGGCCGCCCCGCGAGGCGGACATCATGGCCTCAATCTGGCCGGCCATGTCGTTCGCGGCGCGGGCCGGCACCTCCGTCTCCTCCATCAGCTTGAGCAGGTTCGTCTGCACGCCGCGCCCGCTCACGTCGCGCCCGGCCGCGTTCGCCGCCGCCGCGATCTTGTCAATCTCGTCAATGTAGATGATGCCGTACTGCGCGCGGGAGATGTCGCCGTTGGCTTTCCGCACCAGGTCGCGCACCAGGTCCTCGACGTCGCCGCCCACGTAGCCCGTCTCGGAGAACTTCGTCGCGTCCGCGCGCACGAACGGCACGCCGACCAGCTCCGCGACGCTGCGGATGAGGTAGGTCTTCCCGACGCCCGTGGGGCCGAGGAGGATGACATTCTGCTTCGCATAGTTCGGCAGGCCCTTGCCCTCGTGGGCGAGGCGCACGGCGTTGTAGTGGTCGCACAGCGCGACGCTGAGCACCTGCTTCGCCGCATCCTGACCGATCACGAAGCGGTCGAGGTGGGCCTTCACGTCGCGCGGCTTGAGCTTGAAGCGTTCGAGATCGAAGGGCTCGGCCGGCGGGGCCTCCTCCTTGGGTTCGCCCGGCTGGGCCTGCGTGAAGCCTGGCGCGCCGCCGGGGATCATCTGGCGGAACATCTCCTGGAACCGCCGCTGCAATTCCTCGGGCGTCGGCGGTCCGGCGTGCGGCGAAGTGGCCCTGCTCATGCCGGCCAAGGTGGATGGCGAGGCCGCGGGCGCAAGCCGCGTGGCGGCCGCGGCTTACGTGGCGGGCAGGCGGATTTTCGGGACCACGGGTCGGGGATCGCGGCCAGGGGCCGGTCGCGGTGGACGAGGGTGGCCCCGCGGGAGCGCGCGGTGGCGGCCATGATGGCATCGGCCGGCGGGAGGCGCCGACCGGTGGTCTCGCGCAACTTCCAGGCGGCCTAGGCCAGGTCGGCGGTCACGGGGATGATTTCGGCAATCTGGCGGTAGGTTTCCCAGCAGGCCGGAATCCGCTCCGCGGCCCCAATGCGTTTGAGCACTCCGGCCAGTTCAAAGAGTGAGAGCGCGGAAACGCACAGCGCGTGCCCCTCATCGGCGATCAAGGACTGCATGGCCGCCACAACGGGTTCCGCGGACGCATGAACGACCAGGACCGAGGTGTCCAGAACGTGGTTCAAAGCGTGGAGTCCTCCTCTTCCTGCATCCGTTGCAGATCCTCGACGGGGTCGCCGCCCGGTCTGGCGCGCGCGAGGCCCAGGGCCCGGCGGGCGACAGGGCGGCGTCGCCGCCGCTTCTGCCGGCAATCC
>JBJXFY010000060.1:0-7964 GCA_046155815.1 Limisphaerales bacterium | reverse complement strand
GCCACGGCCCGCGCGCTGGCCGAGCAGGCCGGCGGCGGCCTGCCGCAGGGGGATTCGACAATGCTGCGCGACGCCCAGCGCGCCTTCCTGAACGGTCGCGTGGACGAGGCCCTGCGGATTCTGGACGAGGTGAAGATCCGCGAGGATCTGGCCCGGGCCGAGCAGGTCCGCCGCGGGGCGGTGGACGCCCTGCTGCTCAAGGCCCGCCTCCAGATCAGCCGGCTGGACTTCGTCGCCGCCGACCGGCTGTTCGCCGAGGCGCTGCAGGCCGATCCCGCCCACCTGCCCACCGTCATCACGGTCGGCCTCTTCCGTTACGACCAGAAGCGCTTTCACGACGCCCGGCCGTTGTTCGACCGGGCCGTTATGTTGGCGCTTGCTGGTGACGATCGCGCGGCAGTGGCCACGACGCTGAACAACTTGGGCGTCCTGCTGTTCGCGCAGCAGGACGCGGCGGGGTCGCGTCGAGCGTACGAGGAGGCGCTGACGATCCGACTCGCCCTGGCGACTGCCAACCCGAAGTCGTTCCTGCCAGGTGTGGCGGGTACGCTGAACAATCTGGGTAACTTGCTGCGTGACCAGCAGGACCCGCCGGGCGCTCGAACAGGCGCTGAAGCTCTACCGCGACTTCGCGGCGGCCAACCGGGAGGCGTTCCGGCCGGCCATGGCCATGACGCTGAACAATCTGGGCAATCTGTTAACTGACCAACAGGACGCGGTAGGCGCGCGCCAAGCGTACGAGGAGGCGCTGACGATCCGTCGCGAACTGGCGGCGGCCATCCCGGAAATTTTCCGGCCAGCCATGGCCTCAACGCTGAACAATCTGGGTAGTCTAATGCATGAACAACAAGATGCGGCGGGATCGCGCCAAGCGTACGAGGAGGCGTTGACGATCCGTCGCGAATTGGCGGCAGCCAACCCGGAGGCGTTCACCTTGGAACTCTGCCGGGCGCTCCTGAGCATGGCGAAGCTGGAGGTCGGCGCAGATGTAACAGGCCAGGCTGCCGCACAACAGCACATCAGCGAGGCGGAGAAGCTGCTGAGAGGCTTTCCTGAGAGCCCGCTGCGTAATGGCTTGTCTGTTTGGGCCAAACGGCTGCGCGGGCAGCTGAAGGAAGCCTAGCTGTAGCGGGGCTCGCGGAGCCTCTCCGAGGTAGACGCTCAGCCCGACGGCGCGCGCGGAGCGGCGCGCCCTACCGGTCGGCGGGCACCGCCGCGCGCAGCTCCGCCAGCTCGGCCTCGAAGCCGCCGCTCAGGATGGGGAAGCGGCACCAGGTCTTCGGGTCGAGGTTCTCGTCGTCGAGGTGGAAGCTCGGGGCGTAGCGCTCGCGCTTCCATTGGTTGCGGCACCACAGGCGGAAGAAGCGCTCCACCCACGCGCCAAGCTGCGCAGCTTCGTACTGCGGGAAGTGCAGGCGCATCTGCCGGTACACCTCGACCGGCCCGTGCTTGTCGCGGATGGCGGCGCGCTCGATGGCGTCGAGCAGCGGGTAGGGCATGAGGTCGGCCTCGTCGGTCTGCGCGCGCTCGGCGGGGCGCAGCTCGGCGGTGGGGGCCTGCACGTTCACGGCGGCCAGCGCGGGCACGGGGCCGAGTCCGTACGGGCCTTCCCGCTCGAGCCAGACGAGCCATTCGCGCAGCCAGGCCTTGTCAATGCCGGCGATGGGCGCGAGGCCGCCGCTGGTGTCGCCGTCCATCGTGGCGTAGCCGACGGCGGCCTCGGAGCGGTTGCTGGTGGAGAGCAGGAGCGCGCCCTTCACGTTCGTGAGCATCCACACGCCGGGCGAGCGGACGCGGGCCTGGATGTTCTGGAGGGCGAGGTCGTCCTGCGCCCACGTTAGCCCGCGGCCGACGGCCTTGCTGACGAGGTCCACGTAGCCGGCGTGCAGGGACGACACGTCGAACTCGTGATGCTCCGCGCCCACGGCCTCGGCCACGGCGCGCGCGGCGGCGCGGGTCACGGGGCCGCTGTTCTTCGTGGCCTGATAGACGGTGGTGAGGAGCCGGTGCGTGAGTTCCCGCGGCGACTTCGCCTCCGCGAGGCCGCGGATGTGGCCGAGCTTGGCCTTGAAGCCTTCCAGCCCCAGTTCCGCGCAGCCCTGCGCCACCATCAGGTGGATCAGGCACACGACGGCGGACGAGTCCGCCCCGCCGCTGAGCGAGACGACGAAGCCCTGCGAGCGGCTCTTGCGCAGGTAGTCGAACAGCGCGAGCGGCACGGCGCGGGAGAATTCCTCGGCCTTGAGGTTCGCGGCCAGTTCCCACGCGGCGGGCTGCGGCTGCTCCAGCGCGGGCGCGGCCCCGGGCCAATGGAAGTCGTCGTCCGTGACGGTCAGCTCGTCCGGGCCGAGCGCGGGCCGGAAGCTGGCGAGGCGCGCCTGCTGGAGACGGGTGGCGTCCACGTCCACGACGGCCGAGGTGACGCGCACGTCGGCGAAGCTGAAGCGCGGGCCGGTGGCCACGAGCCGGCCGGCGGTGGCGATCATGGCCTCGCCGTCGTAGATGGCGCGGCCGGCCTCGTTGCCGAGGAGGTTCGCGTACACGTACGAGCAGCCGAAGGCGCGCGAGCCCTCGAGCACGAAGCGTTTCCGGACCTCGATCTTGCCGAAGGCGAAGTGGCTGGCGCTCGGGTTCAGGATCACGTCCACGCCGCGGCGCGCGAGCGCGATGCCCGGCCGGCCGGCGACCCACGCATCCTCGCAGATCTCGAAGCCCAGCCGCACGCCGCCGACCTCGAACAGCAGGTCGCCCGCGGGCACGCGCGCGCCGGCGAATTCGACGTCGTCCCGCACACCGGCGGGCCAGGGCTTGAACCACCGCGGCTCGTAGTGGATGCCGTCACCGGCCAGGTGCTGCTTGGCCACGAAGCCGAGCAGGCGGCCGTCCACGGCGAGCGCGGCGACGTTGAAGAGGCCGTTGTTCACCATCAGCGGCAGGCCGAACGAGACGACGAGACCGCGGGTTTCGGGGAGCAGTTCCTCCAGCAGGCGGAGCGCCTGGCGCTGCGTGTTGGCGGCGAGGAAGGCGTCCTCGCAGCCGTAGCCGGTGAGGCAGAGCTCGGGCAGGCAGAGCAGGCCCGCGCCCTGGGCCCGGGCCTCGGCGATGGCCTCGCGGATGCGCGCGGCGTTGCCCGGCCAGTCCAGCGGGAGCTGGTTCAGGACGGCGGCGGCGGCGCGGAGAAGCTTCATGGCCCGGCCCCGAGGCTAGCGGCAAAGCGGGCGGGCGAAAAGCGGGGTGCAGAGCGCCGGGGAGCACACGCCTCCGGCGTGTCGTTCGCGGCGTCGCGCCGCGAACCTCGTCCCGTCACCTTCCCGCACCACGGCGGAGAATCAGATGGAGGGACGAGGCCGACGGCGCGACGCCGGTGGCAGCCCGCGGGACACGGGCGCTACCGCGGGGCGCGCGGCTCCGCCACGCCTGCTTCGAGCGCGCGCTTCGCCCCGGCCAGCAGGTCGGCGTACTCCTTCGCGCGATGATGGGCCAGGGGCTGTTCCTCCCGCAGCACCGCGCCGTGGTCCGCGAGGTTGAAGGAATCGCTCCGCGCCTCGACGACACCGGCACCAGCCTCACGGAACTGGATACGCAGCCGGAGCCACATCGGCCCGCCCAGCGCGCCGTCGTCCGCGGTCAGCTCGCCGTGGCGGAACATGTCGCCGCGCGACCACGGCCGGTCGAAGACGAGTTCCTCCTCCTCACCGGCCTGCGGCTTCGCGGTGAAGCCTTGGGCCGTGAACTGGCGGGACACCGCCTCGGCCACGGTGGCGACGGAGAATCCCTCGAAGCGCGCGGCCTCGAGCGGCGGATCATCCGGCCAACCGTCCGCCGTCCGGCAGGCGGCGAGGAGGAACGTGGCCGCCAGCATGAGGGCCGGAATCACGGCGAAGCTGCGGGGTGACGTCCCGCCCTTCGGACTTGAGCTGTCGTACGGCATCCCCGTGTTTCCTCCGAATCACTCCGGTCAAGCAAGGCCGCCAGGACTCGCCACCGCGGGCCAGTTTCGTGAGCGGAGGCCCGCGCCGGCCCGTATTGCGGCTGGAGGGACCGTGGCTAACATCCCGGCCGATGAAAATCGGCTGTTTTCTGCTCGCGACGACATCGGCCTGCCTGGGCCTGTTGGCCGCGCCGCCGCCCGTCACCGACCATGTCTTCGGCAGCTCGGGCGAGGAAGGAATCCGCGACGTGGCGCCGCTGCCCGACAGCGGGCTGCTGCTGGGCGGTACGCTCTCCGGCGCCGGCACCAACGGCAACCGCACCGCCGCCGGTTACGGCGACACGGACTTCTGGCTCGTGCGCCTCGACGCCGCGCTCCAGCCGCTCTGGGACCGCGCGTACGGCGGGGCCGGCGTGGACGAGCTGCGGCGCGTGGTGGCGCTTCAGGACGGCGGCTTCCTGCTGATCGGCGGTTCCGCGTCCGAGCCGGGCGGCACGAAGACGGCGGGCCGGCAAGGCGGCTTCGACGCCTGGGTCGCCCGCGTCGCCGCGGACGGGACGCCGCTGTGGGACCGCGCCTACGGCGGACTGGGCGTGGACCGGCTTGATCATGGCGTCGAGCTGCCGGACGGCGGCTTCCTGCTCGTGGGCACGTCGTCGTCGGAGCCGGGGCCGGCCAAGGAGGCCCCGCTTTACGGGGAGAGCGACGCCTGGGTGGTGCGCGTGGACGCCCAGGGCCACCGCCTCTGGGATCGCAGCTACGGCGGCGCCTTCTCCGAGGAGTTTCATGCGGTGATAGCCGACCGCGGCGGCGGCTTCGTGGCGGCCGGCTGGTCGGATTCGCGGCCGGGCACGGGCAACAAGACCAGCCCGGCACACGGGCAGCGCGATGCCTGGATGCTGCGACTGGCGGCCGACGGGCAAATCGTCTGGGACCGCAGCCTCGGCGGCCGGAACGAGGACTGGGCGACGGACGTGGTGTTCGCACCGGACGGCGGCCTGTTGGTGACGGGCAACTCGCTCTCGCGCGAAGGCGGCACCAAGACCAGCCCCAACTGGTCCCCCGAAGGCGGCGTCGGGCTCGCCTCGGACGGCTGGCTGAACCGGCTCGATCCCTCCGGCACGCTGCTCTGGGACCGGAGCTACGGCGGCGAGCTGGCGGACGGTTTTCAGCGCGGCATGGCGGTGGTGGGCGGATATGTGCTGGCGGGTTTCTCCTCGTCGCCACCGGGCGGCACGAAAACGAGTCCGAAACACGTCACCGAGCCGTTCGGCTCCGACGGCTGGCTGGCGCGGGTGGACCTCGAAGGCCGGCCCGTCTGGGACCAATCCTATGGGGCGTCCCTCACGCATGACGCCGCGGCGCTCGCGCGGCTCCCGGACGGGAGCTGGTTTGCGGCCGGCCGGGGCCTCGGCGGCACGAACGGCACCCGCACGCAGCCCGGCTTCGGCGGCGCGGACGGCTACGCCGCGCGGCTCGCGGACGACGAGGGCCGCCTCGCCGCACCGCCACAGACGGTGGAGGAGATCGCCGGGCAGGGCTTCCGCCTGACGCTGACCGGCGTTTCAAATCTTTGGTACCGCGTCGAACGCTCACCGGACCTCGTGCGCTGGGGCACGCTGGCCACCTACCTGGGCGCCGCCGGGCCGCTGCCGCTCACCGACGCGGAGGCGACCAACCTCCTCCGCCGCTTCTACCGCGCGCGCGTGGTGGCCGCGCCGTGACGGCTCCACTTTTTGAGGTAGTGGCTTGGTTTGGAGCGTCGGCCTCGGGCCCGGCGAGTCGCCGCACGGAAAACCCCGCGCCGGTGCGGAGTACAGCGCTCCACCCGCGGCAAACTGAGCCACTACCTTTTTGAGTTGCCCTGATCCTCCCGGGAGGCTTGCCTTCCACGCGCCAAGCCATGAACAACTTCCTCTCCATCAACGCCCTGCTTGCGATTTCACTGCTCCCGGCCGGGGCTGCCGTGCTGGTTCCCCAAGCCCAGTTGCGCTGGCTGGAAGGCCACATCCGGGCCGGCGATCCGAGCGTTCCGGGCGGCGGCTGGAACTCCGACGATCACAGGGAGACCCGCACCGACGAGGCGGCCTGGGGCGACCAACAGGATCTCATCGCCTCGACCTCCTCCACGACCGTGGGGAGCGGGAGGATGGGGATCAACAGCCCCGCCGTGGGATCGGGCCTGACCAGCGTGGCCGCCAGCGGCTTCGCGGACGGCCGCTACACCGCGACCACGGCCGATGCGTCTGCCGACGTCAGCACGCTTTCCAGCTTCGTGCTGGCGTTCCAGGTGGACGAGCCGGTGCATTACCGGCTGACGGGCACGGTCAGCTCGGAGCAGGACGACGGGCGCCTCCACACGGACGCCTGGAGCCTCGTGACGTTGCGGCGGATCACCCTGCCCGGGGACGGCAGCACGGTGGTTCAGGAGACGCTGGTTGAAAAGTCGGTGAACGACGCGAGCAACGTCTTCGACGTGACGGGTACGCTGCTGCCGGGGTTCACCTATGACGTGGTGGGGCTAAGCGCCATCACACTGAGAAACGACCCTGTTGACCTGCTGACCGGCGAAGGCACCGCATCGTGGAACTTCAACTTCGAGGTCACGCCCGTGCCCGAGCCGGCGGCCGGAGTCGCGGCAGCGGCGATGCTGGCTGGGTTCGCCGGCTGGCGACGGCAGAAGAACGCACGGGGCTGAGCAAGACCGCGCTGCCTGCCTCACCACGCCTCGCCCGCGCCTTCCCCGCGCGGGTCGGGGGCGGCCACGAAACCACCCGGCCCGAGGCCGACGGCCTGCGTCGAGCCGAGTTCGCCGGTGACTTCTACCGCGTGCCCGCGGCGGCGCAGTTCCGCGGCGACGGCGTCGCCGAAGGCGCGTTCCAGCACCAGTTCATCGGGCCGCCACTGGTGATGCAGGCGCGGCGCGGCCAGCGCGGCCAGCGGATCAAGGCCGAAGTCCACCACGCCGAGGATCGCCAGCACGGTCTGCGAAATGATCGTCGGCCCGCCGGCCGCGCCCACGGCCAGCACGGGGCGGCCGTCCTTCAGGACGATCGTCGGCGACATGCTGGAGAGCGGGCGCTTGCGGGACTGCACGGCGTTGGCCTCCGCGCCCAGCAGGCCGAAGAAGTTCGGCACGCCCGGTTGCGCGGCGAAGTCGTCCATCTGGTTGTTCAGGACGATACCGGTGCCGGGCACGACCACCTTCGCGCCGAAGGTCGTGTTCACCGTGGCGGTGCCCGCGACCCAGTTGCCCGCGCCGTCGGCCGTCGAGAAATGCGTGGTGTGTCGCGTGGCCTCGCGGCTGAAAACGTCCGTGTCCGCCGCGGCCGGCGTGCCGTGCCCGGCGACGGGCGTGGCGCGGTCGAGGCTGATCGTGCGGGCCTGCGCACGCGCGTAGTCCTTCGCGACCAGTCCGCGCGGCACGGGCGCGAAGTCCGGGTCGCCAAGCCAGTGCGCGCGGTCGGCGAAGGCGAGCTTCATCGCCTCGGCCGCGACGTGGGCGAAATCCGCGGAGCCGCGGCCCATGGCCTTCAGGTCGAAGCCTTCGAGCAGGTTGAGAATCTCGATCACATGCACGCCGCCGGAACTGGGCGGCGGAAAGCTGACGATCTCGAAGCCGCGGTACGTGCCGCGCACCGGCTCGCGGCGCTTCGGCTCGTACGCAGCGAAGTCGGCCTCGGTTATCAACCCGCCGTGCTGGCGCATCCACGCGGCCGTCCGCGCCGCGAAGGGGCCGCGGAAAAACCAGTCCACGCCGTCGCGCGCCATCGCGCGATAGGACGCCGCCAGTTCGGGCTGGCGCAGCGTGTCGCCGGCGCGCAGCACCGGCCGGCCTTCGGGCAGGAAGATCGCGCGGAACGCGACGAACTGCGCCGCGGGCGGTTCGCCTTTCAACGCGGCCACTTCGTCGGCGGCGGACTTGAGCCGGCCCGCGTAGGTGCGCGTGAGGGGAAAGCCTTCCTCGGCGACGCGGGCGGCGGATTCGAGCAGGCGGGCCAGCGGCAGCCGGCCGAAGTTCGTGCTGGCGTAC
>JBJXFY010000273.1:0-5474 GCA_046155815.1 Limisphaerales bacterium | reverse complement strand
AGCAACGCGACGCTGCCCACGAGCATCCAGGTGACGCGGGAGAAGCTGGGCGTGTCCGCGCCGGTCGCCGGCTTCGTGCTGCCGCTCGGGGCGACGATGAACATGTCCGGCACGGCGATCTACGAGGGCTGCGTGGTGCTGTTCGTGGCGCAGGTGTATGGCGTCGAGCTCGCGCTCGGGCAGCAGGTGCTGCTGCTGCTGCTGGCGGTGCTGAGCGCGGTGGCGGTTTCGGGCATCCCGGGCGGGTCGCTCCCGCTGATCGTCGGGCTGCTGGTGAACTTCGGCCTGCCGGCCGAGGGCATCGCGCTGATCCTCGGCGTGGACCGCATCCTCGACATGGCGCGCACGGCGCTGAACGTGGGCGCGGACGTGGTGACGGCGGTGATCGTGGATGCGTGGACGCCGGCCGGGGAGGGTGGCGAATCGTGAATGGTGGATGGTGAAGGGTGGCGGCGCGGGGGAGTCAGCGGGTAGGGCGTGGCCTCCGGCCGCGCCGGCCGGCCCGGAGGGATGGCCCTGACTGCGTGGCCGCGGCGTCCCGCTGCTCCGGCATCGGGTCAGTGGGGCCTCAAGGCCGGCTGCCGGGCGGAGGCGGCAGGGAGGCAGGGTCCACCTGGTACTTCGGCTTCGCCTCGAAGCCCGGCAGCGGCTGGCCGGAGATGAGGCGCTTCACGACCCACAGGCCGAGCAGCGCCGCCAGCACGCCCGCCGCGAGCAGCATGCGCTGGCGGCCCGGTGCCGTCCGCGCCGTGCCTTGGGCGTCCTGCTCCAGCTTCTCCACCCGTGCGCGGACGGCGCCCAGCGCGTCGGCGCGCTCCAGAAGCCCCTCCCAGGCCACGCCCTCCGCGGGAGCGAACGAAAGCCGGTAGAAGTACGACGGGCAGTCCTTCCGGCCGCAGTAGCCTTGGGCGAGCCGGGCGACGCGCGGGTTGAGGTCGGCGGTGGCGGTGCCGACGGCGGTGGCATGGGCCAGCTCCGCGCCGCTGGCGGGCGAGCCGCATTGCATGCATTCGCCGCGGACGTGGCCTTCAAACACCTCGTGCAGCCGCGCGCCGCTCATCCCGGCCTCGGCGAGCGCGGCCACGAGCGAGGCGTGGAAGGCAGGCAGGTCGCGCAGGTGCAGCTCGCGGGTCTCGGACTTGGCGGAGGCCATCGGCACCGGGAGCATTCCAAGACGGAACGGGAGGGACAACGGGGAAGGGGAGGCGTATCCGGCCGTCCATTCACAGTTCACCATTCACCGCGCAGGCGAGGACGAGGACGAGCAGAAGCACGACCGCAGCCTGCTACTGCCCCGGCGGTGGATTCACCGGCCGGTACCAGATCCAGTCCTTCGTCTCCTCGTAAGGGTGGTACGGATCGGTGGAGAGGGACTTCGAGAAGTCATGCTGCTTCACGTGGAGGTCCACGAAGAGCACGGGCGAGCGGAAGAGCTGCGGGGCGGCCTGCGGGTCCTCGAATTCGGTCTGGCCCTTGTTGAAGTGCCATTGGTACCAGCGCGGGCCGGTGCTGAGGCAGCCGTAGAGCCGTGCGGGCGGCTCGTGCAGGAGGATGAACTTGGCGGGGTTCGCGACGACGTCCTCGGCCTGCCCGGCGATGCCGCCGGCGTTGCCCAGCTTGAAGGCGCCGCCGGAGATCAGCGTGAGCTGGCCGCCGTTGTAGTCGTAGCTGTTGCCGATGGTGCCGAAGTTGGAAGGCACCTGCTTCTGCGGACTGTCGCAGGGCAGGATGGATTGCCCGCGGTCGCGTGGGCAGCGGTACACGTCCGAGGGCGCCATGTAGGGATGGAGCGGACGCCAAATCGCCATCGGTGCGTGGTCCCGCAAGCCGGGCAGCGGATCGCGACCGCCGAGCACCTGCTGCGCCGGGTAGATGCGTCCGGTCGGGAAGCGGGTGGCGGAGTCCATCTCGAAGACGTAGTTCGGCGGGAACCGGCCGCCGTGGTCATCCATGTAAAGGCGGGTCGCGATGCCCATTTGCCGGAGGTTGTTGATGCAGGTGGTGACGTGGGCGCGCTCCTTCGCGCCGGCCAGCGACGGCAGCAGCAGGCTCGCGAGGATGCCGATGATGGCGATCACGACGAGAAGCTCGATCAGCGTGAAGCCCCGGTCGAAACGACGTGCCGGCGGGTCGGCGGACAGGGGGACGGGAGTCACCCCGGAAGCTATTCAGGAAGCGGCGTACGGCAAGCGGAGTGGGGGCCCGTGCCGGGGGCGATGCAAGCCCGGCGGCCACCGAGACCCAGAAGCCGAGCCAGGTCGTTCAGGGCCCGCTTCGCTTTCCCGGGAAGTGGTCGCCGCAGCCAGTCCTTGCCCAGCCACGGGAACCCGATCACCCGCGCCCCGCCCAGCCGAGCCCGAAGGTAGTCCGCGTTGGTGCGGGAGACGAGCGTGGTCCGGGGCGGGGACATGAGCACGACGGCCGCACGGCGTCGGTTCCGGGGCGGCAGGGCCTCCAGCGACACCAGGACATGGTTCAGCGCGCCGAGGCGGTTGGCGGCGACGAGGATGACTTCGGCCCGCAGGTCCGCAATCAGGTCGCGCAGATCGAAGTCGCTGCCGAGCGGGCTGAGCAGGCCGCCGGCGCCCTCGACCAGAAGCAGGTCGGCGAGCGCGGCCTGGGCGCGAATCCACGCAGCGACTTCGGCGCGTGTCACCTGTCGCCCCTCGCGCTGGGCGGCGATGGCTGGCGCAAGTGGGGCGGTGAACGACCACGGGTTAAGGGCGTCGAGGGACGGCCGGTCGCCCTGCGCCCGCCGGAGCTGCCGGGCATCCTCCCGCCCACCGCTGGCGAGGGGTTTCACGGCGCGGACGGCAACGTCCTCGCCGGTCAGGAAGCGCGTGAGGCAGGCGGTCAGCACCGTCTTGCCGACGCCGGTGTCCGTCCCGGCGATGAACAAGCGGGCCGGCACGCGGATCAGGCCAGCAGCCCCTTCACCACCTCGCCATGAACGTCCGTCAGGCGGAAGTCGCGGCCCTGGAAGCGATAGGTCAGCTTCTCGTGGTCGAAGCCGAGCTGGTGCAGGAGCGTGGCGTGGAAGTCGTGGACGTGGACCTTGTCCTTCACCGCGTGGAAGCCGAGCTCGTCGGTCTCGCCCCAGGTCAGGCCGGGCTTGAAGCCGCCGCCGGCAACCCAGGTGCTGAAGCCGCTCGGGTGATGGTCGCGTCCGTCGTCGCCGCCCTGCACCATCGGCGTGCGGCCGAACTCGCCGCCCCAGATGACGATGGTGTCGTCGAGCAGGCCGCGCTGCTTGAGGTCCTTGACGAGCGCGGCACTGGCCTTGTCGGTGACCTCGCAGTTGCGCTTGAGGTCGGCGGTGAGGTTGCCGTGCTGGTCCCAGGACTCATGAAAAATCTGCACGAAGCGGACGCCCTTCTCGATGAGCCGTCGCGCGAGCAGGCAGGCGTTGGCGTAGGTGGGCTTGCCGGGCTCGGCGCCGTACATGGTGCGGACGCTTTCCGGTTCGCTGGAAAGGTCCATGACCTCGGGCGCGACGTGCTGCATGCGGTAGGCCATCTCGTAGGCGCTGATGCGCGCGGCGATCTCGGGGTCGCCCATCACGCCCAGCCGTTTCGCGTTGAGGCGCGAAAGTGTCTCGATGGTGTCCTTCTGCATCGGGTCGTCCACGCCCTTGGGGTTCGAAAGGTAGAGGACGGGGTCGGCGCCGGTGCGGAAGAGGGTGCCGTTGTGGACGGTGGGGAGGAAGCCGCAGCCCCAGTTCGAGGCGCCGCCGCTGGTGCCCTTGTTGCCGGTGCTGAAGACGACATAGGCCGGGAGGTCCTGCGTCTCGGAGCCGAGGCCATAGGTGGTCCATGCGCCGAAGCTGGGCCGGCCGAACTGCTGCGAGCCGGTGTTCATCATGATCTGGCCGGGCGCGTGGTTGAAGGCGTCGGTCTGCATGGAGCGGACGAGCGTGATGTCGTCCGCGACCTCGCCGAGGTGGGGAAGCAGCTCGCCGAGCTCCATGCCGCAGCGACCATGCTTCTTGAAGCCGAACTTGGGGCCGAGCAGCGTCGAGTTCGGGTTGATGAAGGCGGCGCGGTAGCCCTTGAGCAGCTCGGGCGGCGGGAGCGTGCCGTTGAACTTGGCGAGCTGGGGCTTGTGGTCGAAGAGCTCGAGATGGCTCGGCGCGCCGGCCATGAAGAGGTAGATCACGCGCTTCGCCTTGGCGGGAAAATGGGGCTGTCTTGGCGTGAACGGGTTGGCGGCGTGGAGTCCCTGCCCGAGCAGGGAATGCAGCGCCACGGCACCGAGGGCGACGCCGCAGTCCTTGAAGAACCAGCGGCGGGTGACATCGCGGCGCTGGAGCGCAGCGGCTTGCTGGGGGCGGGTGAGGCGGTTCATGGCGGCAAATCGAAGGCGGTTCTAGGGGGTGACACCGTGCGCGGAACGAACATGATCGACGCCTTGGCCGAGGGCACGATCCGTGATTTCCTGAACATACTGCCGCCGCAGCGGCACCCCGTTGACCGCGGCCATTTCCTCGCCGAACTCGCGGACTTGGAACTCAAACTCCAAGTCGCGCAGGTGGGCTTCCGCCGCCGGGGCGAGCCACTCCAGCCGTTTGGTGGCGGGGATCATCATGATGACAGGCCAATAATGTTCTTTCGGGCGTCCGGCAACCATTCGAGCGACCCCGGCGGGGCATACCGCCGGGCCGTTTCCCGCGCCTCGGAGACCAATGCGTCCAGTCCGTGTTCCAGCAGCGGAGCGCAGGGGATAAGCTCCTCGGCGAGCCTGACCCGGGCGGAGTGCCGGGTCCGCAGGTCGGGCGAATCGGCTTCAGGGTGGCGGCCCGCGGCCACCACGTACCGGTGCGACGCACGGTAATGGATGGACATGCGGAGCTTGTCCAACGGATGCCAGAACTTGATCTCGCCGCGGATCGCAGTGTCGAGGCGGTCGTCACCCTGCGCCAACCGCCCGAGACTGGGCTGCTGGGCAATGATCTCCGGCGGGCGGGGGATTTTCTCGAAGGCTCCCAGCAGGGTTTCGTGATCAAGACTGTGAGGCCAGCCGCGGAGATCGCCTTCCGCCAACACCCGCAGCCCGAGCGCGGTGGCGAATGGCCAGTTCTTATGGCGGTCGGTCCGTTTCATCTTGCCCGCCGTGTGCGGATGGATGAACAGGCCGCGAAAATCCACGATCCACGGCGAACTGCCGCGCGGGGCCACCCCGAAACCTCCAAGTGGGCCGGAGCCGGTGAGGCCGGCCACTCAAAGTGGCTCGTCCAACCCCCGCGCATCCAGCGATGATCCAAGGGTGCGGTCCGATGGCCGCGGTAAACCGGTTCGGTTCCGGCGGCCGTAGCCTCCGCGATGACCTCGAAGAGGAGGTCGGTCTTCCGCGGGGAGCACGGCATTTCACAGTCCTTGGTGCTGGTGGCGACGCCTTGATGGACACACGCCATGACGCTGGTGATGCCACAGGTCACGGCACGCTCACGGGCGGAACGGATGATCCCGTGATAAAAG
>JBJXFY010000053.1:0-14749 GCA_046155815.1 Limisphaerales bacterium | reverse complement strand
CCTTGACCGTGAACGCCCGTTTCGTGTGAGACTCCCCGCTGGCCGGCGCGTGCCGGCCTCAACTCACAGCACCGAGCACATCATGAGCAATTGCATCACCCACCCCGACCACACCCACCAGCACGGCCCCGGCGGCGGCCGCGTGAAGGGCGCCGGCGAGCAGGAGCGGCAGCACGAGCAGATGGCGGCGACGGTTCATGGTGGGATTAGTTGCAAATCATTTGCATAATGCGGCCCGGCTCCGACGGGTCAAAAGGAAACTGCTTTGCATTCGCATTTCCCCGCCGGCCTTGACCGTGAACGCCCGTTTCGTGTGAGACTCCCCGCTGGCCGGCGCGTGCCGGCCTCAACTCACAGCACCGAGCACATCATGAGCAATTGCATCACCCACCCCGACCACTCCCACCAGCACGGCCCCGGCTGCGGCCACACCGCCGTCCGCCACGACGGCCATGTGGACTTTCTGCACGACGGCCACCTTCACCACGTCCACGGCGGGCATGTGGACGAGCACCGCCTCGCCGTCAGCGCCGCGAATCCCGACGCCTGCACGCCGGCCCACGCCTGCGGCGGCCACGATAAGGGCCACGTCCACGGGCCCGGCTGCGGCCACGAGGCCGTGCCGCACGGCGACCACGTGGACTACCTCGTGGGCGGCCACCTGCACCATCCCCACGGCGGCCACTGCGACGACCACGGGCCCATGGAGGTGGTGAAGGCCTGAGGCTGCCGGCGGCCGGCCGGTCAGAACCGATATTCGAGGCCCAGCTTGAAGTTCCGGCCCGGCTGGTTGTAGCCGCTGCCGTGGATGCGGTAGTCCTCGTCGAGCGCGTTCTCCAGCGCGACGTGCAGCCGCACGCGCTCCCGCCAGTCGTAGCCGGCGCGGAAGTTGAGGGTGGCCCAGCCGGGCGTGCCGCCGGGCGGGATGCGCTGCGTGTCGCGCGCGTCGTCGGCGGACAGGCGGTCCTGCTCATCGGCCATCTGCCCGAAGATCTCCGCAAACAGCGGGAGCCGCGGCTGCGGCGAATCCCAGCGCAGGCCGGCGAGGCCGTTGAGCGGCGCGACCCGGCTGAGCGGCCCGCGAACCTCGACCGGCGCGGACGTGGGGAAGGCGTCTGCGTCGCCGTACTGCCAGGTGAGCGCGCCGAAGAGGCTGAAGCCCTCGACCAGCGCGACGCGGCCCTCGGCCTCGAGGCCCTGCACGTAGCCTTCGCTGGCATTGCGCTTGGTCACTTCCCGGAGGTTGCCGATCATCCGCCCGGTGGGCGTGCGGACGATGAGGTCCTCGATGAAGGTGTAGAAGCAGCCCACGCTGCCGGACCAGCGTTCGCCGGCGTGCTTCACGCCGGCCTCCAGCGAAAGATACTTCTCCGGGTCGAGGTCCGTGGCGGCGACCTCGAGCTCGCCGCTGCGCGCGACGTCGAGGCGGGTGAGGTCGGACAGGTTCGGGGCGCGGAAGGCCTGCGACGCGCCCGCGAAGAGCGCCCAGCGCTCCGCCTGGTCCGGGCTCCAGAGCAGCCGGCCGCTGCCAACAAGATGGTTCCAGTCCATGGAGTAGGAGGCCGGGCCGCCGGTGAGCGGGTCGCGGTAGCGGCCGGCGTCGGCGTGGGCGTAGTTGAACCGGCCGCCGACGATGAAGCGGAAGCGGTCCGGGAGCGGAATCTCGTTCTGCGTGTACAGGCCCAGCAGATCGTACTCCGAGTCGTCCGCGACCGGACCCTGGATGCCGGTGGAGGTGAGCCGGCCGGCGGCGCTGTAGTTGCGCGTCGCGGAGTCCACGAAGTCCCGGTAGTACTCGGCGCCGTAGGTCCAGGTGCCCCACTCACCCGGACTCACTCCATTGAGGAGCACGCCGAGCGTGCCGACCTCGGTGTCGTTCTCCTGGCGGGTGCGGTTGGCGCGCTGGACGGACTGGTACTCGTCCTGGTCCTGCCACGAGACCGTGCCGGACAGCTCGTCGCCGCGCGGGGTCGTGCTCGTGAGCCGGCCGTAGATCAACTGCCGGTTCTGATCGAAGGAATGCTCGAGGTCGGTGCCGCGCGTCAGGCCCTCCCAGTTCAGGCCGTTGATGGTCCGGTGCGTGCGCTTCACGTCGTTCTGCTCCGTGCGCTGGTAGGCGAACTTGAACCGCGTGGCCGGCCCGAGCAGGTATTCGGCGGAGCCGTTCACATCCCACTGGTCGTAGCCCGTGTAAGGCTGGGTGCCCACGTCGCTGCCGCCCTCGACGTCGCCGAAGTCCTTGGCCGAAAATCCGAAGGTCGCGCCCCAGAGATTGGCTTCCGAGACGCCGGCCTCGCCGCGGCCGAGGTTGGCCGCCTCGGCCGACCCGTAGCGGTAGTACGCGGCGCCGGACCAGTCGGGGCCGGCGGCCGTTCCATACTGCGGGCCGCGGAAGATGGCGTTCACCGTGCCGCCCACGGCGTCGCTGCCGTACATCACCGACCCCGGCCCCTTCACCACCTCGATCCGGTCGAGCGCCAGCGCGTCAATGGTGCTGAAGTACTGGTTCGGACCGTCGCGGAAGGTCGAGTTGTTCAGCCGGATGCCGTCCACCAGCAGCAGCGTCCGGAAGCCGGTGAAGCCCCGGATGAAGGGCGAGCCCTGGCCGCGTGCGGTCTGCTGCACCATGACGCCCGGCGTCTCGAGCAGCGCCTCCGGCGCGCTGGCGGCCATCTGCTCGTTCCGCAGCGGCACGCGCAGCACGGAATCCGTGGCGAACGGGAGCTCCAGCGCGGGCTCCTCCCGGCGGGTGGCGGTGATGATCATCGCCGGCAAATCCACGACATCCGGCGCCGGGGCGGGCGCGGCGGCTTCCTGGCCGTGGACGGTGGAAAGGGAGGCGAAGACGGCGGCAGAACCCAGCCACGATGACCCGGGCGCGATACGACAATAAGACAGGGGCATGTGAATCGGGATGTACGCTAGACACGGCGCACAGGCACCGGCAAGCCCGGCGTGCCCGAACGCAAGCCGCCAACAAGGAAAGGCAACACCGGGACAGGCGGATCCTGAACAGAATCCGCCGTGGCGTTCCCGGCGCCGGGCGCAGCCGCCGCCACCGCTGCTTGTCGTGGTCGTGCTTCCCGCCGGCCTCTTCCGCGGCGCACTTGCAGAGCCATTCGGGGTTCTTGCAGGCCGAGCAGGTGGTGGCGTCGAACCCGAACCGGGCCGTGACGGCGCGGGCCTGCGGCGTCGCCTTGAAGCGCAGCACCAGCAGGAAGTCGTCGTCCTTGAGCGCGGGGAAGACGAGAACGGTTGCCACCCGCCAAGCGATCCTGCGGGCGAGAGAAAAGAAGCAGCGGCCGGGAAACGCAGAAGTGAAATCGGCACCGACGGCCTAGCAGCACCGGGCCAGCCTCTCGCAACTGACGTCAACGGCCCGGAATCAGCCACGGCACAGCCACCAGAGGCCGCAACCGGCCGGAAATCAGCGCACACATCCGGGAAATCAGACGCCGAAACGCGAGAACCGCCATCCGCGGTCGAGAAACCGGCCTAAACTGCGGGGAAAACGCGGCAAGCCCACGGTGCGAAGGCTCGGAAAACCGCGCGAAATCCACAACCCGCAGATTCGCAGCCAGATGCGCCGTGGCGTGCCATTTTTTGCTTGCTGCGATTCTAACGGAGACTATCAACCGTCATTCCCATGAACCTCCGCCTCCAAAACCAGCTCAACATGGTGGGCGCGTGCCTCAGCGTCGCCCAAAGCCCCGCCCACAAGCCCGTCTGGGAAGGCAGGCCGCCCGCAGATTTCGGCCCGGATTTGGCCGAACTCCAGGCCGACCATGCCGCCATCCTGGCCAAGGCCGCACAGGCCGAGGCCGCCACGGGCGGCGCGGCCGATGCCAAGGCGGCGGCGGAGTCCGCGCTGGAGGATGCCGCCTTCGTGCTCGCCCGCGCGCTGGCCTACCATTTCAAGAAGACCGGCGACCTCGACCGCCTGGGCAAAGTGGACCTGACCAGGAGCGGCATCATGAAGCTGCGCACACAGGATCTCGTGAACCGGGCCACCGCGATCCGCGACCTGGCTGGCGAGGTCGTCAGCAGCCCCGACGCCGGCAAACGCGGGATCACCGCCGCGCGCGTCACCACGCTCACGGCAGCCATCGAGGTGTTCAGCCGGCTGATGAACACGCCCCGCGGGCAGATCGTGAACCGCGGGGCGCTGCTGAAGGAGCTGGAGACGGACGTGGCCAGCCTGCTGGAAAGCGCTCGAAACTTGGATGACCTCGTCGTGCAATTTGACGACAGCGAGTCGGGACGGCGCTTCATCGAGGCGTGGAGACGGGCGCGCATCATCGTGGACAGCGGCGGCGGCGGGGCTGCGCCGACACCGGTCACTCCCTCTCCCGCGCCGGCGTCGTAGCACCTCCGCGTTGGCCAAGGGGCTAGGCGGAAGCCGGTTGGCGGAGCAGCCGCAGCGCATTCGCGATGACGAGCAGCGTCGCGCCGGTGTCGGCAAAGATGGCGAGCCAGAGGCTGGTATGCCCGGTGAAGGCGAGGATGAGAAAAACCGCCTTCACCAGAACAGCAAAGCCGACGTTGAAGCGGATGATCCGCAGGGACCGGCGGCCGACGGTGATGGCTTCGGCCAGCTTGCGGAGGTCGTCCTTCATCAGCGCGAGGTCGGCGGTCTCGATGGCCGTGTCGCTGCCCGCCGCGCCCATCGCAATGCCGACGGTGGCCAGCGCCAGTGCGGGGGCGTCGTTCACCCCGTCGCCGACCATGCCTACATAACTGTGCGCGGCGAGCAGCCGGCGGATTTCAGTGACCTTGTCTTCCGGCAGCAGGTCGCCGCGTGCTTCGGTGAGTCCCGCCGCCCGCGCCACGGCATCCACGGTGCGCTGGTTGTCGCCGCTCAACATGACCACGGGGGAAATCCCCAGCGCCTTGAATGATGCCAGCGCTTCCTTCGCCTCGGGGCGGATGGTGTCGCTCGCCGCGATGATGCCCAACACCTCACCGGGACAACCGTCGTGTGGAGCATGGCCCAGCACGACCAAGGTGAGGCCCCGGGCTTCGGCTCCGGCCAGAACCGATTCCAACTCGGGTGTGCAAAGTCCCAGCTCATGGGCCAGACGGTGGTTGCCCACGAAATGGAGGTGGCCCGCGATGGTCGCCAGCGCGCCGCGTCCGATCCGGGCCTGATAGCCCGTCGCCTCCGGCCACGTCAGCCCCTGCGCCTTTGCTTCGGCCACGATGCACCGGGCCAACGGATGCTCGGAATGCGCGTCAATAGCGGCGGCGCGTGCGAGGATGTCCGCTTCTGACAGCGTGCCCCGGCGGAGGATCTCCCGGACGCCGGGCCGCCCCTCGGTGATGGTGCCGGTCTTGTCCACGGCGAGGGCGCGCAGCCGGCCGATGTTTTCGAGATGCTCGCCGCCTTTGACCAGCACGCCGCGCCGGGCCAGGGCGGTCAGGCCGGACACAATGGAAACGGGCGTTGCGATGACCAGCGCGCACGGGCAGGCGATGACCAGCAGGGCGAGCGCCCGGTAGATCCATTCGGACCACGCGCCGTCGAACAGCAGCGGCGGGACGAGCGCCGTGAGTACCGCCAGCAGAAACACCACCGGGGTGTAGATGCCGGCAAAGCGGTCCACGAACCGCTGCGTCGGGGCCTTGGACTCGCCGGCCTCCTGCACCAGCCGGATGATGCGGGCCAGCGTGCTGTCGCCGGCGGGCTTGGTGACCCGCACCGTGAGCGAGCCTTCCCCGTTGATGGTGCCCGCGAAGACGGTCGCGCCGAGGGCTTTTTCCACCGGCACGGATTCACCGGTGATGGGAGCCTGGTTGACGCTGGACTCGCCGGCCACCACTTCGCCGTCCAGCGGGAGGCGTGCGCCGCTGCGGACGAGGATACGGTCGCCCACGAGGACTTCGGCGGCAGCGGTTTCCTCGGTGCTGCCGTCGTCCTTCAGCCGCAGGGCCGTGGCGGGGGTGAGTTCGAGCAGCGAAGCCACGGCGCGGTTGGCGCGGCTCACGCTCCAGGTTTCCAGCAGTTCCGCGAAGGCGAAGAGGAAGACGACCGCCGCCCCCTCCGCCTCCTCGCCGATGGCCCACGCACCGGCCACGGCCACGGTCATGAGGACGTTCATGTCCAGCCGGAACCGCCGCACGGAGGCGAGGGCCCCGGGCAGGACCAGCGCTCCGCCCGTCAGCGTGCCGATGGCGAAGGCCACCTGACTGAGCCAACCCGGCGACATCTTGGTCCACAGCAGCAGGAACCCGATGGCGATGGCCGCACCGGACACGGCCACCAGCACGACCTGTCGCCGCGCGACGCCGCCCGAGTGGTCGTGGCCGTCCTCGTCGTGGTGGTCTTTGGACTTTGGTTCGTCAGGGCAACAGGACGCGCTCATTCGGCAGGTGTGTTCTCAATGGATGGCGGTCAGCCGGCTCAAGGGCCACGGCCCGAAGAGCGGTTGCCGGTGGCGGATGGCCGCCCGCTGCCCCGGCCGCAGGGCGGCGGGTGCCAGTGTCTTTCCTTCGCAGGTAAAGCGTGTCTCCTCCCGCCAACGGAGCGTCAATGGCTTCCCATGGACGCCGCCGCGGCGGACGAGGAGCGTTCGGGTGTGAAGGTCAACGGATTCGACCACGACCCAGCACTCGTGGGAACGCGGACGCCCGGCTTCCACGCGAACGGATGGCAGCATGACGCCGACCACTCCGATCACCATGATGATCCGGCAGGCTTTCATGCTGTGGGATTCCTTACGGGACATGAGCTGGGACCGGGCTCCGCAGCCGTTACTTTTTCTTGTCGTGGTCGTGCTTGTCGTCCTTCTCCGCCTTTTCATCGGCGCACTTGCAGAGCCATTCCGCCTGTTTGCAGCCCGAGCAGGTCGCGGCGTCATACTCGAACCGGGCGGTGACCGGGCGGGCCGAGGGCTTGTCCTTGAACTGCAGCACGAGCAGGTAGTCGTCGCCCTTGAGCGCGGGGAAGACGAAGTGATTGCCCACCTTGCGGACCTCCGGCTTCTCGGGCTTCTGCCGGTCGCCGCCGGTGACGGTGAGTGACTGCTCCTTCAGCTCCACCGGCTTCATGTCCTTGTCCAGCAGGGCGACATGGAAGAAGCTGTTGGTGAGGGTGACTTCGCCGTGCAGCGTTTCGTTCTCGCTGAACTCGAGGAGCCGGCCGCCGTTGGGGCCGAGCTCGACACCGCCGTGGGCGTGGGCGCGCGTGACGCCGAGCAGCAGCACGGTGATGAGGGTGAGGAGTGATGTCTTCATGTTTCTGCCTGTGTGTGTTGTTTGTTTTTGTGCGTTACTTCCGGTTTGGTTTGTCCGGAAAGATTTCAGAAGCCGAAGGTGAAGGCGGCGACCAGGGCGAAGTCGGGTGCGCGCTCGGAAAGTCCGGCTCCGAGGGCCAGCCGCACCACGACATCCTCGACCGGTTCGTAGGCGGCGGTCCCGAAAACCTGCTGGCGGCCATCCGAATCAAAATCACCGATGGCCTCCACGCCGAGGGAGAGTTCTTCCTGAAGCAGGTACCGCGCCCCGGCCGCGTAGCCCCAGGCCACCCGACCTTCGTAAACGACGTTCAGGACGTTGCCGACCAGTCTCAGCTTCTTCGTGAGGTCGGTCTCCACGATGAAGCGCGATTCCCACTGGTCGCGGGCATCGAACTGGGTGGCGGAGAGATAAGTGGCATCCTCATCGTCCTGGAACGCGAACTTGTATGCGGTGAAAATTCCCAGGCGGAAGCGCGACGCTTCGAGGTCCGGCGTCAGGTCCAGCAGCAAGCCGGGCACGATCGTCTCGGCGTGCCAGCCATCGCCGTCATCCCCGGCGCTGAAGTAGCCGTCGAAGGCGATGCGCTTGTGGAACGGATGGACGATGCCGGTCTGCAACTCAAACTCGCTGTCGGCACCGAAGCGCTCCCAGCGAAACGAGGTGAGGGAAAGGGTCTCGAGGTTCTCCGGCACCCGCGCCGGGTCGCAGAGGAAGAAATCTACTCCGCAGCCGAGCGCACGGGCAGAAAGCAGCGTCATCAATGTCGAAGTGACCAGTGTCCGCTTCATCAACTGTGTTTGTTCACTGCAGTTCGCTGGGAAAGTCTTCAATGGGAGGCTCCGGATTCGCTCTCAATGGCCTTGGCCGCTGCCTTCCGGCCGAAGGTGTAGAAGACCGTCGGCGTGACGCCGAGGCCGAGCAGCGTGGAGGTGACGAGCCCGCCGACAATGACGACGGCCACGGGATGGAGGATTTCCTTGCCCGGCTGGTCGGCGGCGAGCACGAGCGGGATGAGGCCGATGCCGGCGGCCAGCGCGGTCATGAGCACGGGCACGAGCCGCTCCTTGGTCCCACGGATGACCATCGCCTTGGAGAACCGTTCTCCTTCGTGCTGCATCAGGTGCAGGTAATGCGAAATGAGCATGATGCTGTTGCGCGCGGCCACGCCGGCGACGGCGATGAATCCCACGAGCGTGGCGATGCTGATGTTGTTCACCATAAGCCAGGTCAGGACGAGCCCGCCAACCAGCGCCAGCGGGATGTCGAACAGCACCTGGAAGGCGAAGAACGGCGTGCGGAAGTAGCCATAGAGCAGGAAGGCAATGACGACGAAGACGACGGTGCTCAGGATCGCGATGCGCCGGGAGGCCTCCCGCTGGGCCACGAACTCGCCCTCGAACGACACGAAGTAGCCCTCGGGCAGCTTCACCCGGGCGGCGACCTCCTGCTGGAGCTTCGGGACAAGCGACGAGACGTCGCGCACCGTGGGCTTGATGGCGAGGGCGAAGCGGCGCTGGCTGTTCTCGCGGAAGATCACGTTCGGTCCCTTCGCCTCCCGGAGGTCGGCGAGCAGCGCCAACGGGACGCGCCGGGATACGGTTTCGCCGTCATGCACCTCGATGGGCAACTGGGCGATGCGCTCCGGCGACTCCCGCCATTCCTGTGGCAGCCGGATGACCAGGTCCACCGCGCGTTGCCCCTCGCGCAGCTCCGCCACGGCCCGGCCGCCGACGAGGGTCGAGAGCGTTTCGTTGAGGCGGCCGGGCGTGACGCCGTAGGCCGCGGCCCGGTCGCGGTCAGCCTCGATGCGGAGCTGCGGGATGGTGGCCTGCTGGTCGAGCCTGGTGTCCTCGAAGCCGCGAATCGTCTTCGCCACGGCCTGAATCTGGAGGCCGATTTCGCGCAGCCTGTCGAGGTCCGGGCCGAAGACCTTGACCGCCACGGGTGCCGAGACGCCGCTGAGCATGTGGCCGATGCGGTCGGCCAGCGGGCCGGTCACGACGCTGAACGTCCCCGGCACGGCGCGGATGCGCTGCCGGATGTCCTCGAGGATCTCGGCGCGGCTGCGGGCGTTCTTCGCGTCGCCGGCCTCGCGGAAGTCCACGTCGAACTCCGCGGTCGAGACGGGCACGACGTGGTCGCCGCGTTCCGCGCGGCCGAGGCGGCGGCCGACCTTGCGGACCTCGGAAATCTTCAGCAGCTCCTGCTCGATCACGTCCGAGATCCGGTTCATCTCGTCGAGCGAGGTGCCGGGCGCGGAGGTCGAGGAGATCAGCGCCGTCTCCTCGCGGAAGGCGGGCAGGAAATCCTTCCCCATCTGTGGATAGAGCGAGAACGCGCCCACCGCCATCAGCGCCACCAATCCCAGGAGGAGATACGGCTGGCTCAGGCCGAGACGCAGCAGCGTGCGTTCCAGGAGCCATTTCATGGCGCGGACCAGACGGCCGTCCCGGTGTTCGTGCCCCTCCTTCGGACGGAGCAGCAGCGAACAGAGCACGGGGATCGCCGTCAGCGAGACGACGAACGAGGCCACCATGCTGATGATGGTGGCGATGGCGATGGGCGCGAAGAGCCGGCCCTCCACGCCGCTGAGCCCGAGCAGCGGGAGGAAGACGAGAATGATGAGCAGCGTGGCGTAGAGGATGGAATTCCGCACCTCGCCGGAGGCACGGGCGATGACCTCGAGGCGGGGGTGCGGTTGTGGCCGGGCCGCGTTTTCCCGCAGCCGCCGGAAGACGTTCTCCACGTCCACGATCGCGTCGTCCACCACCATGCCGATGGCCACGGCGAGGCCGCCCAGCGTCATCGAGTTCACCGAGATGCCGAGCCATTGGAACGAGAGCAGCGTGATCGCGAACGAGAGCGGCATGGCCATCAGCGTGATGAACGTGGTGCGGAAGTTCAGGAGGAAGAGGAAGAGGACGACGGTGACCATCACCGCGCCCTCAAGGATGGCGCTCTTGAGGTTGCCGATGGCGTTGGTGATGAAATCGGCCTGCCGGAACAGGACCACGGTCTCCACGCCCGCGGGCATCGTGGGCTGAAGCTCGCGCAGCGCGGCCTCGATCTTTTCGGTCAGGCTGATCGTGTCGAAACCCGGCGCCTTGGTGATGCTCATGATCACGCCGCGCACGCCGTTCACGCTGCCGTCGCCGCGCATCGGCTCGATGCCCCATTCGACCCGGGCCACGTCGGCGATGCGGATGGCCCGGTCGTTGACGCGCTTCACGACGGTGCGGGCGATGTCGTCGAGCTGCACGGTCATGGCCAGGTTGCGGACCATGATCTCGGTGGAGCCGGAGTTGAGGAACCCGCCCGTCGTGTTGCCCGCGGCCTCCCGGGCGGCGGCCTCCAGCTCCTCGTAGGTGACGCCGTGGGCCTGCATCCGCAGCGGGTCGGGCTGCACCTGCACCTGCTTGATGCCGCCGCCCATGTTCAAGATCTCGGCGATGCCCGAGATGCTTTGCAGCCGGGGACGGACCACCCAGTCGGCGAGGGAACGCACTTCGCGCGGGGGCACCGCGGCGTTGGTGCTGCGCAGGCCGACGAGGAGGATTTCGCCCATGAGCGAGGCGACCGGCGTGAGGAACGGTTCGACTCCCTCCGGCAACGTTCCGCGCACGCTCTGCAACCGCTCCTGCACGAACTGGCGCGCCCGGTAGATGTCCGTGCCCCAGCCGAACTCCGCGTACACGAGCGAGAGGCTGACGTCGGAGTTCGAGCGCAGCCGGGTGAGACCGGCGACGCCCAGGAGGGCGCGCTCAATGGGCTGCGTGACGTTCACCTCCACCTCCTCGGGGGCGAGGCCGGGTGACTCCGTCAGGATGATGACGGTCGGCTTGGTGAGGTCCGGCAGCACCTCGACCGGCAGGTTCCGAACAGTCTGCGCGCCGAGCAGCAGAAGGAGCAGCGACAGCCCGAGCACGATGGCCCGGTTGTGGAGCGCGAGACGGATGAGCTTATTCAGCATGGTCGGCTCCTCCGCTCGTCGGCTTGGTTGGCGGGATGGCGGGCGCCTCCTCATTCGCTGGCTTGCGCCGGAGCGTGGCGACGACCAGCAGGACCAACAGGACGCCGTTCCCAATCAGTGAGAACAGCGTCAGGCCCGAGAGCTTCCCGCCGGAGCCGCCGTGGTCGTGCCCATCGTCTTCCGCAGGGCCGGCCGCCTTCTGGTCCTTGGTGACTTCACTGCCGTCCTCGTTGTGCTCGTGGCCGTGCGCGGCATCCAGCGCCTCCTTGAGCGAGACGCTGCCCTTGCCGGCGAAGGCCAGCGAATAGGCCCCGGTCGTCACGACCCGGTCGCCCGGCAGCAGGCCCTGCGTGATCTCGACGTAGCGGTCGTTCATCGCGCCGGTCACGACGGGCACGCGCTCGAACGCGAAGGGCACGCTGTCCGAGGCGACATAGACGACGCGGCTGGCGGCGTCGCCCTGCAGCGCCGCGCGCGGCACGGCCAGCACGCCGGCGCGGTTGGTGATCGCGATGGAGAACTCGGCGCGCATGCCGGGGCGCAGGCGCAGGCCGGGATTGCGGACGTGGAAGGCGGCCTCGAGCGTGCCCGAGGCCGGATCGGCCACGGCGCCGAGGTGCTCGAGCGTGGCGTCCCACACCTCCTCGGGCCAGCCGGGCACGCGGATGGTGGCGGCCAGGCCGCGGGCCAGGTGGCGGGCGAGATGCTCCGGCACGCGCGCGATGCCGTACACGGTGCGCAGGTCCACGACGGCCATCAGCGCCTTGTCCGGATGCACCGGCTCGCCGGGCGCGACGGCGAACTCCGTGACCAGGCCGCTGAGCGGCGCGGTAAGCGTGATCTCGGGCGGCGGGTCGCCGGGCTGGCGGCTTTCGAGAATGATCACCGGATCGCCGGCCTGGACCTCGTGGTCCGGCAGGGCGTTCACCTTGACCACGCGGCCGGCAACGCGGCTGCTGACCACGGCGCGGCGGCCGGGCAGCACCTCGACGCGGCCGAGCGCGAAGATCACCTCCTCGAAGTCGCGTTCCTCCACCGCCACGGTTTCGAGGCGGAGGTTCTTCACGCCGATCTCGTCGAGGAAGACGGTGCGGGCGAGGCGTTCGGCCTTGGCGGACTCCGCCGCGCCAGACAACGGCGCGGCCAGCAGGGCCAGGGCAAGGAGGGTGAAAATGGGGGGATTCATGACAGCGATCACAGCGGGATTTGGGCCGCCTTCAGCAGCCGCAGGGTAAGCAGGTAAAGCGGCACGGTGAGCACGACGCCGGCCGCCAAGGCCGGCCAGAACGCCCAGCCGCGCCCAAGCAGCAACGGCAGCACCAGAAACAGCGGCAGCGTCGGCAGGACGAACCAGAACGTGCCCGCGGCGTGCCGGCCGATGAGCGCCGTGTCCCTCGTCTCGACATAAAGCCAGATGAAGGCCAGCAGCGAGACCAGCGGCAGCGAGTGGATGACGCTCGCCAGCGTGTTGTTGCGCTTGGCGAACTCGGAGACGGCCACGATGACAATCCCGCTCAGAAGCGCCTTGATGATCAAATAGAGGGGCTGGCTCATGGTAATTGCACATGGGGCAGGATCATCCCGGTGGCGGTGTCGAGGCGGACGCGCGCCCGGTGGAAGTTGCGCCGGGCGTCCAGCCGGGTGGACTCGATGCGAAAGCGCTGCTCGCGGGCGCGGAGCACTTCCATCAGCGTGGCCTGGCCTTCGGCCCGCAGCTTTTCCAGCCGTTCCTCCAACTGCGTGGTCCTGGGCAGCAGCGTCGTGCCGACTTCGCGATCAAGCCGCGCCGCCGCCAGCATCTGAAGCTGGGCCGCCTCGACTTCGGAACGGATGCGGAAGGCGAGGGCCTCGGACTCGCGCTCGGCCCGCTGCGCCGTCGCCTCCGCCTCCGCGATGCGGCCTTCGTTGCGATTCCACAACGGCAACGGCAGGGAGAGCCGCAGGCCGACGAAATTGTCCTGCTGGACCCCGACGGGATGGTCGTCCGAACGGTCCAGTTCTCCAATGAGACCGACACCGATGTCCTGCCAGCGGTTGGCGCGGGCCAGGGCCATGGTCCGCTCGGCCGCTTCCCGCCGCGCGAGGGCGGCCCGGTAATCGGGCCTCGCCGCGAGTTGAACCTCGGCAGCGCCGGTCGCCGCAAACTCGGGCAGCGCGCCGGTGATCTCAATCGCCTCCGCCACCGGCACGCCCAGCAACGGACGCAGTTCGCCCACAAGCCCGGCCCGGTCAGCGTCAAGCTCGACCACCTGTGCGGCGAGCTGCTGCGCCTCAAGCTCGAACTGCACGGCCTCGATCCCCGAACCTTCGCCGCGGCCCGCGACCCTGGCGGCGACGGCGGCCAGCTCGCGGCTGTTGGCCAACTGGCGCTCCTTCAGCATCCGCTGGGCGTCGAGCGCGAGCCAGTTCACCGCCGCCAGGGCGACCTCGCCGGCCACCCGGCGTTCGGCGTCACGGACCTCGGCCTCGGCGACGGCGAGTTCGGCGCGGGACGCTTCCCGTTCGAGGCGCAGGCGGGCGGTGAGCGGGAACCGCTGCATCAACCCGAAGGCGAGCACGCCCTCGCCGCCGCGGACGTTGGGCTTGAACTCGCTTTCGAGTTCGGGATTAGCCAGCCGGCCGGCCTGGGTCACGCGCCCGGCCGCCTGCTGGATCGCCAGCCGCGCGGCGGCGAGGTCGGCATTGTGCCGGAGCGCGTGCATGACGGCCTCGTCCTCGGTGAACGACGCGGCCGGCAACGGCCCAGCGAGGGCCAGCAAAACAAGGAACGGAAGAAATGGATTTTTCATGGTGCGAACGGATGGAGACGGGCACAGCGGCGCTGCGCCCAACGGTGAACCTCAAGCCGGCCGCGAGGGCCGGCGGTTCAACCGCGTCTCACACCTGTCGCACCACGGCGCGCGCCACGAGCAGGGGTGGCGGCGGCCCGGAATCGAAGCCGGAAGGAAGAACCCGCGGAGCGGGCTGGAAGGAAGGCAGAAACCCGGGCGGAAGCACCGCGACGCCGGACGGGACCGTGAGTTCAGACGAGGCGGCCTTCAGCGTGCCCGCGGCGTCCACAGACCCGCGGACTTCGTGATGCTCGTGAGAACCGTCGGCATCCGTCTGATGCGTGTGGCCGGCCTGCCCGTGATCACCGTGATCGTGATGCGCTCCGCCGGGATGGCAGGTGCCGCCACAGCGCGGGCTGGCCACGACCCTGAAGTCATCGGCGCAGTCGCACGCGTAGCCGCGCACCGCGCCCAGCGCCTGCAGCACGCCCACTGCCAGGACGAGCAGGAGGGACAGCAGGCGTTGTTCGCGGAACCGGCGCACGGTCGTCAGACTATCCGGAGCCGGTTTCTGTTCAAGCGCCGTGTTCCCGCCGTCAGAACCGGTACGTCACCGCGCCGCGCAGCCCGAAGGGTTCGGCCGGGTGGAAGTGGAGGTCGTTGTAACCGCCCTCATCCGGCCCGGGCACCTCGCCGGCCAGCAGCGACGGGTAGTAGTACTCGATGTCGCTCTCGTCCGCGTCGAGCAGGTTGAAGGCCTCGAGCAGCAGCG
>JBJXFY010000048.1:0-5565 GCA_046155815.1 Limisphaerales bacterium | reverse complement strand
GGTCGGCTTCGGCGGCAGGGAAATCCGGACCGTCTCCTTCTTCGGCTGGACCTTGGCGGCCTCGCCCGGAGAGGGCGGCGGCGGCGGCGTGACGTTGTCGGCCATAGCTGTTGGGGCAGGCTAGGTGCCGCTCTCAAACGGTGTCAAAAGCAAATTCCCCCCGCGCACCGCAGCGCGCATGATCCGCGGCGCGGCGCCCGCTGCAACTCGCGCTTCCCTTGCCCGCGGGCCGGTGGCAGCTTCCGCCCCTTTCTGCCGGCCCGCGGCCGGCATCGGCCATGGCCCTGATTGTCCAGAAATACGGCGGCACCTCCGTTGCCAACCCCGAGCGCATCAAGCACGTCGCCCGCCGCGTCGCCGCGCACCGCCGCCGGGGCGACCAGATCGTGGTTGTTGTCTCCGCCATGAGCGGCGTCACCGACCGCCTCATCGGCTACGCCCGGGAGATCACCGGCCTGCCCAGCGAACGCGAAATGGACATGCTGCTGGCCACCGGGGAACAGCAGACCATCGCCCTCACCGCCATCGCGCTGCACGCCGAGGGCATCGCGGCCGAATCCCTCACCGGCGCCCAGGCCGGCATCGTCACCGACGGCGTCCACACCAAGGCCAAGATCAAGAACATCACCCCGCGCGCGGTGCATGAGCTGCTCGACGCCGGCAAGGTTGTCATCGTCGCCGGCTTCCAAGGCCGCACGGACGCCGGCCAGATCACCACCCTTGGCCGCGGCGGCTCCGACCTCACGGCCATCGCGCTGGCCGCCGCGCTCAAGGCCGACCTCTGCCAGATCTACACCGACGTGGACGGCGTCTACACCGCCGACCCGCGCCTCGTCCCCGTGGCGCGCAAGCTCGACGAGATTTCCTACGACGAGATGCTCGAGCTGGCCGGCGCCGGCGCGAAGGTCATGCAGCTCCGGTCGGTGGAGTTCGCCAAGAAGTTCGGAGTCGTCTTCGAGGTCCGCTCCAGCCTGAACGATAATCCCGGCACGATCGTGAAAGAAGAAACCCGCAGCATGGAGGACGTCGTCATTCGCGGCGTCTCGTTCGACAAGAACCAGGCCAAGCTCACCGTCGTGGGCGTCCCCGACGAGCCCGGCCGCGCCGCCCGACTGTTCCGCGCGCTGGGGGACGCCACCATCAACGTGGACATGATCGTCCAAAGCGCGAGCCACGGTGGGGGGCGCGCCGCGACGGACATTTCCTTCACCGTCGAGAAAGCCGACCTGCCCAAGGCCCGCAAGGTGCTGGCCGACGCGCAGCCGGCCGTGGGCTTCGGCCAGGTCGCGGCCGACGAGGGCATCGGCAAGCTCTCCATCGTCGGCGTCGGGATGCGCAGCCACACCGGCATCGCGGGGAAGATGTTCGAGGTGCTGGCCGCCGAGGGCGTGAACCTCGAGATGATCTCCACCAGCGAGATCAAGATCTCCGTCATCATCCGTCTCGAGCGCGGCGAGGCCGCCGCCCGCGCGCTGCACGCCGCGTTTCTCGGGAGCTGACGCCGGAGGGCGGCCTTTCGAGGCATGCCTCCTGCCGGCACCCGCCGCTTGATCCCGCCGCACTCCCGGTTTGCCTTCGGCCGCGGGGACGCGGGTAGTCTGCCGTCCACCGATGAAGTCGTTCTGGCTGCGGCGGATTTCCGTGATCTCCTTCTTCCCCGTCACCGCGGCGATGGCGGCGCCTGAGCCCGCTGGCCCCGCCAACCTCACCGGCTGGGGCCTCACGCCGCCGCCCGGCGTCGAGGATGCGCTCGCGGTCGCCGCCACGCGCGATGCCGGCCTCGCGATCCGCGCCGATGGCTCGCTCCTCGCGTGGGGGGCGTCCGGCGTCACGAACCTCCCGCCTGCCGCGACCAACGTGGCCGCTCTCGCCGCCGGCAACACCCACGTCCTCGCGCAGCGCGGCGATGGCTCCGTCCTCGCCTGGGGCGCGGGCAGCGCCGCCCTGCTCACCGTGCCCGCGGCGGCAACCAACGTCACCGCGCTCGCCGCGGGCAGCTCCTTCAACCTCGCCCTGCGCGCGGACGGCGCGGTGGTCGGCTGGGGCGACTACGCCACGTCCAACGCCCTCCCCGCTGAAGTGACCGGCTTGAAGGCGCTGGCCGCCACCGCGTTGCACGCGTGGGCGCTACGCGCGGACGGCCGAGTCGTCGGCTGGCACGCGCGCACCTTCCAGCCCGTGATCGTGCCGGCCGTCGCCACGAACCTCACGGCCATCGCCGCACGCGACGACCTCGCGCTGTTCCTGCGCGGTGACGGCCGTGTGCTCGGCTTCAATCCGGTGAGCGGCGGCCTGACCATCTATGCGCCCACGAACGTCACGCGTCTCAGCGCCCGCGGCTTCGCAGCGGCCGGGCTGACGGCCGCCGGGGAGTTCGTTGCGCTCGGCATCGGCGCGGCCTCGCCGCCGCCGGGCACGCCCCCGCTGTTCGACCTTGCCGCAGCCGCGGCCCACGGCGAGGCCCTCACGCTCGCGCCCGTCTTTACGCGCCAGCCGCAACCCGTGGAGGCGCTGCCGGGGAGGGACGCACGCTTCGAGGCCACCACCACGGGGCCGCAGCCGGTCACGCTCGAATGGTTCGGCCCGGACGGCGGCGCGCCGCTGGCCGCCGGGAACATCCTTGTCGTCCCGAACGTCCAGCCGGCCAGCGAGGGCGACTACTTCGCCGTCGCGCGCAACCACCACGGCGCGTCCACCAGCGCGCCGGCCGCGCTCATCATCCCATCCGTGCCGGTGATCGCGGTGGAGCCGGCCGACGCGGAGCAGCTCGCCGGCTTCCCGATCCAACTGGAACTCGCCTACGAACCCAACGGCCTGCCCCTGCTCCAGTGGTTCCACGAAGGAACTCCCGAGCCGGGAGCAACCTCGGCGGCGCTCCGCCTTCCCGCCGTGAACGTGGCGGCCGCCGGCCGCTGGTGGTGCATCATCACCAACCTCGCCGGCGGAGTGACTTCGCGCGTGGCGCAGGTGACCGTGCTGTCCGGCGCGCTGGGGCATCCCCGGTACCGCCCGGGCGCGGGCTTTGAATTCACCCTGAATCCCGGGCCTGACATCGAGGTCTTCCTGGAATACTCCGCCGACCTGGAAATTTGGGAACCCTGGCGGCCGGTCACCGGCCCGGGCCCGCAAGTGATCCTTGATTCGGACGCGACCAACGTGACGCACCGCACCTACCGCTGGACCTGGCCGTGATGGCGCTTCCTTGAACTGGTCCGGCGCACCGCCCGCGGGCCGCCCCGACGGCGACGCGGATCGGCATGGCTTGAACCATCGCGGTCCCAGCGAGGCCCGGATGCCGCCGCGTCCCTTCCGAGCGCCCCGGGTTTCCGGTGGGGAGGTTTCCGGCTGGCCGTTGACTCATGCCCCCCTCCACTGTTGCTGCGTGAATTCGTACCCGGGACAAGCCATGCCCGTCCCCCCGCCGCCTGCCGCCCCGGCACCCGCCGCGGAGCGCCTCACTGCGCTGGACGCGCTCCGCGGTTTCGCGCTGCTGGGCATCCTGCTGATGAACATCGTCGGCTTCGGCCTCCATCCCGGCGCCTACGACAATCCCACCGCGGCGGGCGGAGCCACGGGCGCCAGCCTGTGGTCCTGGTTCAGCCTGCACGTCCTCGCGGAGGGGCAGATGCGCTGCCTCTTCTCGCTCGTCTTCGGTGCGAGCGTGATCCTGTTCCTCGCGCGGCTCGAGGGCCGGCCGGACGCGGCGGACCTCTACTACCGCCGGACGCTGTGGCTGCTGGCCTTCGGCATCGCGCATTCCTACCTGCTGTGGCAGGGCGAGATCCTCTATCCCTATGCGGTCTGCGGGCTGGTGCTGTACCCCTTTCGGCGGCTGTCCGCACGCGGCCTGGCCGGGTGCGCCCTGCTCGCGATGCTCGTGACCGGTGGCTGGAACTTCGCCAACGGCTGGCAGACCCGCGCCAAGATGGAGGCCGGCCAGGCCGCGCTGGCGAAGGAGGCGCAGCAGCAGCCGCTCACCCGCGAGGAGGAGGACGCGCGCGACGAATGGCGGGAACTCCTCGAGGAACGCAACCCGACGCCCGAGGCGCTGGCCGAGACCGCCGCCCAATGGCGCGGTCATCCGGGCCGGGTGATCGCCGCCCGCGCGGAGCTGCTGGCGGAGTGGCACGGCGTCCCGATGTACCACTACTGGATGCTCGACATCCTCAGCATGATGCTGCTGGGCATGGCGCTGATGAAGCTGGACGTGCTGACCGGCCGCCGTCCCCCGGGCTTCTACCTCGCGCTCATGGCGGCCGGGTACTCGATCGGAATCCCGGTCAACACCTTCACCGGTGTCACCGTCATGCGCGCCGGCTTCGACCCGGTGGTGCAGGGCTACTCCTACGCCCTGTACGACGTGGGCCGCCTGGCGATGGCCTGCGGCCACATGGGGCTGGTTCTGCTCCTGTGCCGCCGCGGGTGGCTGGGCTGGCTGACGCGTCGGCTTGGCGCGGTCGGCCAGACGGCCTTCAGCAACTATGTCCTCCAGTCCGTCGTCTGTGCCTTCCTGTTCACCGGCTATGGCCTCGGGTTGCACAGCCGGCTCCAGCGCTTCGAGCTCTACTACGTCGTGGCCGCGCTCTGGATCGTGCATCTGGCCTTGAGCCCCGTCTGGCTGCGGCATTTCCGGTACGGCCCGCTCGAATGGGCCTGGCGCTCGCTGACCTATTGGCAGCGCCAGCCGATGCGGCGCGGCGAACGAAGCGCGGCGCTGCCGGCCGTCACCCCGGGCTGACGCCGCGATGGGACCGCGCTTCAAGGTCTGCTGCATCGCCTCGCCCGCCGAGGCCGCGCTCGCCCTCCGTCACGGCGCGTCTGCGGTCGGGCTGGTGTCCGCCATGCCGAGCGGACCGGGGCCGATCCCCGAGGCGGACATCGCCGCCATCGCGCGCACCGTGCCGCCCGGCGTGGCCACCTTCCTCCTGACCTGCCTCACGGACGCGGACGCGCTGCTCGCCCAGCAGCGCCGCTGCGGCTGCGACACGCTGCAGCTCGTGGACGCCGTCGCGCCCGCCGTGCTCCGCCGGCTGCGCGCCGAACTCCCCGGCATCCGGCTCGTGCAGGTGATCCACGTCCTCGACGAATCCTCCGTGGCCGCATCGCTGGCCGTCGCGCCGCTGGTGGACGCCTTGCTTCTGGACTCGGGCAACCCGCGCCTGGCCGTGAAGGAGCTGGGCGGCACCGGCCGGGTGCATGACTGGTCGCTCAGCCGGCGCATCGTGGAGGCCTGCGGCCGGCCCGTGTTCCTCGCCGGCGGGCTGCGGCCCGACAACGCCGCCGCGGCCGTCGCGGCGGTCCGGCCCCACGCGCTCGACGTTTGCTCCGGCCTCCGCACCGCCGGCGCGCTGGACGAGGCGAAGCTCGCCGCCTTCGTGCGCGCATTGGACGGCGCGTTTCAGACCGCCTGACCGGCCCGCCTTGAAACTTCTGGCACTCTCGGTCAAGAAGGGGGGCGTGGCCCAGCGCACCGCCACCCACGCCTACGACACCGCCGGCCGCCTCGGCGGCGTGACGGCGGACACCGGGGCCGCGGCCACTTACGGCTACCTCCCCAACTCGCCC
>JBJXFY010000047.1:0-3951 GCA_046155815.1 Limisphaerales bacterium | reverse complement strand
GGCTCCAGCTCGATCTCCTGCAGTTGCCGGAGCCGGTCGGCGCGGTGCGACAACCGCAGCCGCAGCTCCTCCCTCTCCTCCTCCGTCAGCAGCGCGTTGCGGGCGGCCTCATGTTCGGCTTCCCACGCCGCGCGCTGCTCCCCTGTCTGCCCGACCCCTTCCTGACGCAGCGCCCGCCGGCGCTCGTCGAACCGCCGCTGCAGCTCCATCAGTTCCGCCTGCCTGTCCTCGGGCAGGAAGGCGTAGCGCGGGTCAGGGCGCTCCTCCGCCTTTTCCTCCGGCTCCGCGACGCCTGCGATCAGCGCCTCGTAGCGCTCCTTGATCTCGTCCTCCACCGCCTCGATGGCCTTGCCGAGGGCCTCGATCTTCTTCGGGTCGTTCAGGTTCAGCCAGCCCCAGAAGTTGTCCAGCACCGGCCGCAGCAGCGCCTCGACGCGCGCATCCAGCTCGCGCTTCAGGATGCCGCGTAGCACCACGCGCACGATGCGCTCGGGGCACTCGCGCCCGCGCAGCGCGTCACGCAATTCGGCCAGGTCCGCGGCCGGCAGCATCGTCCACGCAAACGGTTCATAAACGTCCAGCCGCATCGTGCCGGGCGGCGGTTCATCCGCCCTCGGCGTGGCCGGTGGCCGCACGGCCCAATCCGGGCGCACGGGTTGGATCAGGGCCGGCCTGTCGGACTGGCCCGACGTGCCCCGGCCGTCCCCCAGGTGGTCCGCGACCAGCCAGCCGAGCGCGACGTTCGCGGCGAGCGACACGGCCAGCACCACGCGCCGCCGGCGGCTCCCGCGCCGCGGGGCGTCGAGCCGGACCTGGACCCCGCCGGTCCCGCGTGGCTGGTCGGGCTGGCTCATCGGCGCGTCTCCTTCGGCTCCTCGGTCGCGCGGCCGATCCAGGCCTCGACGAGCTTCGCCCGGTCGGCCTCCGGAAGGGCCAGGAGCGCTGCGGTGAAGGCGTTGCGGGCATCGGCGCAGAGCTGCTCCACCGCGGGCCGGGCGGCCTGGCGCTGCTCGTCCGCGAGGGCTGGATCGTGGATGCGCGTGAAAACTTCGTCGCGCAGCGCGCGGGCGGTGGCGTAGGCGGCCTCCGCCGTCCCGGCGGGTAGCGTGCCCTCCTTCTCCTGTTCGCGCAGGTCGCGGTAGAAGCGCGTGCGGGCGCGGTCGTACACCGCGTAGCGCGCCCCGCCGAGCACCTCGCGGAAGCCCGGCTCCGCGGCGTTCAGCAGGATGTCCTCGTCCGGCTCCCATTCGTCGAGGTCCAGCTCGTCGCCGAACTCCCAGCGGAAGGGGTCGTCGCCCGCCACGACGGCCTCGGAGAGTTCGCGAAGTTCGGCCGGCGTGGGTTCCACCGCGGCCAGCGCCTCGCGGACCTCGTCCTCGGCAAAGAGGAACACCGAGCCGACGCGGTACCCGGCCTCGGCGCGCTCGGAGCCGCCCACCAGCCCTTGCAGGCGCCGCGCCCATTCGGCGTGGCGGCGCTTGAACTCGTCCACCTCGCGTTCCAGTTCCGGGCGGACGCGCGCGTCGTCCAGCTCGCGGGCGAGGCCGCGCATCTCCTGATACAGGGCGACGGCCTGGTCGCGCGCGGGCTGGGGCAGGCCGCCGAACATGATGACCAGCGCGAGATCCTCGACTTCGACCTCGAGGCGCGGCGCTTCGGAATCCTCCGGCGGCGGGGTGCCGAGGGTTTCGCGGTACACGCGGGTCCGCTCGGCGTCACTTTCCCGGCGCGCGGCGGCGGAAGCCTCGTTGTACGCGCGGCGTTCCGCGCCGGTGACCCAGTAGTTTGTTTCCGCCGTCAGCTCCGGCCCGCGCGCGGCGAAGCGCGTCTCCAGCACCGAGGTGATGATGTCGCGCACGACGGGCTCGGGGAACGCGGCCTCGCGGAGCCGGCGCCCGTATTCCTTGGGGTCGGGATGGGCGAACTGCACCCAGGTGAACCGGATCCAGTTCGTCTGCACGGTGGCCGGCACGTCGGTGGAGGGCGGTGCTTCCGTGGGCGCTGCCGCGCCGGCCGCGCGCGCGCCGGCGGAGGACGGGGGCGGTTCGGGCGGCGGGGCGGGGCGATGCCGCGCCACCGCCGCGAACGTCACGAGCAGCACGAGGTTCGCCGCGAGGCTCGCGCGCAGCAGCCATGGCCGGGCGGCGGGCGGGGGGCGGCGGGCGGGATTCATGCGGCAGACGCTTCATGCCGCACCGCCGCGGTCGGCGGAAGGCGAAACGACGCGGGATCACGCCGCCGGGGCCGTGCTGACGACGCGCACGTCCATCCCGCCCAGCCGGTCGAGGAGCCGGGCTTCGGCGCGCAGGCTGAGGCGGTCGAACAGGAGGATTTCCATCGGCCGCCACATGGCGACCCAGCCGCCGATGATCAGGCCCTCCTTGAAGACTTCGCCGAGGCGGCGCCCGGGAAGCAGCGCCTCGATTCCTTCGCCGAGGCCCAGGGCCACGCCGAAGAGGATGAGGCTGAACAGCAGGCCGAGGCGCGCCAGCCGGACGAGCCGGCGGAGCTGCGTCCGGGTGCGGGCCGCGCGCGCGGTGAAGAAGCGGCGGACCGCCCCGGCCAGCACGCCGGGCGGCGCTTCGTCACCGGCGCCGGCCCGTTCCAGATGGATGACCATCGCCAGCGGCACGCGCTCGGGCAGCTCGCGGGCGGATTCGAGGATGAACGCCTCCGCTTCGGGCGCGAGGGCGCGCTGCGCCGGCGGGGCGGGATCGAGCGGATGCAGCAACTGCGGCGGCTCCCCCACGCGGAGGGTGATGACGGCGGGGCGGGCGTCGGACGGGACGGGCGTCGTCATGCCCCATCCTGCCGCCGCCCGGGCGCGGGAAGTCAACCGGGGCCGGCCGGGGAGGCGGCGCGGGTTCGTGCCTTCCGGGCGGCGGCCCGTCCCGCGGGGCTGGCGGTCCGTCCCCGGCCCGTTGCATCCTGCGCCCGCTACCCTTGACTGCCTCCATGATCCGACCCGGCCCTCAGCCAGGCTTCCGCTTCACCGCGCGGGGCACGGCGGTCACGCTGGCGGTGGCGGGCGTGATCGGCCTGCTGCTGGCCAGCCAGATGGTCCTCTTCACCAACGCGATCAACCGCCCGTTGCCATGGAGCGCGGCGCTGGCGAGCGGCCTCCGCGACACGCTGCTCTGGGTGCTGCTGCTGCCGGTGATCTTCCGGGTGTCGGCCCGGTTCCCCTTCAACGATGGCCGCTGGAAAACCAGCCTGCCGGCCCACCTGCTCGCCGTGGCGGGCGTCATCCTGCTGTATTCGAACCTCCACACGCTCGTGACCCATGTCCTGTGGGCGGACGTGCTGGAGCCGACGCGCTGGGGCTTCGGCCGAGGCGGCGGTGGCGGCTCGCGCCGCGGCCCGCCGCCGTCGCCCCCGTCGTGGTACGACCTGAACCGCTTCTTCATCACCACCCGCATCCATTTCTTGGTCCTGACCTACGGCCTGCTGGCCGGCATCTGGCACTGGCTCGAGCACAACCGCCGGCTGCGCGACCGCGAGCGCCAGGCCATCGAGCTTTCCCGCCAGCTCGCCGAAGCCCGCCTGCAGGCGCTGCGCATGCAGCTCAACCCGCACTTCCTCTTCAATACGCTCAACGCCATCGCCTCGCTCGTCCACCGCAGCCCGCACGCCGCCGACGAGATGATCGGCTGCCTGAGCGACTTCCTGCGGCTCACGCTCGCGGGCGGCTCGCGCACGGAGATCCCGCTGCGCGAGGAGCTCGAGTTCGCCCGGCGCTACCTGGACATCGAGCGCGTCCGCTTTGGCGAGCGGCTCTTGGTGGAGGAGTCCATCGCGCCCGACACGTTGGACGCCGTGGTGCCGGCCCTCGTGCTCCAGCCGCTCATCGAGAACGCCGTCCGCCACGGCATCGAGCCGGGAATGTCCGGCGGCACGATCCGCCTCGCCACCCGTCGAGACGGCGGCACGCTGGAACTGCGCGTGAGCGAC
>JBJXFY010000045.1:0-20705 GCA_046155815.1 Limisphaerales bacterium | reverse complement strand
GACCGGCTCGGGGCCATCCTCGAGGCGAACCGCGACCGCCTGCGACCGATCCTGATGACGACCCTCGCGCTCGTGGCGGGGATGCTGCCGCTGGCCGTCGGCACCGGCCCCGGCGCGGAGGAGCGGCGGGCGGTGGCCGTGGTCGTCATCGGTGGGCAGACGCTCTGCCTGCTGCTGACGCTGCTGGTGACGCCGGTGGTGTACTCGCTGCTGGACGACGCGCGCGGCCGGCTGCACTGGCGCGGGTGGTTGGCCGGCCGGCCGGCGGCGGCCTCAGCGCCGCAGCCGGAAGAAGCCGCCCCGGCCCGGCGCGGCTAACGCCGCCTCCGTCACGCCGTTGGTCGTGACGGGCGACGGCATGATGGAGGCCCACGGCCCGTCCACCGCGTCCGCGCGCTCGACCGTCACGGCCGGTCCGCCAGCCGGCCAGGAGAGCAGCAGTTCGTTTCCCCGCCGCGCGATCGAGGGGTTTGGCGGCGGCGGTGGAACCGCGGCGAGCAGCGGGAGGATTTCCGCCTCGAACTCCCATTCGTCCCGGTAGCCGACGTGCCGGCCGACGATGACGCCCTCGCGGTCAATGATGAACGTGGTGGGCAGGAACTCGATGCCACCGTAGGCCGCCTCGACCGCCGCGGAGGAGATCACCGTGTGGTAGGTGATGCCGTGCTGGGCAAGGAAGGGGCGCACGATGGACGCTCCCGCGGCGTCCATGGCCACGCCCACGATCTCCAGCCCCTGGTCGCGATACTTCGCGTCCAGGCTCAGGAAGCCGGGAATCTCCTGGAGGCACGGCCCGCACCACGTCGCCCAGAAGTCGAGGATGACCACCTTGCCGGCGAAGTTCGTGGAGGACACCCACTGGCCGTCCACGTCGCGCATCCGCCAGGCCGGGGCCAGCGGCGGGTCCGTCGCGGCGAGCTGGAGCCGGATCGTGCCGGTGTCCGTCACGTCGTAACCCTCCACGGCGATCGCGTAGGCGGTGCCGGCGCGGGCGCGCAAGGTGAGCCGGCTGGTCAGCAGGTCGCTGTCCTCGTCGTCGTCGTTCACTTCGACCAGCTCCAGCGACGCGAGGCTCGAGCCGGCGTACACGGCGAGCACGGTGTCGAAGGTGCTGCCAGCCGTGCTCAGGGTGAACCACCCGTCCTGCGGCGCCGTCCATGACCACCAGACTGAGCGGCCCTCGGTGTCGCCGTTGTGCCACGGCTCGCCCGGCTGCCTCGACGCTCCGGCGTTGCTGCCGGTCATGGTGACGTTGGTGCCGGCGAGCGTGATGCGGCTGTGAAACGCGTCGTTGGCCGGTGCGGCCGCGACGGCGGCGGCCAACAGAAGGAAGGCCGGAAACAGGAGGGCGCGAAGTGGTGTCATGATGGTCCCCGTTGAGAGGACGGGGTAGCAGCTTCGGGCATGCCCGCCAAGCGGCATTTCCGCCGCTGGCGCCGCCGGGTGCTGCCGTGCCGCTTCGGCTGCCGTTGTTCATCGCCGCTCCTCGTTTCCCGTGCTCAACCGGGTCAAGGAGAAGCCCGGGAATGCGGGGACGATGGGGACAGAGCCCGCATCAGGCTCGACGGGACCGCTCCCGGGGCGGGAGGGTCGGTGCGGAGACATGAAGCCGCCCATCGACCTGGAACCGTGCGGAGGCCGCGCCCGGCCGTTCCGCCCCGGTCTCGAAGCCTCCGGCCTGAACCTGCCGTGCCGGCGCTGACGACCACCGTGCTCGCCGTGGCGGGCGTGCTGCTGACGGCCACCCTTTACGTGGCCGGATTCCTCTCCGCGCTGCACGCGCTGGGCCGCACGCGGACGGTCGAGGGGACGATCGGCTGGGTGGTCTCGCTGCTGCTGTTCCCGCCGGCCGCGCTGCCGGCGTACTGGCTGCTGCGGACGTTCAAGTTCCAGAGCTACGCGGACGCGCTGGCGCGGGCCCGGCGAGAGCACCGGCCCCAGCTTGCGGGCCTGCTGGCCGGGTTGCGTTCCGGTCGCGCCGCCGCGCTGCCGGCCGAGGTGCTGGCGATCGAGCGGCTGGCCGAACTTCCATTTACGGCGGGCAACCGCGTGCGGCTGCTGCCGACGGGGCGCGAGACGTTCGACGCGATGTTTGCGGCCATCGCGGCGGCGGAGCGCGTGCTCCTGGTGCAGAGCTTCATCGTGCGCGACGACCGGTTGGGGCGCGAGGTGCAGGCGCGGCTGGCGGCGCGCGCCCGGGCCGGCGTGCGGGTGCATTTCTTGGGCGACGCCATGGGCTGCCACGGGCTGCCGCGGGAGTACGACGACGGGCTGGCCGCGGCCGGGGTGCGGGTGGCGCGGTTCCGGACCAGCCGCCGTTGGGCGGACCGGTGGCAGGTGAACTTCCGCAACCACCGCAAGCTGCTCGTGGCGGACGGCCGGGTGGCGTTGGTGGGCGGCAACAACATCGGCGTGGAGTATCTCGGCGAGGGGCCGCTCGGCCCGTGGCACGACGCGCACGTCGAGGTGACGGGGCCGGCGGCGGCGGCGGCGCAAGCGTCGTTCCTGGCGGACTGGTACTGGGCCACGCGCGAGGTGATCGAGCCGCTGCCGCCCGGCGCGCCCGCCGGGGACGCCGCCGTGCTGCCGCTGGCCACGGGGCCGACGGATGAGTTCGAGCGCTGCACGATGTTCTTCCTGCACGCGCTGGGGATGGCGCGGCGGCGCCTCTGGATCGCCACGCCGTACTTCGTGCCGGACGAGTCCATCGAGGACGCGCTGCGGCTGGCGGCGCTGCGCGGCGTGGACGTGCGCGTGGTGCTGCCGGGCCGGCCGGACCACCGCATCGTGTGGCTGGCGGCGTTTGCTTTCCTGGACGAGCTGCGGGGCACGGACATCCGTGTCTTCCGCCGGCACGACGGCTTCCTGCACCGCAAGGTGGTGCTGGTGGACGACGCCCTGGCCGCGGTGGGCACGGCGAACTTCGACAACCGCTCCTTCCGGCTGAACTTCGAGCTGACGATGGCGGCGGCCTGCCCGCGGCTGGCGGCGGACGTGGCGGCGATGTTCGAGGCGGACTTTGCGGCCAGCGACGAAGTGGGCGGCGACGAGCTGCGCCGGCGCCCTTACCCCTTCCAGGTGGCGGCTCGGGCCGCGCGGCTGCTGGGGCCGGTGCTGTGAGGCCGGGGTGGGCGGGCAGACGCCCACTTCCGCGCGTTGGTGCGGCCGGCTACCTGTCACCCGGCCGGGGTGCTGCAACCAGCCCGTCACAGGGGTCCCGTTGACACTTGATGGGCCGGGGAGCACCCTGCCGTTAATTCCGTTCCGTTTGGTTCTCCGCAATTTTCCTCATGCAACGCCGATACCTCGCCGTGGGTCTGATCGTCGCCACGGCCTTTCTCGCGCTCATCATCGCGTCCGCCCGGAGGTCCGGGCCTTTGGTCGCCCCACGCTCCGCCGACTTGCAGGCGGTGGCGGCGGCCCCCGTTCCAGTGAAGGAACGGGCGGCCTCGCCGGGCTCGGCCGAGTCCGTGGCGGCCGGGCCAGCCGCGGGGCCCGTGGCCGCCGCGGCTGCCCGCCCGACGCCGCAGGATGCCCCGGCGGCGGTGTTCGCCGCGTTTGATGTCTGGTCGCGGCAGGTTGCCGCCGGCGGGGCGGTCAGCCTTGATGAGGGCGTGGCGCTGGCCACGGCGCGGCGCGAGGTGCTGCGAGCGCTGATCCCGGCCGACCCGGCGCGGGCGCTGGCCGCGGCGGTGCCTTGGTCCGTGCGGCAGACAATGCCGGCCGAGGTGGTGGCGCTGCTCGAGGAGCCGGTGAGCGCGGCGGGCGAGTTCATGGTGCTGTGCGCATTCGCGGACGCGCCGTGGCGGCGCGAGGCGCAGGGCGGGATGCTGCGCTATTTCAAGACCGAGGATCGGACGTGGCGCGCCTTTGTGTACGGGCGCCGCGTGAAGCAGCAGTCGGTACGGCAGCTGGCCATCCATGGCATCGCGGTGGACGATGTGCTGGCGATCGGCGAGGAGGCGGGCCGGGTGCTGGAGCGGGCGGAGGCCGACGCGCTGGCGGCGGCGGGCCGGATTGCCGCCGACGCGCGCTGCGCGCTCACGGGCCGCACCGCGGACGCCGCAACACGCGTCGTGGTGGAGCACGGCGGCGAGTTCACGGTGCTGGCCAACAGAACGGTCACGGCGGGCTTCCTGCGCCGGCTGGCCGCGGCGGACAGCGGGTTCCGCCGCCCGACGGATCCGCCGGTCAGCCCCGAGTGGACGCTCGGCCGCAAGACGCTGCTCTTCATGCGCGTGAAGTTCCCGGATGACCCGCGTGAACCGATCACCGAGGGCGAGGCCCACGACGTCATGAGCGCGGCCAACGACTACTTCGTGCGCGCCTCCTACAACCAGCTCTCCGTGGCCACCACCGTCGGGCCGCTGGTGACGCTGCCGCAGCCCAAGATGTACTACGCCGCCGTCGGGCCAGGCGCGTTGCTCGAGGACGCGCGGGCGGCGACTGCCGCGGCCGGGTTTGATTTCACCGCCTACGACCTCGACATGGTCCGGCATGAGAACGTGCCCGGCTTCACGTGGGGCGGCCTTGGCGCAGTCGGCGGGCGCGGCGCCTGGCTCCAGGGCTCCGGCCTCGGCGTCATCATCCATGAGCTCGGCCACAACCTGGGGCTGGCCCATGCCAACTTCTGGCGCACCACCCGCCCCCCGCTGCCCGAGGACACGCAGAACCTGCCCTTCGACAGCGCGAGCCGCGTCGGGCTCGATTCGGTGATCGGCCCCGGCGACGACATCGAGTATGGCGACCCGTATGACGTGATGGGCGGCGGCCCCGCGCCGGATGGGGAGTACAACGCCCTGCACAAGCTCTACCTGTCGTGGATCCCCGTGGACAACCTGCACGAGGTCGCCACCAACGGGCAGCACCGCCTGTATGCCCACGATGCCGGCCGGCTCTTTAGCGGCCTGAAGTACGCGCTGGCCGTCGGCAAGGACCCGGAGCGGAACTATTGGCTGAGCGTGCGGCAGAACCCGGCGGTGAATCTCGGCTTCAACAGCCGCCCCGGCGTTGAACTGCATTGGAACGGCTGGCACCAGTCCCTCGGCGACACCGAGCTGCTCGACACCACGCCGGGCACGCCCGCCGAACTCCAGGACGCCCGCCTCGGCGTGGGCCGCACCTTCGCCGACGAGGAAGCGCAGATTTTTGTCACCCCCGTCGCCAGCTTCGGCCTCGGCCTGGTGGGCGCAAGCATCGTGGATACGAACCCGCCGGCCAACCCCGACCTCGGCCCCTTGCCCGGCTGGGTGGACGTGGTGGTGAACCGCGGCCCCTTCCCGTCAAACCGCCCGCCGGCCGTCACGCTCGAGGCCGCGGCGCTCCAGGTGGCACCCGGCCAGGAAGTGGTGTTCACCGCCGCCGCGACGGACGAGGACGGCGACCGCCTCGCCTACTGGTGGGACTTCGGCGACCTGGACACCGCCCCCAACGCCGCCACGGCCTCCCGCTCGTGGGGCGCCCCCGGCGACTACGTCGTGCGCGTCGAGGTGAGCGACCTGAAAGGTGGCGTGACCTCAAAGCATCTGGTCGTCCGGGTCGGCACGGTGACCACGCTGCGCGTCACGGGCCAGGTGGTGGACAATGCCGGCCAGCCGCTCGCCGGCGTGTGGGTCCACAACGGCTTGGAGGGCACGAACTCGCTCTACGCTCCCGGCTACGCCCACGCGCTCACGGACAGCGACGGCGCCTACACGCTTGTCGGCCTGACCAACGGCGCCTACGACCTCGCCGCGCATAAATACGGCCATGTCGTCGAGCCCCTGAACTTCTCGCTGCCGTTCCAGCTCGACCGCTTCAGCGGCACCCGCGCCGACCTCATCGCCGAGCCGGCGCCCCGCGTCACGGCCGCCAAGGTCGCCGACATGGACGAGGGCCGCGGCACGCCGGGCGTCTTCCGCCTCACGCGTGACGGTGCCACCAATGACGTGCTGCGCGTCTTCTTCCGCCTCGCCGGGGCGGACGCGGACGACCTCGAGCCCTATCCCGATTTCGAGGTCCAGACCAACACCGTGGAAACCGTGTTCGGCCCGGCGGCGATCCCGCTGGAGTTTTTCTACGCCGACATCCCGGCCGGCGAGACGGGCGTGGACGTGTCGCTGACGCCGCTGGCCGACGGGGAAACCGAGGGGCCCGAGAAGCTGCACCTGACCATCGCGTACCCGGTCAGTTTCGTCGTCACCAACGCGGAGTCCACGAACTACTTCGACATCCCCGGCTGGGAACGCCGCACGGTGAACGGGACGGAGCGCTGGCACCAGACGCGCCCAGAGTACCGCCTGGGACACTCCCCCACCGCGGACCTGACGATCACCGACGACCGCCCGGCCGCGCAGCCGGTGGTTTCGCTCGTCGCCTTCGACAGCGCCACCTCCGAGAACGCCGAGGACGCCGCCGTCGTGCTGCTCACGCGCTTCGGCACGCCGGTCGGCGAGGAACTGACGGTCCGACTCCTCGTGGAGGGCACCGCCACATCGGGTGAGGACTACCGGGCCCTGGCCACGAACGTCGTGATCCCGGCCGGGCGCGACTTCACCCTCCTCCGCGTCGAGGCCCGCTCCGACAGCTACGTCGAAGGCAACGAAACGGTCCTCATCCGGCTCGTGGCGCAACCCGGCTACACGATCGGCGAGTCCAGCGCGCTGGTCACGATCGTGGACAACGACCTCCCGGTGGTGACCGCCCACGCGGTGGCCCCGCGCGCTGCCGAGGCCGGCGGCACCGGTGGCATCCGCTTCCAGCGCTCGGGCGACCTGACCTTCCCGCTGGCGGTGGACTACCTTCTCACCGGCACCGCCACCGCGGGCGCAGACTATGCGCGGCCCGCCGGCCAGATCACCATCCCAGCCGGGGCCGCCGCGGCCACTCTCGGCATCGCTGTCCTGGGTGATGGCGTCCGCGAAGGCGACGAAACGATCGTCGTCACCATCGGCGATAGTCCGCTCTACAACCTCGGCCAGCCCGGGCGGGCAGTCATCACCATCCTCGACGCGCAGACACCCACCGTGACCGTCTCCGCGCCTGACAATGAGGCCGTCGAGGGTGGGGAGGGCGGGCAGTTCCGCATCACGCGGTCACCGACCTCCGGCGCGCTGACCGTCATTTACCGTTTCAGCGGCACGGCACGGCACCAGGGTGACTTCATCGCCAGCGGCGGCAGCGTCACCATCCCCTCCGGCCAGGCCGGGGTGAACATTGACCTGACCACGATCAACGACGCCTTCCGCGAGGACGACGAGTTGGCCGTGCTCGAGCTGCTTCCCGACCCCGCCTATCAGATTGGTGAACCCGGCCAGGCGGCGGTTGCCATCCAAGATGACGACGGCGGCGCCCAGCCCGCGGTCGGTTTCGCGCTGCTCACCTCCTCCGCGCCCGAATCCGCCGGCGAGGTCAACCTCGCCGTCCAGGTCAGCGCCAACCCCGCCGAGGGCGATGAGAACATCATCACCGTCGAGTATGACGTGCTCGGCGGCACCGCAGCGCGGGGCGTGGACTACGTGCTTGATTCCGGCACCGTCACCTTCGCCTACGTGGATCCGGATTCCGACGACCCCTACATCAACCGCGTGGTCTTCATTCCCCTGACGATCACCGAGGACGTGCTGCTGGAGACGGACGAAACGGTCGTGGTCCGCCTCCGCCTGGCCGGCACCACCAACGCGCCCGCCGAACCGGGTCCCGGCGATCCCATCGACACCGATGCCGACGGCGTGTTTGACGCCTGCGACACCGACGGTGACGGCCAGCCGGACGTGGTCGGTGAATGTCCTGGCGGCACGCCCGCCGACGTGAGCTTCAACGGCCTCCCGGACGTGTACCTCGTCCACGCGCTCACCATCCGCGACAACGACCGCGGCCTCGTGAGCGTGGCGGCCAGCACCAACATCCTTCGCGAGGGAGGGTCGTCGGGTGCGTTCCTCATCAGCCGTACCGGAGGCACCGCGCAGCCGGCCACGGTGGTCCTTCAGGTCCACGGCACGGCCGTGGCGGGCAGCGATTTCGCGGCCCTTCCGAACTTCGTCACCTTCGCCCCGGGCGTTGCCAGCGTCACCTTGCCGGTGGTGCCCCTTGACGATCCCGTGCAGGAGTACCGCGAGGAGATCCGCCTCACCCTGCTGGCGGCGCCCGGCTACGCCCTGGGCGAGGTCGCGGCCACGATCACAATCGAGGACAACGATGGCACGATCGAGTTCACCGCGCTCGACCACTACGTGAACGAGGCGGATGGCGTGGCCGAGATCCTCGTGCGCCGCACGAGCGACACGACCACCGCGGCGGTGGCCGCCTACGAGGCGCTGGCCGGCACCGCCGTGCCCGGCGGCACGAACAACCCGTCCACGGGCGACTTCCTGCCCGTGAGCGGCCTGCTCGAATTCGCCCCGGGCGAGCTGACGAAGACCTTCGCCGTCCCGCTCATCAACAACACCAACCGGAACTTCGGCGACCGCACGGTCCGGCTGCGCCTTTCCCGCGCCTCAGGCCTCTTCCCGCTCGGCGGGCAGAGCACGGCCACGCTCCACATCGCAGACGATGATGGCGCGCCGGCCGACCTCGAGATCACCGCGGAGGACACCGACTTCGAGGCGGGCGACGGGGCCCGCTTCACGGTGCGGCGGCGCGGCGACGCCACGCCGCCGCTCACGCTGCTCTACTTCACCCAGGACGGCACGGCCACGTCCGGGACGGACTACGAGCCGGTGCCCGCGGGCGTGCTCGAGTTCGCCGCCGGGCAGGAGGCCGCGGAGTTCCGTGTGCCGTTCCTGGACGACGCGGAAGTCGAGGAAGACGAGCAGTTCGAGGTCGTCCTCACCGACGCCTCGGGCGTTCCGCTGGTGACGTTGGTCCTCACGATCGAGAACGACGACACCCTGATCGAGTTCGGGCTGGCGAACCCGGAGGTGAACGAGGATGCCGGCGTGATCGAGATCAGCGTCCGCCGCCGCGGCTTCACCGCCCCGGCGATGCTGGTGGACTTCGCGTCGAGCAACCTCACCGCCGTGGCCGGCGCGGACTTTGAGGCCGCCACTGGAACGCTCACCTTCCTCGGCGACCGCACCGAGCCTGCCACCGACGGCAGCGGCTCCGTGATCGCGCTGGCCGGCGAGACCAACAAGGTCATCGCCGTCCGCATCCTGAACGACGATGCCGGCGAGCTGGACGAGCGGTTCCTGCTAGCGCTGCTCAACCCGCGCCTCGCGAGCCCGCCGGGCACCGGCACCATCGCCTTCGGCACCAACGTCCCCGCCGTCGTGACGATCAAGGACAACGAGGCGCCGGGCGAGGTGGACGAAGGCTTCAATCCGGGCCTCGGCGCCGACGCGCTGGTGCGTGCCGTCGCCGTGCAGGAGGACGGCAAGGTCGTCATCGCGGGCGACTTCAGCACCGTCAACGGCACCGTGCTGCCGCGCGTCGCCCGGCTCCACAACGACGGGCTGGTGGACAACAGCTTCAACCCCGGCCGCGGCCTGGACGGCCCGCCCTACGCCCTCGCCGTCCTCCGCGACGGCCGCGTGCTCGCCGGTGGCGCCTTCACCAACGCCGGCCAGGTCCCGCGGCGTTTCCTCGTCCGGTTTGAGGCCGACGGCAGCTCGTTGCCCGGCCCAAACGTTCCCGCACCCAACGGTGTCGTGCGCGCCCTCGCCGCGCTGCCGGACGGAGGTGCGCTGGTGGGCGGTGACTTCACGGCCGTGGGTGGCCAGCCCCGCGGCGGCGTCGCGCGGCTGCGCCCGGACAGCTCGCTGGATCCGGACTTCCTTCCCGGCCCAGGTGCGGCTGGCGGTGTGCGCGCCCTGGCGGCCGACGCCGACGGCCGGTCGCTGGTCGGCGGGGGCTTTCGCAACTACGACGGCTCCGGCCTGAACCACCTCGTCCGCCTGGATGTGGACGGCCGGCTGGACGCCTCGTGGCTGGGCGCCTCGCCCAACGGCGTGGTCCACGCCGTCGCCGTGCAGTCAGACGGACGCATCCTGCTCGGCGGCGCGTTTACGGAAGTCGGCCGCCTGCCCCGCCGGGGTGTCGCCCGCCTGAATGGCGACGGCACGGTGGACGTGACGTTCGATCCGGGCGAGGGCCCGGACGGGCCCGTGTTCGCGGTCGCCGACGGCGGCGAAGGCCGGGTGCTCGTGGCGGGCGGCTTCGGGACCGTGGACGGCGAGGTCCGTGGGGGTTTCGCGCGGCTCGCAGCCGACGGCACGGTGGACGCGGATTTCGCCGGCCCTGGAGCCAATGGCGCCGTGCATGGCCTCGCGCTGCAGGCCGACGGTGCGTTCTTCATTGGCGGCGCGTTTACGGAGGTGAACGGCCTCCCCCGTCGCCGCATCGCCCGCATCCACGGGGATGACAAGTTCCTCTCGGGCCAGGTCCAGTTCAGCGCCTCGGCCTACGAGGTGGGCGAAGGCGCCGGGCGGATCGTCGTGGACGTGCTCCGCAGCGGTTCCGCGAAGGAGGCCGCGACGGTGGATTACCGCGCCGCCCCGGGGACCGCCGGCGATCCGGGCGACTTCCTGGCGACGTTGGGCACGTTGCGCTTCGCCGCCGGCCAGACCAACGCGACCTTCACCGTGACCATCCAGCAGGACTCCTTGGCCGAGGGCGACGAGACCTTCCGCCTCGACCTCACCAACGCGGCCGCGGTGAACCTCGGCCGGCGCTCGGCCGCCATCGTGACCATTGTGGACGACGAGGCGGCCGTGGCCTTCACCGTGCTGCACGCCGAGGTGGAGGAAGGTGCCACGAATGTCGTGCTCACGCTCCGCCGTACCGGCGACCTTTCGGTTGCCGCCCAGTTGCAGTTGGAGACCGCCGACGGCACCGCCCGCACTGGCGAGGACTACTCGGCCACGCAGGCCGTCGTGGAGTTCGCCGCCGGCGTGGAAAGCGTGGAGATCGCGGTGGCCATCCTGGACGATGACGTCCTGGAGGATGCCGAGACCTTCACGGTCACGATCACCGGGGCGTCGCCGCCTCCCCTGGCGGTGGGCACTCAGGGCGAGGTGGTGGTGACCATCCTCGACAATGATTCGCCGCCCACGAGCTGGCTGCTTGCAGTGCAGCCCGCGGACGGTGGCACGGTGGCGCCGGCCGGAGGGCGATTCCCGACGAACTCCGTGGTTACCGTCACGGCCACGCCGCAACGCGACTACGAGTTCGTCCAGTGGGAGGGCACCGTCGCCTCCGCGGACAACCCGCTCCAGCTCCTGATGGACCGCGACCACGTGCTCACCGCGCGTTTCCGGCCGCGGGAGTACCTTGAGACGTTCGAGGGCGGTTCGTTCGGCGGCCTGCCTTGGCAGTTCGGCGGGGAGGCAGCATGGACCATCACGGACGTCACGGCGGCGGGCGGCCGGTTCTCCGCGCGCTCCGGCTTGATCGGCCATTCCCAGAGCAGCCGGCTGATCCTTGACTACGAGACCGGCCCGGGCGCGGGCACGTTCGACTACCGCGTCAGCAGCGAGGCGGACTGGGACTGGCTCGAGTTCTGGGTGGACGGGGCGCGGGTGGCGAAATGGGCCGGCGAGGTGCCATGGCAGACGCACACGTTCAACGTGACTGCGGGCCGCCACCGGTTTGAATGGCGCTACGCCCGCGACCGCAACTTCGTGGGCGGCCAGGACGCCGCGTGGATTGACAACCTCGACCTGCCCGCGGCCGTCACGGTCCCGACCGGCGCCCTGCCGGCGCCCACACTCGCGCTCACCCCGCGTGCCGGTGGCGGCATGGTCGTGAAGGTGCTCGGCCAGTCCGGCCGCAGCTACACGCTCGAGGCCTCGGCGGACATGCGCACATGGCGTCCGGTCGCGACGCAGGTCATGTCCGGCGCGCTGCTGTTCATCGAGGATACGGAGGGCCGGTCCGCCATACGCTTTTACCGCGCGCTGGCCAAGTAGGCCGGAAGCCGAACCTGCATCCCGGGCCGGCCCGCAGGGGCCGGCCCCTTTTCATCCGGCGACTGGCCATCGGCCAGTGCGGATGGAAACGGCCCTCAGCTTCCCGCGTCCGCCAGCGCCTTCATGGTGGCCTCGAGGCTCATGGCGTCCGCCGTGTTCAACACCTGCGCCTCCGGGGCGATGCGCTTCATGAATCCCGAGAGTGCCTTTCCCGGCCCCAGCTCGATGAACCGGGTGAAGCCCTGCGCCACCAGGTGGCGGATGCCCTCCTCCCACCGGACCGAGGAAGTCACCTGTTCGACCAGCCGGGCACGGATCTCCTCCGGCCCGCCGTGCGGCTGCGCGGTGACATTGGAAATCACCGGCACCTGCGGCGTGTGGATTTGGATGCGGGCCAGTTCGGCGGCGAGCTTTGGCTGGGCCGAGGCCATGAGGCGCGAGTGGTACGCGCCGGCCACGGGCAGCGGGATGGCCTTCTTCGCGCCGCGCGCCTTCGCGAGTTCCACGGCCTTGGCGATGCCGTCGGCGTCGCCGGAAATCACGAGCTGGCCGGGGCAGTTGAGGTTGGCCAGCTCGACGCCCGCCGCGGCGCAGACCTCGCGGATCGGGCCCTCGTCGAGGCCGATCACGGCGGCCATGCCGCCGCGCGTCGCCTCGCAGGCCTCCTGCATGAAGCGACCCCGGGCGCGCACCACGCGCAGGCCATCCTCGAACGCCAGCGCGCCCGCCGCGGCCAGCGCGGTGAACTCGCCGAGTGACAGCCCCGCCGTGGCGTGAAACGGCAGTCCCGGGACGCGCGCCCGCAGCAGTTCCAGCGCGGCCCAGCTCACGAGGTAGATGCCCGGCTGCGCGTTCTCGGTCTTCAGCAGCTCGGCCTCGGGTCCGGCAAAGCAGACTTGGGCGAGGTCGTAGCCCAGCGCGGCGTTGGCGCGGTCGAAGAGTTCGCGCGAGGCGGGAAAGTGCTCCGCCAGCTCGCGCCCCATCCCGACCGCCTGGGCGCCCTGGCCGGCAAACAGCAAGGCTGTCTTCGTCATGCGGCGGGTGAGTCAAGCAGACGGACTGGCCGGACGGGAAGCCCCGGCTCCGGCGGCCGGGACCGGCCCCGCATTCCGGGCATCGCTTCCCACCGGGCGGCGGCGTAGCCTGCCGCCATGCGCGTGGTGATTGCGGATGATGAGCCGCTGGCCCGGGAACGGATCGAATCCCTGCTCGCGGGCCGGGCGGGCGTGGAACTCGTGGGCACGGCGGGCGACGGGCGTTCGGCCGTGGAGGCCGTGCGCGCGCACCGGCCGGACCTGCTCTTCCTCGACGTGCAGATGCCCGAGCTGGACGGCTTCGGCGTGCTGCGGGAGCTGGGGGCGGACGCGCCGCCGGCGGTGGTCTTCTGCACGGCCTACGACCAGTTCGCGCTGCGGGCCTTCGAGGTCCATGCGCTGGACTACCTGCTGAAGCCGTTCGACGACGAGCGTTTCACGGCCGCGGTCGAGCGCGCGCGCGCGCGGCTCGCGCAGCGCGGGGCGGGGGAGGACCTGAACGCGAAGCTCGCCGCGCTGCTGGCCGCCGCCCGGCCCGCCGCGGCCGAGGCCCGGGCGGAACGGCTGGCGGTGAAGGCGGACGGCCGCGTGCTGCTGGTGAAGTTTGCGGACATTGACTGGATCGAGGCCTCGGACAACTACGTGAACCTGCACGTCGGCCGGGACAGCCACCTGATGCGCGAGACGATGAACAGCCTCGAGCAGCGTCTGGACCCGGAGCGCTTCGTGCGCATCAGCCGCTCGACCATCGTGAACCTGGACCGGATCAAGGAACTGCAGCCGATGTTCCACGGCGACTACTCGGTGATCCTGCGTGACGGCACAAAGCTCTCCCTCAGCCGCAACTACCGCGAGCGGCTGGCCCACCTGCTGGGACGGTAGGCGTGGTCCCGGAGGCGGCCGGCGGCGCAGGCCCGCCCGGCGCCCCGTTTGACACCGCCGCCGCGGTACGGAAAGGCTCCGGCCCCCGAATCATGGCCGAACCCAAAGAAAACGAGCGGATGGAGAAGATCGTCTCCCTCTGCAAGCGCCGCGGCTTCATCTTCCAGTCCTCGGAGATCTACGGCGGCATCAACGGCTTCTGGGACTACGGCCCGCTCGGCGCGGAGCTGAAGCGCAACGTGAAGGAGCTGTGGTGGAACTCCATGACCCGCCTGCGCGAGGACGTCGTCGGCCTCGACGCCACCATCATCATGGCCCCGCAGATCTGGAAGGCCTCGGGGCACGTGGACACGTTCGCGGACATGATGCGGGAGTGCCCGGTTACTCGAAAGCGTGTTCGCGCCGACCAAGTGGAGCCTCAATCCGGCATTGCCTATCGCTATGGTGGAGTAGTTTTTGATGATGGCCCGTCAACATACGATCACAGCAATTCCGAAACTGACTACAGACGACGCGCACTTGAGCTTTACATCCAAGAATACGATCCCGAATTACTAAATGATGTTTTCAATGTTGGCTTGCTAGGCTGCATCGATAAGCTTCTCGCAGAACGTGAGCCTAGGTTTCAAGAACAACAAGCCAGGCTTGAGTATGCCAAAAAAATTTTTGAGGAACTGAAAAAAGCCTTTAGGGCGGACGCCATCTCAGTGCTGGTGCCGAATGGAAAGCCAGCCGAAAGCGCCCTAAAAAAGGCAGCAGAGTTTTATGCAGCGAGTTTGGAGTTCAACCCCTATCCCGTGTTGCTGCGAAGGGAGGCGGTCTCGGGTTCGACTGATTACCATCCCGAAAGCGGTTATGGCCTTGGCCCCTCCCGCCCCTTCAATCTAATGCTCCAAACTTGGGTCGGGCCGATCCAGGCCGACGAGAACGTCGCCTACCTCCGCCCCGAAACGGCGCAGGCGATCTTCGTGCAGTTCAAGAACGTCCACGAAACCTCACGGCAGAAGATTCCCTTCGGCATCGCGCAGGTTGGCAAGGCGTTCCGCAACGAGGTCACGCCGCGCAACTTCACCTTCCGCTCGCGCGAGTTCGAGCAGATGGAGCTCGAGTTCTTCATCAAGCCCGACGAGGCGGTCGAGGCCATCACCGGCTCCGTCGCCGTGGTTCCTGAAACCGGCCATCCCGGCGAGCCGCAGCCGAATTGGGGCTGGCAGGCCTGGCATCGCTACTGGGTCGAGGAGCGCGTGCGTTTTTACGAGGGCATCGGCCTGTCGCGTGACACGCTGGGCTTTCACATCCAGACGCCGGAGGAGCTGGCCCACTACGCCCGCGCCACGACGGACATCCTCTACAAGTTCCCGTTCAGCAGGAAGGACGAGGCGGGCAAAGTCGCCGGCGACGAGCTGGAGGGCATCGCGGCCCGGAGTGACTTCGACCTCAGCCAGCACGAGCGCTTCTCCGGCAAGCCGATGGGCGTCTTCGACGAGGAGCTGCGCACCGCCTGGGCCAAACTCACTCCCGAAAGGCAGGCGGAGCTGCGCGAACGCTACTACCAGGCGCGGCTGAAGTACCTCACCAAGTCCGGCGTGCCCGCCGAGAAGGCTGCCGCGGAGGCGAAGGAGGACGCCGAAGGCCTGGCCAAGGGCCAGTACATCCCACACGTCATCGAGCCCTCCGCCGGCGCGGACCGGCTGATCCTCGCCCTGCTCTGCAACGCCTACGACGAGGTCACGGAGACGGACGCGAAGGGCAAGGCGGAGACGCGGGTGATCCTGCGCTTCCACCCACGGGTGGCCCCGATCAAGGTCGCCGTGCTGCCGCTGCTGAAGAACAAGCCGGACCTGGTCGCGAAGGCGCGCGCCGTGTTCGAGGGTTTGCGCGGGCTGATGAATGTCTTCTACGACGACGGCGGGTCCATCGGCCGCCGGTACGCGCGGCAGGACGAGGCGGGTACGCCGTTCTGCGTGACGATTGACTTCGACACGCTGGGCGAGAAGCCGGAGCTGCTGGACACCGTCACGCTCCGCCACCGCGACGACGGGCGGCAGGAACGGCTCGCCATCGCCGACCTGCCGGCGTGGCTGCTGGCGCGGGTGCGTTGACCCGCCCATGCTTGCGCCCGTGGACCGCCCCCGCCGCATCTCGTACGCCTTCATGCTGCTGCTGCTGGTGGCGGTGGGGTGGCTGCACATGGCCACGCTGCTGCTGACGGTGCTGTTCGGGTACTTCGCGCTGCGGTCGCTCAGCGTGGGCGGCAGCCGGATCGTGGGCGTGCTGCTGTTCCTCATCGTAGTGACCGGGGCGTTCTCCGGGATGTGGTTTTTCGCCAAGCAGGCCTACGTGACCTTCCCCCGCATTGCGGAGGAGACGTTGCCCGCCATCGTGTCGTACGCGGAGGAGCGCCGGCTGGAGCTGCCCTTCACGGACTGGCGGAGCGCCAAGACGGCGGCCCTGAACGAGCTGCAGGACAAGATCGCCAACGTGGGCCGCTACGCGCGCGATGCGGTGTTCATCTTCGTGTACCTCGTCATCGGGCTGGTGGTGGCGCTGAGCCTCTTCATCAGCCAGCGGCTGCGGCTGGACGCGGACGAAGGCGCGCCGCCGGACAACCTCTACGCCGCCACCGCGCTTCAGATCATCCGGCGGATGCAGACCTTCTACCGGAGCTTCACCATCGTGATGGGCGCGCAGATCCTCATCGCGGCCATCAACACGGTGCTGACGGGCGCCTTCCTCTTCACGATGGGCTTCCCCTACGCGCCGCTGCTCACGGTCTTCGTGTTCCTCTGCGGGCTGTTGCCCATCGTGGGCAACATCATCAGCAACGTCGTCATCACCGCGGTCGGCTTCACCATCTCGCCGCAGATGGCGTTCTTTGCGCTGCTCTTCCTCGTCGCCATCCACAAGCTGGAGTACTTCCTCAACTCGAAGATCATCGGTGACCGCATCAAGAACCCGATGTGGCTCACGCTGATCGGCCTGCTCGTGGGCGAGAAGCTGATGGGCATCCCGGGCATGATCCTCGCCCCGGTCGTCCTGCACTACATCAAGGTCGAGGCCTCGCGCGCCCGCGTGGCGCAGGAGACGCACGCCGAGGAGCAGGCGGAGGAGGAGATCCCGGCATGAACCCCGCCGAGGCCCTCGCGCTGCTCGAACGGTTCCGCGGGGGCGCGGTGGACGCCGGGGAGGTGCTCCGCCGCTTTCAGGCCGCTCCGGCCGCGGACCTGGGCTTTGCCGTGGTGGACACGCACCGCGCGCTGCGGAAGGGCTTTCCCGAGGTGATCTTCGGCGCCGGCAAGACGCCGGAGCAGGTCGTGGCCATCGCGGAAAAGATTCTCACGGAGGAAAGGCAGCTCCTCGTCACGCGCATCACGCGGGAGCACGCGGAGGCCTTGCGGGAAAAATTCTCCGAGGCGCGGCATCACGAGGTCGCCCGCTGCCTCACGGTCGAGCGTCCCGCCCTGCCGAAGCGGCCGGGCGTGATCGCCGTCGTCGCCGCCGGCACCAGCGACCTGCCGGTGGCCGAGGAGGCCGCGGTCACGGCCGAGGTGATGGGTGGCGGCGTCGAGCGGATCTACGATGTGGGCGTGGCCGGGCTGCACCGCCTGCTCCGCCGCCTGCCGGATCTCCAGCGCGCGAGCGTGGTCATCGCGGTCGCGGGCATGGAGGCCGCACTGGCCAGCGTGGTGGGCGGCCTGGTGGCGCGGCCGGTCATCGGCGTGCCGACGAGCATCGGCTACGGTTCGCACTTCGGCGGCATCACCGCGCTGCTTGGGATGCTCAACTCCTGCGCGAGCGGGCTGACGGTGGTGAACATAGACAATGGCTTTGGCGCCGGATATGCGGCCGCGCAGATGCTCGCGCTGGCGGACGGCGGGACGTAGCGCCGCGTCGCGGGGGCATCCTGCAAGGCCGGGCGCGGTTCAATCCCCGCTTCCGCCCCGCCTGCCCAGCCGGCGCCAAGCGGACTTCACCACCCAGCCCTCGGCCTCCAGCGCGTCACGCGCCGCGGCGTCGTCCACGCCGGAGAGTTCGCGCACGATGCGCACCGCCCGGTCGCGTAGCTTCGCGTTCGAGGGATTGAGGTCCACCATCAGGTTCGAGGCGACCTTGCCCAAGCGAACCATTGCGAGCGTCGAGAAGAGATTCAGCACGAGCTTCGTCGCGGTGCCGGCCTTCAGGCGTGTGGACCCGGTGAGCACCTCGGGGCCGAGGTCCGCGGCGATCACCACGTCCGGCCGACGGCCGCGCGGGATGGCGACGTGCGGGTTGAAGCAGAGCAGCACCGTGGCCGCGCCGCCCACCCTCGCCGCATCCAGCGCGCCCCACACGAAGGGCGTGCGGCCGCTGGCGGCGATGCCCACCAGCACGTCCCCCCGGCGCACGCCGCGGAAGCGCACCGCCGCCGCGCCCGCCGCCACATCGTCCTCCGCTCCCTCGACCGCACGGAACACCGCGTCGCGCCCGCCGGCCATGATCGCCTGCACCAGCTCGGGTGGCGTGCGGAACGTGGGCGGGCACTCGCTCGCATCTAGGACGCCCAGCCGCCCGCTGGTCCCCGCGCCGGCGTAGAAGAGCCGTCCTCCGCCCTTCAGCGCGCGGATGATGATCCGCAGCGCCCGCACGATCGCCCGCCGCTCGCGCTCCAGCGCCGTCGGCACGCCGGCCTCCTCGCCGAGCATCAGCGTGATGGCCGCATCAAGGGCGAGCCGGTCGAGGTTCATCGAGCGTGGGTTGCGCTGCTCGGTGGGCGAGCGGTGGACGCCTGCCAGCGGAGGAGGGGGCTGCATCGCGTGTGGGGGCCGGCATTCCGCGGCTTTCGGCCGGGCCGCCTCCCAGCCTCCTTCGACGCCCGCCTCCCGGGCCATCCTCACCGCACCGACCACTCCGGGGACCGTGAGCGGACGGACGACCGCCGCGCCCTTCCACATTGCGCGCAGTTGCCGCCCCACGCGCGCGGCGAAGCGCGGCTGGCCCAGCAGCACGCCGCCCGCAAGCACGAAGTCCACCGGCCGCCGGCCCGGTCTTGCCAGCCGCCGCGCGCAGGCCACCGCGTCCTTCGCCAGCCCCGCCGCCGCAGCGGCCACGATGTCGGCGGCGATCCGATCGCGTTCGGCCCACGCGGCGAAAACCTGTGGCGCGAGCGCGGCTACGGCCGCCTTGTCCGCCGTCTGCACCCAGCCGACAAGATCCTCCGGGGAGTTGAGGCCGGCCGCGCCCAACAGCCGCTCGCCAAGCCGCGACCAGCGCCCGTTGCGGTCGAGGTAGAACACCGCGGCCTTGAGCGCGCGAAGGGCGATGTCGTGGCCGCTGCCCTTGTCGCCAAGAATGTGTCCCCAGCCGCCGATCTTGGCTGTCCGGTCACGGGCGGCATTGGTGCCGTAGCAGCATGAGCCGGTGCCGCTGAGCACGAGGACACGCACGTCCGGAGTGCTCCGCGTCCGCTGGTTCCCGGGCGGGTCCGCCGCCCGGAGCGCCGCCTCGAGGTCGTGCGCCACCCGCGCCGGCGTGCCGGGCCAGACCGCCTCGAGCGCGCCCAGCACCCGGCGCCGGTCCGCCTCGGTCCGCAGGCCCGCCAGGCCGAGTCCCAGGGCGGCCGGCGCCGGCATGGCGACGGCGATCTCGCGGAAGAGACGGACCAGCGCCACGTCGTCGAGCAGGCGCACGTTCCCGGGAGCGAAGACCCGTTCCGCCAGCACCTCCCCTGACGAACGTTCCGCCCGCGCGGTCGTGCGGGTGCCGCCCGCCTCGATGCCGAGCAGGACGGGGGCGGCGGTTGCGTCGTGGCTGCGCACCCGGGCAGCGTCACCCGGCGGCCGGCGGTGGGAAAAGCGGCAAAAATGGAACCGGTTCCACCTTCTTCCGGGGAAAGGCCCGTCGGCGACGTGGCAACCGTCGGCCCGGTTCGCTTCCTACCCCCTCAGCTTGCTTTGCGCCTTGCATGGCCCCCGCGGGAGCCACGCATCATCCGCGTACCGCAAGTCCATGAAGCCACCCACCCTCATCGCCGCCCTCGTTGCGCTGCCCATCGCCGCCGCCGCCCAGGGCGTCGGCTACGATGACACCCCCCAGATCCCCGGCTCGCCGTGGAAGGTCCACGACAAGGCCCGTCCGAATCCGCCCGTGGTCACGCCGGGCGCGAGCTTCAGCGAGAGCGCCGGCGCGCCCGCCGACGCCATCATTCTCTTTCGCAGCGGCGGGGATCTGGCCGCGTGGACCGGCCCCGGCGACAAGGCACCGTGGAAGGTCGAGATGGACTTCTTCGAGGTGGTGCCGAAGAGCGGCAGCATCCGCACGCGCCAGGAGTTCGGCGACTTCCAGCTTCACCTTGAGTTTGCTACGCCCTCGAAGGTCGAGGGCGCGAGCCAGGGCCGGGGCAACAGCGGCGTACTCCTCCGCAGCATCTACGAGGTGCAGGTGCTCGACAGCTTCGAGAACCCGACCTATGCCGACGGCCAGGCGGGCGCGCTCTACGGCCAGAGCCCGCCGCTCGTGAACGCCTCCCGCCCGCCCGGTGCCTGGCAGTCCTACGACATCATCTTCGAGAACCCGCGCTGGGACGCGTCCGGCAAGCTCGTGAAGAAGGCCGCCGTGACCGTGATCCACAACGGCGTGGTCCTGCACCACCGCAAGGAGTACCTCGGGAACACGCCGCACCGGAGCAACGGCAACTACGACAAGCCGCACCCCCCAACCGCCTGGATCGAGCTGCAGGACCACGACAACAAGACGCGCTTCCGCAACATCTGGGTTCGCCCGCTGGGCGAGTACGACGCCGCGGCGAAGAAGTAGCTCGCGCCGCCGCCAGCTTGCCGGCACGTCTGGCGAGAGGCTCCGCACCGGCCCGGAGGTCGGCTCTCCCCGCCTCAGTTCAGCAGGCGCACGTGGCCATCCGCGCCCAGCG
>JBJXFY010000044.1:0-13440 GCA_046155815.1 Limisphaerales bacterium | reverse complement strand
GCTCCACGCCGCGAGCGGCTGCGGCGCGCGGAGCACGCCCTCGAGCGGCCGGGCGGCGGCGAGCTGGGCCTGCGCCTGCAGCGTGTCGTCCGCCGGCCGCAGCGGCGCGACGCGGAAGAGTCCCGCGCCCGGCCCGGTGCCGCCGCCGGCCACCAGCACGCCGCCATCCGGCGCGACCGCCACCGCCACGGGCTGGAAAACCCCCGGCGCGCCCTGGAGGAAGATTTCCGTCTGCGCGGCCCCGTCTCCGCCGGGCGGCAGCCTGAAGGCCAGCACGCGCGCGTTCGCCGCGTCCGCCGCCAGCACCGCGCCACGCCATTCCGCCGGCAGGACCTCGTGGCGGTACACGGTCAGCCCGCCGGGCGCCGCGCCCCCGACGCGCGCCAGCGCCTCGGTGCCGTCCATGCGCCGCTCGGGCAGCGCCCACGAGCCGGCGTCGTCCGCACGCAGCCAACCCTGTCGCAGCCCCGCCGGCACCTCCACCAGTCGCGTCGGCAGCGACCACGGCAGGAAGGTTTCGCGCGGGTCCTCCGCGTCCCACGCGAGCAGCGGCCCGGCCGCGCTGAACGCCAGCCCGCGCGGGTTCCGCAGCCCCACTGCCCACGCCTGCGCACGCCCCGGGCCCATCAGGCGCAGCACCGCGCCCGCCTCGAAGGCGGCAAAGGGCGACGCGGGATCTCCCGCATGGCTCGCGTTGGTGAAGGCCGCCCCGAAGCCCGCCGCGAGGTGCAGGAAGCCGTCCGGCCCGAGCGCCAGCGCGTGGGCGGCGTTCGGGCCGGTGGTGATGGGCAGCACCCGCTCGCCGGGGCCGTCCGCCTGGCCGTTGCCGTCCGCGTCGCGGAACCTCCAGATGGCGTTGTCGCCGGCCCACCAGACATCCGGCCCCGCGGCGGCCAGCCCCCAGCCGGCCGACTGCACCGCAGCCAGCGGCACCACGAGATCCGTCCGTCCATCCTCGTTCTGGTCGCCGAGCGTGCGCAGCGTGCCCGGGCCCGTGACCACGATCCGCCCGAAGCGGTCCAGCGTCAGCGCGTGGATTTCGCCCGTGAGCGACACGTCGGCCACGCGCTCCGCCATGAGGCCACGCGGCACGCGCAGGCCGGTGCCGCGCGCCTCGATCAGGTCCGCGCCCGCGGCCCGCGCCGAAAAGGCGACGGCCAGCACGAGCCGGAGGAACGGGTGGCGCACGGCCCACCTATCGCCGGGCCGGCGGCTTCCGGCAACGGGCGAAGGCCGCGGCGCCCTCAGGCCTTCGCCGCCTTCTTCTTCGCCAGCTTGCGGGCGCGAACGACGGGGGCGTCACCCCAGAGGCCCTCGATGTCGTAGCGCCCGCGCACGTCGCCGCGCATCACCTGGACCAGCACGTCGAAGTAATCCAGCACCACCCAGAGGCTTTCCCGGCCGCCATCCACGGCGCGGGGGCGCACGCCATGGTCGCGCCGCAGGCCCTCCTCGATCTCGTCGCGGATGGCCCGGAGATGCGGCTCGCTGGTGCCGGTGCAGAGCACCATGTAGTCGGCCACGGTCGAGAGCTCGCGCAGGTCGAGCACCTTGAGATCCTCGGCCTTTTTGTTCTCCGCGTAGCCGCGGACGAGCAGGGCGAGCTGCTTGGAATCCATGACGGCGAGGCTGGGAGCCGGCGGGGCGCTTGAAAAGGCGGAAGTCGGAAATCCGCGCCCCCTCCGACCCCGGCGCCGCGGAAATCCGGGCGTGAATGGCCGGGCCCGCGGCCGGCGCAGCGTGGCATTGCGGCACAGCGGGCCGGTTCCCATGCTTCGCGGCGATGAAGTTTTCCGCGCGTTGGCTGTGGCCCGTGGCCTCGTTCTGCCTGCTGCTTTCCGGCATGGCCGGGCTGGCGTACCAGGTCGCCTGGTCGCGCTACCTCGCGCTGTTCCTGGGCCACACGAGCTACGCGGTGGTGGCGGTGCTGGTGGCGTTCATGGCGGGGCTGGCGCTGGGCAACTGGTGGATCGGCCGGTGGGCGGACCGGGTGGCGCGCCCCCTGGCGCTGTACGGGCTGCTCGAGCTGGGCATCGCCGCCTTTGCGGTCGCCTTCCCGTGGTACTACGCGCTGTGCGAAGCGGGCTACCTGACGGTGGCGCGGGCGCTGGGGGTCGGCAGCCCGGCGCTGCTGCCGGCGAAGTTCTTCTTCAGCTTCGTGGCCATCCTGCTCCCGACGGTGATGATGGGCGGCACGCTTCCGCTGCTGACGAAGCTGGTGACGCGCTCGCTGGGCGAGCTGCGGGCGCGGGTGGCGGGGCTGTACTTCATCAACAGCGCCGGTGCGGTGATCGGCGTGGTGCTGGCGGATTTCTGGTGGCTGCCGACGCTTGGCCTCGAGGGCACGGTATGGGTGGGCGCGCTGCTGAACATCCTTGTCGGCGTGGTCTCGCTGATGGTGAGCCGGGCCATGAACGAGGGGGTGGTGGAAGCCGCGCCGGCGGAGACGGCGGCGGACGCCGCGGCGGATGTGGAGGAGCGCTACCTGCCGTTCGAGCTGCAGCTGGCGGTGATGGGCGCGGGCGTGTCGGGCTTCGTGGCGATGCTGTACGAGGTGGTGTGGACGCGGCTGCTGGCGCTGGCGCTGGGGTCGTCCACGCACGCGTTCGCGGTGATGCTGACGACGTTCATCTCGGGCATCGCGGTGGGCGCGTGGCTGGTGGGACGGTGGCGGGGGCTGCGGCGGTCGCTGGACGCCTTCGGCTGGCTGCAGCTGGCGCTGGCGGGGTCGCTGCTGCTGCTGGCGCCGTGGTACGCGGACCTGCCTTACTGGTTCCTGCGGCTGGGCGAGGTGATCGCGCGGCGGCCGGAGGCGTTCGCGTTCTACCAACTGGCGCAGGCGGTGATCTGCTTCGCGGTGATGTTCATCCCGACGGTGGTGCTGGGCATGACGCTGCCGCTGGCGACGCGCGCGGCCACGGCGGAGCTGTCGCGCACGGGCCGGAGCGTGGGCCTGGTCTTCTCGGTGAACACGATCGGCACGGTGCTGGGCGCGGCGCTGACGGGCCTGTGGCTGATGCCGGCGATGGGGCTGGCGCGGACGCTGGCGCTGGGGGTGGCCGTGAACTTCGCGCTCGCGCTGGTGGTGCTGCTGAGGCGCCGGACGTGGATCCGGCGCGCGGCGCTGGTGGGTGCGCCGGCCCTGGCGGCGGCCCTCGTGGTGCTGGCCGGCGCGGCGCTGGATGACAATTGGCGGCGGGCCTTCCCGCGCGGCTGGTGGCGCGGCCCGGTGCGCTTCGAGACGCTGGCCGACTACCACGCCGCCATGCGCGCACTGGATCTCGTGTACTACCGCGACGGCGCGAGCTCGACCGTCACGGTCGAGCGCTGGGAGCACAAGGGCGAGCCCGTGCTCAGCCTCCGGGTGAACGGCAAGGTGGACGCCAGCACGGCCGGCGACCTGCCCACGCAGCTCCTCAGCGGGCACATCCCCATGCTGCTCCATCCGGGCGCCGCGGAGGTGTGCGTGGTGGGCATCGGCAGCGGCATGACCGGCGGCTCGATCCTGGCCCATCCCGAGGTGCGGCGCCTGGACGCGGTGGAGATCTCGCCCGAGGTCGCGCATGTGGCGCGGACGATCCTCGGCGAGTTCAACCGCCACGCGCTGGATGACCCGCGCACGGAGGTCGTGCTGGACGACGCCAAGTCCTTTCTCAAGGCCTCGGGCCGCCGGTACGACGTGATCATCAGCGAGCCGTCCAACCCGTGGATGGCCGGCGTGTCGGGAGTGTTCAGCCTCGAGTTCTACGAGCAGTGCCGGGCGAGCCTGAACCCGGGCGGGCTGATGACCCAGTGGGTGCAGGTGTATGAGACGAGCGACACGGCGCTGCAGACGGTGCTGGCGACCTTTTCCAGCATCTTCCCGTACTTCACGATCTGGCAGACGCTGCCGGGCGACCTGATCCTGGTGGGCGCGCCGGAGCCCTTTCTCTGGAGCCTCGAGACGGTGGCGCGGCGGTTCGAGGTGCCGGCGGTGCGCGAGGACCTGGCGCGCGCGGACGTGACCCGCCTGCCGGTGCTGCTCGCCCTGCAGCTCGTGTCCGACTACAACGCGCCGTTCCTCGCGCCCCTGGACGCGGTGCGCCACAGCGACCTGTTCCCCGTGCTCGAGTACCTCGCGCAGCAGGCGTTCTTTGTCCGGCGCGAGGCGACCCTGCCCCGGACCTTCGACGAGAGCCTCTCGCGGCGGCCGGGCACGCTGCTCGGCGAACACGTCCGGCGGCAGCCGCTGACGGCGGAGGACTTCGCGGCGCTGGCGCTCTTCCACTCCGAGCATGGCGTGCCGCTCGCGCACGTGATGCGCAGCGCCATCGAGGGCTGGCGCACGGTGACCACCAACTCGACCGTCGTGGCGGAATACTCGACGAAATTCCCGCTCGCCCTGCCGGTCTCGGAGCTGGAGGCGTCCCGCCTCGCGCCGCTGCGCGAGCGCATGTTCGCCGACGCCGCGCGCGACCCCGAGCTGCTCCGGATGTACGCCATGCAGCTCGTGCACGCCTACCGCAACCTCCGTTCCGTGTACCACCAGCCGCCCACGGACGAGCTGCTTGGCGCGCTCGACCGGCTCATCGAGACCGACGCGCCCAACCGCCGCACGCACCTCCTGCGCCGCGCGGAGATCCTGTGGGACCTGGGCCGGGACCAGGAGATGCTGGCCCTCGCCAAGGCGGCGTTTGACGCCGGCTCCGGCGGCGACACGGGCAGCAGGCTGGACCTCGACTACGTCGCGCCCGGCCACGTGCTCGGGCTGGTGATCGAGGCGCACTGGCGCGCGGGCCGGATGCGGGAGGCGCGGCAATGGGTCGCCTCCGCGCGCGACAGCGGCTTCCTCGATCCGGGCAGCCGCTACTTCTCGCCCGTGCTGGAGATGCTGGTCCGCAAGGTCGAGGCCACCGCGGGCGACGCAGCTCCCGCCGCGGCCCGCTGAAGGGCCGGCCCCAAGGCCTGCGCGGCCTCCGGCCTTCCGCGTTTTGCCTTTTGAATGCCCGGCGCGGCCCGGAGTCTCTCCCGCGGGACCATGCTCTGGCAGTGCCGGCACATCACCTTCGCCTTCCCGCGCCCCTCGCTGGTGATGGGGATCGTGAACGTCACGCCCGACTCCTTCTCGGACGGCGGGCGCTTCCTTGACCCCGCCGCCGCCCTGGCCCACGGCCGGGCGCTCCTGGCCGAGGGCGCGGACATCCTGGACGTGGGCGGCGAGTCCACCCGGCCGGGTGCCGCCCCCGTGGACGAGGCGGAGGAACTGCGCCGCGTGCTGCCGGTAATCCGCGGACTCGCCGCGGACGGGGCCGTGCTGTCCGTGGACACGATGAAGCCCGGGGTGGCGGAGGCGGCGCTCGCCGCAGGCGCGGTGATCGTGAACGACGTGGCCGCCGGCCGGCCCGACGACGCGATGGCGCGGGCGGTGGCGGCCGCGGGCGCCGGCTACGTGGCGATGCACATGCAGGGCTCCCCCGCGACGATGCAGCGCGAGCCGCGCTATGCCGACGTGGTGGCGGAGGTGGACGCCTTCTTCGCGGCGCAGCTGGAACGGCTCGCCCGCGCGGGCGTGCGGGCGGAGCAGGTGGCGTTGGACCCCGGTTTCGGCTTCGGCAAGACGGCGCATCACAATCTGGGGTTGCTGGCGGGGTTGGGCGCGTTTACAAGGCTCCGGCGTCCCGTGCTGGTGGGTGTTTCCCGCAAGTCGTTCCTTGGCCACGTCACCGGTGCGGCGGTGGAGGGACGCCTGCCCGCGGCCCTCGCCTGCACCGCGCTGGCGGCGGAAGCGGGGGCGGCCATCTTCCGGACGCACGACGTGCGCGCCACCCGGCACGCCCTGGCGCTGACGGAGGCCGTCGTGGCCCAACGAAAACCAACTTGATCGCGGAAATCATCCAGCAGGGATGGCGGCCGGCCGTGGAGATCCTGATCCTCGCCGCCGGCATCTATTACGTGCTGATGTTCCTCCGCGGCACGCGCGCCGCGCCGGTGGTGGTGGGCTTTCTGGCGCTGGTGCTGGCGCTCTTCGGCGTTGCCGCCATCCTGAACCTCCAGGTGCTCACCTGGATGCTCGGTGCCGGCACCGCCTTCCTGGCCGTCGCCGCACTCATCATCTTCCAGCCCGAGATCCGCCGCCTGCTCGCCCGCGTGGGCAACCTCCAGATGTTCCAGTCCGCGCAGGAGCGCCGCGAGAGCATCGAGATCATCATCCAGGCCGCCGAGCGCATGGCCGAGGCCCGCATCGGCGCGCTCATGGCGATCGAGCGCTCCATCAACCTCCAGGAGATCGTGGACGTCGGCGTGCCCGTGGACTGCGAGGCCACGCCGGAAATGCTGGAGACGATCTTCTTTCCCAACAACGCCATCCACGACGGCGGCGTGGTCATCCGCGGCGACCGCATTGTGGCCGCCGCCTGCATCTTTCCCCTGACGCACCGCAGCGACCTCCAGCGCAGCCTTGGCACCCGCCATCGGGCGGCCATCGGCCTCGCCGAGGAGACGGACGCCGTCGTCGTGATCGTGTCCGAGGAGACGGGCGCCATCTCCTACGCCCAGCGCGGGCACCTGCACCGCGCCGTCACCGTGGAGGAGCTGCGGTCCTTCCTCAGCTCCGTCTTCCTGACCGAGACGCCCCCCCACCCGGCGGCAGACTGGCTCCGCCTGCTCGTGCCGGCCGGGCTGCGCCGCGCCGCTTCCAGCGCCCTCGCTCGCGTCACCGGCAAGTGATCCATGCGCCTGCGCGACCTTTTCCTCCACAATCTTTGGTGGAAGCTCATCGCCCTGAGCCTCGCCGTTCTCGTCTGGTTCGGCGCCCGCCTCATCATGAGCCGGGAAATCCAGCCCGCGCGGAACCCCCTCGAATTGGACGGCTACCGGCACTTCGACGCTGTGCCGGTTCGGGTGCTCCACCCGGCCGGCTCGGACCAGCCTCCGCTCGCCATCTTCCCGGCCGCCGTCAGTCTCCAGGTTCAGGGCGGCCTCCGCACCATTGAACGCCTCGTCCTCCCGGATGTCCTCGTCTTTGTGGACGCGTCGCAGTCCTTCCCCACCGGCCGCGTGGACGAACGGGTCGAGGTCCGCCTGCCCCCCGGCGTCAAGCTGGTGAGCGTCGTGCCCGGCACCGTTTCCATCGCCCCCGCCAAAACCGCCGGCGGCGCCCCCGTTTCCCCTCCATGAGCAAACCCCGCCGCATCTTCGGCACGGACGGCGTCCGTGGCACCGCCAACGTCGAGCCCGTGACGGCCGAGACCGTCCTCAAGCTCGGCTGCGCCGCCGCGCACGTCTTCAAGCACTTCGACAAGCACCCCCGCAGCCGCGGCAAGCACCAGATCGTCATCGGCAAGGACACCCGCCTCTCCGGCTACCTGCTCGAAAACGCCATCTCCGCCGGCGTCCTCTCGATGGGCGTGGACGTGCTGTTCATCGGGCCGCTCCCCACGCCCGGCATCGCCTACGTCACCCGCAGCCTCCGCGCCGACGCCGGCATCGCCCTCACCGCGTCGCACAATCCCTACGACGACAACGGCGTGAAGTTCTTCCGCTCGGACGGCTACAAGCTCGACGACGAGATCGAGAAGCAGATCGAGGACCTCGTCTTCAGCGGCGAGGTCGAGAAGATCCGCCCCAAGGCCAGCGAGATCGGCAAGGCCGTGCGCATTGACGACGCCCTCGGCCGCTACATCGAGTTCGCCAAGGCCTCCTTCCCCCGCGGCCTCACCCTCGAGGGCATGCGCATCGTCGTGGACTGCGGCCACGGCGCCGCCTACAAGTCCACCCCCGCCGTCCTCCGCGAACTCGGCGCCGAAGTCTTCGCCTTCGGCGTTTCCCCCAACGGCACCAACATCAACCACGAGTGCGGCTCCCTGCACCCGGAGCTGATGTGCCAGAAGGTCTGGGAGCACCGCGCCCACCTCGGCATCGCCCACGACGGCGACGCCGACCGCGTGCAGCTCTGCGACGAACGCGGGCGGCTGATTGACGGCGACGACATCATGGCGATCGCCGCCCTCGAAATGCTCCGGGCCGGCACCCTCGCCCAGAACACCCTCGTGGCCACCGTCATGACCAACGCCGGCCTCGAGGCCGCCCTCGCCGCCGCCGGCGGCCGCATCATCCGCACGCCCGTCGGCGACCGCTACGTCATTGATGAGATGCTCCGCCACGGCTTCAACTTCGGCGGCGAGCAGAGCGGCCACCTCATTTTCGGCGAGCACGGCACCACCGGCGACGGCCTCGTCGCCGCGCTCCAGATTCTCCGCATCATGCAGACCGCCGGGAAGCCGCTCTCGGAACTGGCCGCCTGCTGGACACGCTTCCCGCAGGTCGTGTCCAACGTGAAGGTCCGTGAGAAGCGCCCCTTCGACGAGCTGGAGGGAGTGCTGGACCTCGTGAGGCAGGCGGAAACCGAGGTCGGCCGCGACGGCGGCCGCGTGTTGCTGCGCTACTCCGGCACCGAGCCCAAGGTCCGCCTGCTCATCGAAGGCCGCGACGCCCCGCTCATCGAGGGCTGGAGCCGCCGCATCACCGAATCGCTCAAGCGGCAGGTGGGGGCGTAGCCTCCGGCGGCGGGCTGCAGAACGCGCCTTGGACGCCGCCGTCCGCCCGCTATCCTCCGGCGTGGACTGGCTCACCGACCGCCTGGCGTTCGCCGCGGCCGTGGCGCTGTACGGCGCGGCGGCGGCTTACGCCGTCTTCCTCTGGCGGCGGGGCTTCCAGCGGGATGAATGGGTCACGCTGGCCTTGCTCGGCCTCGGCGGCGTGCTGCACACCGCGGCGATGGTGCGGCGTGGCTTCAGCCTCGACCGCTGCCCGGTCACGAACCTCTTCGAGGCCACGATGTTCATCCTCTGGACCATCGTCGCGGCGGTGCTGGTGGCGGGCCTGTGGCCGCGGCTGCGCTTCCTGGGCGCCTTCGCCGCGCCGCTGCTGTTTGCGGCCGGCGTGTTCGCGCTCCAGCCGCAGCTCGACCTGCGCCGCGGGCCGGAGCCGCACTTCGACCACGGCCTCGTGAGCGCGCACGCGGCGCTGATCCTGCTGGCCTATGGCGCGTTCGGCCTCGGGTCCGTGGCGGCGCTCATGTACCTGAGCCAGGACCACGACCTGCGCTTCCACAAGCTGCGCGCGGTGCTGGCGAAGCTCCCGCCCATCCAGCGTCTCGACCGCATCGTTCTCGGCCTGCTGGGCGGGGGCCTGCTCCTGCTCACGGCCGGGCTCACGCTCAGCCCCTGGCTCATGTGGGAACGCTATGGCGTTCTGTTCTCCGCGGACCCGAAGATCCTCTGGTCGCTGATCGTGTGGGCCGTGTACCTCGGGCTGCTGGTGGCCCGGCTGCGGCACCGCTTCAACGGCCGGCGCTTCGCCTGGGGCACGCTTGGATCCTTCGCCTTCGTGCTGCTCACCTTCTGGGGCACCAACCTGCTCTCCGGCGTGCATCACCCCTGAGCCATGCCCATCGTCTGCGCCGGCCTCAGCCACCACACCGCGCCCGTGGACGTGCGGGAGCGCTTCGCCTTCCCGGACCACCGCGTGCCCGCCGTCGTGGAGGGCCTCCGCGCCCGCGGCCTGGCCGATGAGGCGGTCGTGCTCTCCACCTGCAACCGGGTCGAGCTCTACGCCGTCACCGCCGAGCCCGCGGCGCTGCGCGACTTCCTCGTCGAGGGCCGCGCCGCGGGCGCACCACCGGCCCCGGGCGAACTCTATGTGCTCGCCGAGCCGGCCAGCATCGAGCACCTCTTCCGCGTCGCCAGCGGCCTTGACTCGATGGTGCTGGGCGAGACGGAAATCCTCGGCCAGGCGAAGCACGCCTACGACCTGGCCCTCCGGCACGGCCACACGGGGCCACGGCTGAACCGCCTCTTCCAGCGCGCCTTCCAGGTCGCCAAGCACCTCCGCACCGAGACCAGCATCCAGCGCGGGGCGGTGTCCGTCGCCTCCGTCGCCGTCGAGCTGGCGGAGAAGATCTTCGACGCCCTGTCCGGCCGCGAGGTGATGGTGCTCGGCGCCGGGGACACCAGCGAAAAGGCCGCGCGCGCCCTGCTCTCCCGCGGCGCCCGCAGCGTCATCGTCTCGAACCGCTCCTACGACCGCGCCGCCCGGCTCGCCGCCGAGCTGGGCGGCCGGGCGGTGCATTTCGACGACTGGGCGGATGACTTCCCGCGCGTGGACATCATCGTCAGCAGCACGGCCGCGCCGGGACACGTCATTGATGTGCCCCGCCTCGCGCCGTTGCTCCCGGCCCGCGCCGGCCGCCCGCTGCTGCTGGTGGACATCGCCGTTCCGCGCGACGTGGACCCCGCCGTGGCCCAGCTGCCGGACGTGTACCTCTACAACATTGACGACCTGCAGGCGATCGCCGACGACCACCTCAGCCGCCGCCGCGCCGAGCTGGCCGCCTGCGAGCGCATCATCCGCGAACGGGCGCAGGCGCTGCTTGCCGCGGGCGGAGCGCGGGCGGCGGAAAACCTCCCGGCCGGCTTGGGCGAGGCGCTGCGCGGATGAACGGCGCCTCCGCCCCGGTGCTGCGGCTGGCCACGCGCGGCAGCGACCTCGCGCTCGCGCAGGCCCGTGAAGTGCTGGCCGCCTGCCAGGCCGCCTTTCCGTGCGGCCGCTTTGAGCTGCGCGTGATCCGGACCACCGGCGACCGCCGCCAGCAGGCTTCGCTCCAACGGCCGGGCGAGTCGCTCGAAAAGGGCCTCTTCACGAAGGAACTCGAGGAGTCACTGCACGCCGGCGAAGCCAACCTCGCCGTCCACAGCCTGAAGGATCTCCCCACCACCCTGCCCGCCGGCCTGCGCCTCGCCGCCGTGCTGCCGCGTGCGGACGTGCGCGACGTGCTGATCTTCCGCGTCGCGGGCGCGGGGCGGACCTTCCCGCCGGGGCTGCGCTGGCGCGGCCTGACGTCCGGCGCGGTGATCGGCACCAGCAGCACGCGTCGCGCCGCCCTGCTCGGCCGCCGCCGGCCCGACCTCGTGTTCCGCGAAATCCGCGGCAACGTCCCCACCCGCCTCCAGAAGCTCGCGGCGACGCCGGAGCTGGACGCCATCGTGCTCGCCGCCGCCGGCCTCGGCCGGCTCGGGCTGGCGGTGAAGCAGGGCCGGCTGCTGGCCCGGCCCGTCGCCGGACAGCCGCTTCAGGAAACCCCCGCGGGGCTGGGCGCGTCGTTCATCCCGCTGGCCGACCTCTTGCCGTGCGTCGGGCAGGCGGCCATCGGCCTCGAAATCCGGGCGGGCGACCGCGCGGCGGCGGCCGTGTGCCGCGCGTTGAACCACCGCCCGACTTGGCAGGCGGTGACCGCCGAACGCGCGCTGCTGCGGGCCTTCGGCGGCGGCTGTCACAGCCCTGTCGGCGCGCACGCCGTGGTGCGCGGCGGCCGCCTCGTGCTGCGGGCGACGGCTGGCGGCGATGGCTGCGGCCGCAAAGGCTGGGAACAAAGCGGGCTGGTGGAGCACGCAGCGTGGCTTGGGGCGTGTTTGGGGAAAGTGCTGAGACGGGCATTGGGCCAGTGAATGGCATAGACCTGCGTCCTGAAGTCGGCGGTCGTGCGAAGCGGCGACGTCGCTTGTTGGCGTAAAGGTCAGCCAAGCCCAAAGTTCAATGCTCAAGGGAAGCTCCAAGCTTTTAGTATCCGTCCGACGACAAGCACATCAGGGGAGATTGGGGCTTGGACTTTGGGGATTTCCTTGAGCTTTGAACTTTGGGCTTTGAGCCTTCATCGTTCGCCCGCCGCCGGTTTGCGCCGCGCCTGCACCGGCTTTCTACTCGCCCCCAATGGCGAAACCTTCCGTCGGCACGGTCTATCTCGTCGGTGCGGGGCCGGGTGACACGGGCCTCCTGACCCTCCGCGGCGCGGAGCTGCTCGGGCGCGCCGACGTGGTCGTGTACGACGCCCTCGTCAATGCCGACCTGCTCCGCCTCGCGCCCAAGTCCGCCGAGGTGATCTACGCCGGCAAGCGCGCCCGCGACCACACCATCCCGCAGGACGAACTCAGCCGCCTGCTCGTCGAGCGCGCCCGCGGCGGCGCCACCGTCGTGCGGCTCAAGGGCGGCGATCCGTACCTCTTCGGCCGCGGCGCCGAGGAGGCGGAGGAACTCGCGGCGGCCAAGGTGCCCTTCGAGGTCGTGCCCGGCGTGTCGTCCTTCGTGGCCGCGCCGAACTACGCCGGCATCCCCATCACCCACCGCGAGCACTGCTCCTCCTTCACCGTCGTCACCGGCCATGAGGATCCGGCCAAGCCGGACAGGGCCGTGGACTGGGGCCAGCTCGCGCGCCTGCCGGGCACGAAGGTCGTGCTCATGGGCGTCGAGCGCCTGCGCGAGATCACGGGCGCGCTGCTGGCCGGCGGCGCGGCGGCGGACACGCCGGCGGCGCTCGTGCGCTGGGGCACGACGGGCCGGCAGGAAAGCCTGGACGCCACGCTCGGCGGACTCGCGGCGGCGGCGGAGCGCGCGCAGTTCGCCGCGCCGGCGGTGCTGGTGGTCGGCGGCGTGGTCGGCCTGCGCGGGCGGCTCAATTGGTTCGAGCACCGCCCGCTCTTCGGCCGCCGCGTCGTGGTCACCCGTACCCGCGAGCAGGCCGGCGAACTCTCCCGCCGCCTGCGCGAACTGGGCGCGGACGTGCTCGAGATCCCCACGATCAAGATCGTCCCGCCCGCGGAGTCGGACGACTTGAAGGATGCCATCCTCGGGCTGAACGGCTACGACTGGCTGGTCTTCACCAGCCCGAACGGCGTGACGGCGTTCTTCGGCCTGTTCTTCCGCGGCTTCGACGACCTGCGCGACCTGGGCGGCTGCCGTCTCGCCGCCGTCGGTCCGGCCACCGCGGCGAAACTGAAGGAGCTGCACCTCACGGTGGACGTGATGCCGGAGCGCTACGTGGCCGCGGAGGTGGCGGACGCCATCGGGAAGTTCATGAGCGTCGAAAACCTCCGGGTGCTCCTGCTCCGCGCCGAGCAGGCGACCGCCGAGCTGCCGAAACGGCTCGAGGAGCTGGGCGCCATCGTGGACGACGTGGCCGTGTACCGCACCGTGCCCGAGACGGACGACGCCGACGGCGCCGCCGCGCGCCTGCTCGCCGAGGGCGCGGACTGGGTGGCCTTCACGAGCAGCTCGACCGTCGAGCATTTCCACACGCGCTTCGGGCTGCCGGCACTGAAGGCGAAGTTCCCCGGCCTGCGGCTGCTTTCCATCGGCCCCGAGACGACGAAGGCCCTGGAGGCGCTCGGACTCAAGCCCGACGCGGAGGCGAAGCCGCACAACCTCGAAGGCATGGTCACCGCCCTCAAGCGCGCCGCGCGGGCGGAATGAGGGCAGGGCAGGCCGCGAGGGAGGTGCTGGCGCGGAACTCGCACCGGTGCGACGCAATCCGTCCCACCGGTGAAGAAAATGGTCGGGACGGTGAGATTTGAACTCACGACCTCTTCCACCCCAAGGAAGCGCGCTACCAAGCTACGCTACGTCCCGACC
>JBJXFY010000042.1:0-3955 GCA_046155815.1 Limisphaerales bacterium | reverse complement strand
CGGCGCCATCCGGGCCGACCGCCAGGCCATCGTGACCGAGGCCATGCAGTTCACCCCGACCGAGGCCGAGGCCTTCTGGCCCGTCTATCACCGGTACCGGGCCGAGATGGATGCCGTGGGCGACGGCCTCAAGCACCTGGTCCTTGAATATGCCGGACTCTACCCGGACGTGCCGGATGACCGCGCGAAACTGATGCTGAAGGAGATGGCCGCCCTGGAGAAGAAGCACGCGGCGACGCGGGCGGAGTACCTGAAGAAGTTCGCCCGCATCCTGCCCGCCGCCAAGACGCTCAGGTTCGCCCAGGTGGAGAACCGCCTCGATCTGGCGCTGCGGCTCGAACTGGCCGCCAGCATCCCGCTGGTTCCGATTGAAGGTGAGATCGGGGGCACCGTGACGGACAAGGCGGCCTTCGCCGAAGGCGCCGCCGGCGGCGTCTTCGTGGAACCCGTGGAGGTCACCGCCACCGTGGCGGCGGTGGACCAGGCCGGCCGCAAGGTCACGCTGCTCAGCCCGGAAGGGATCAAGCAGACCGTGAAGGTCGGGCCGGAAGCCGTCAACTTTGACCAGATCCGCGTCGGTGACCGGGTCAGGATCGAAGCCACCAAGGAACTCCTCGTGCAGATGGCCGCGCCGGGTGAGTCGGCGGCCGACGGGGCCGCCGACCTGGTGGCGCTGGCCCCCAGGGGGGCGCGGCCGGGCGGAGTCGTCGCCGGGGTCGTGCAGGTCACCGGCACCGTCGCCGCGCTCGACCCGCAGAAGCGCACCGCCACGCTCCGTTTCGAGGACGGCTCCAGCCGCACGTTCCCGGTCCGTCCTGATCTCGACCTGGGTCGCTACAAGGTCGGTGACCGCGTGGTGTTCCAAGTCACCGAGATGGTGGCAGTAAGTGTTGAAAAGCCTTAGCCATCGCAGATAACTTCAACTCAGCCCCAGCCGAAGCCTCGACCCCCTGTGACTTCGCCCACGATCCCCACCATGAAACCAACGCTGGAACGCCTGTTCACCGCCTTCTGCCTCGCGCTGGCCGCAGCCTTCACGCCCGCGGCCACGGCCCAGGAACTCGACCGCACCGTGCTGCCCATCACTCCCCCGGAGCACCCGCCCATCACGACGCTCGACGCACGCGACGCCAAGGCGCCGCCGCGCTTCCAGGTGAAGGCGCCCCAGGGCGCACCCAACGTCGTGATCGTGCTCATTGACGACATCGGCTTCGGGCACAGCAGCGCCTTCGGCGGGCCCATCCGCATGCCCACGCTGGACCGGCTGGCCGGCGCCGGCCTGAAGTTCAACCGTTTCCATACCACGGCGCTGTGCAGCCCGACGCGCACGGCCCTGCTCACCGGCCACAACCATCATGCGAACAACGCGGGCGCGATCATGGAACTGGCCACGGCCTTCCCCGGCAACACCGGTATCCGTCCCAGGACGATCACGACGCTCGCTGAAATTTTGCGCCAGAACGGATTCAGCACGGCGGCCTTTGGCAAGTATCACGAGACCCCGCCCTGGGAGGTTTCTGTCTCAGGCCCGTACGACCGGTGGCCCACCGGTTCCGGCTTCGACAAGTTCTACGGTTTCATCGGGGGTGAGGCGAACCAGTGGTTTCCCGCGATCTATGACGGCTCGGTGCGCATCGAGCACAAGCCAACCCCGGGCTACCATTTCACCACCGACATGACGGACCAGGCGATCAAATGGGTCAGCGCGCAGCAGTCCCTTACGCCCGACAAGCCCTTCTATGTCTATTTCGCGCCCGGCGCCACCCATGCCCCGCACCATGTGCCGAAGGAGTGGATTGCCAGATACAAGGGTGAGTTCAGCGGCGGCTGGGACAAGCTGCGGGAAGAAACCTTTGCCCGTCAAAAGAAGCTCGGCGTGATCCCCGCGAACACCCAGCTCACCCCGCGGCCCAAGGAAATTCCTGCCTGGGACGGCATGAGCGCCGATCAAAAACGGCTCTTTGAACGGCAGATGGAAACCTTTGCCGGCTTTGCTGAGCACACCGACCATGAAGTAGGCCGCCTCGTGGCGCAGTTGGAAGCCATCGGTGAATTGGACAACACGCTGTTCTTCTACATCGTCGGCGACAACGGCTCGAGCGCCGAGGGCGGCCCCGAAGGCACCTACAACGAGATGATGGCGCTCAACGGCATCATCGGGAGGGCCGACCAGATGATGGCGCACATAGACAACTGGGGTGATCCAACGACGTTTCCGCACTTTGCCATCGGCTGGGCGTGGGCGGGCAACACGCCCTTCCAATGGACCAAGCAGGTCGCGAGTCACTTCGGCGGCACCCGCAACGGCCTGGTGCTCCACTGGCCCAAGGGCATCAGGGCCAGGGGTGAAATCCGCAGCCAGTTCCATCACGTGGTGGATGTGGCTCCCACGGCGCTGGAGGCGGCGAAGCTGCCGCAGCCCAGGATGGTGAACGGCGTGCCGCAGCGCCCGATGGACGGCGTCTCCATGCTGTATTCGGCGGACAATCCCAAGGCCGCCGAACGCCGCACCACCCAGTATTTCGAGATGTTCGGCAACCGCGGCATCTACCACGAGGGCTGGATGGCCTCCACGCGGCATTCGATTCCCTGGGACATGACCGCGAAGATCCCCAGCCTGAAGGATGACGTGTGGGAACTCTACAAGGTGGACGAAGACTTCAGCCAGGCGAACGACCTGGCCCGGCAGAATCCCGCCAAGCTCAAGGAACTGCAGGCGGTGTTTGAGAGGGAGGCGGTCCGGAACAACGTGCTGCCCATTGATGACCGCCGCTCCGAGCGCTTCAACCCGGCCATCGCCGGACGTCCCGATCTCCTGGACGGGCGCAAGTCAATGACGGTTTACCCCGGCATGGCGGGCATGCTGGAGAACGCCTTCATCAACGTGAAGGGCGTGCCTCACACGGTCACCGCCGAGGTGGAGCTGAAGGATGACCAGACGGAAGGGGTGATCATCGCCCAGGCCGGTTCCTTTGGTGGCTGGGTGCTCTACCTGAAGGACGGCCGGCCGCACCACGAATACAATTTTTTCGGCCTGGAACGCACGAACATCAAGGGCATGACGGCGCTGGCCCCCGGCAAACACACCATCTCCTACGAATTCATACCCGACGCCGCCAAACCCGGCACCGGCGGCAAGTCCATCCTGAGCGTGAATGGGGAGAAGATCGCCGAGGGACATATCCCCAAGACCCAGCCGTTCCTGTTCTCCGCGGATGAAGGGGCGGACGTGGGGCTCGACAGCGAGACGAACGTGTCGCCCGACTACAAGCAGGGCGACAACGCCTTCACCGGCAGGATCGTCAAGGTGACGGTCGAGCAGAAGTGACCCGGCTTCCGCGTGAAAGACTAAGGCGTCCGCGGTGGATGAATAGGCTTCTGACTCTCGCCGCCGTTGCCGAAGCGGCCACGGGCATGGCGCTGCTGGCCGTTCCCTCGGCCGTCGCGCGGCTGTTGTTCGGCGTGGAGCTTTCCGGCGTCGCCGTCGTGGTGGCCCGGGTGGCCGGCGTGGCCCTGATTGGGCTGGGAACCGCCTGCTGGCCCGGCCGGACGGCGCTGTGCGGGATGCTGACCTACAACGCGCTCGCCGCGTTGTATCTCGCCTGGGTCGGCCTTGGCGGCGAGTTTGCCGGCCGGCTCCTGTGGCCGGCGGTTGGCTTGCACGCGATCATGACCGCACTGCTCGCCCGCGCGTGGTTTCAACCGCAAAAATCCGGCCCGTCAAATGAACGGATGGCGGGATGACCAGAACTGCGATCCGGCTCTTGGCGCTCCGCGTCGCACCGACGCGGGCGGCTTTCCGGATCCATGCCGCTTGAAGGCAAGGAAGCGCAGTCCTCAATGAACGCCGCCGCCAGACTGAAGCGCGAACTGAAGGCCGTGGGCTTGGCGATGCTCTACTTCGGCCTGTGGATCGGCGCGCTGCTGCTGCTGAAGCAGCTTGTCCTGGCCGAGT
>JBJXFY010000037.1:0-14329 GCA_046155815.1 Limisphaerales bacterium | reverse complement strand
TGCTGGGCTTCGCCGTGTGGCGCCGCAGCCGCCGCGCCTGACGCGCCGCGCGCCTTCCGCCCCTTCATTCTCCGGCCGGACCCGACCTGGGTCCGGCCTTTTTGCTGCGCCGCCGCCTTGGCGGGGTGCGCTGGCTGCGGCATAAGCCGCGCGTGCTCCTCCGCGCCGCCACCCTGGCCCTCGCGCTGCTCTCCGCCGCCCCGGCCCCGCGCGCGGCGGACGGCGCCCACCACGTCCGGCCGCTCACCCTGACCGGCCGGGCGCAGCCGGGCTTCACCCTGACGGATCCGGCGGCCACCGGCGCGGCCTTCACCAACTCCATCCCGGCCGCCCGCCACCTCACGAACCAGATCTACCTCAACGGCTCCGGCGTCGCGCTCGCGGACGTGGACGGCGACGGCCTGACGGACGTGTTCCTCGCCGGCTTCGACGGCGACAACGCGCTCCTCCGCAACCTCGGCGGCTGGCGCTTCACCAACGTCGCCGCCGCCGCGGGCGTCGCGATGCCGGGCCGCGACGCCACGGGCGCGGCCTTCGCCGACCTGGACGCCGACGGCGACCCGGACCTCGTCGTCAACACGCTCGGCCAGGGCACGCACGTCTTCCTCAACGAGGGCCGCGGCAGCTTCCGCCCCGCGCCGTTCCTCCTGAACCCCGGCGGCGCCGGCATGACGGCCGCGGTGGCCGACGTGGACGGCGACGGCTGGCCGGACGTGTACTTGGCCAACTACCGGAGCAGCGCGCTCATGGACCTGCCCAACGCGCGCGCGACCTTCCGCCGGGAAAACGGCCGGCTGGTCGTGGACACGCTGAACGGCCGGCCGGCGACCGCGCCGGACCTCGCAGGGCGCTTCAGCGTGAACGACCGCGGCGGGATCGAGGAGCACGGCGAGCCGGACGTGCTGTACCGCAACCTGGGCGGGACGAACTTCGCCGCCGTGCCGTGGACGGGCGGCGCGTTCCTCGACGAGGACGGCCGGCCGCTCACGGCGCCGCCGCGCGACTGGGGGCTGGCCGCGATGTTCCGCGACGTGAACGGCGACGGACGGCCGGACCTGTATGTCTGCAACGACTTCCACTCGCCCGACCGCCTCTGGCTCAACCAGGGCGAGGGCCGCCTCCGTCTCGCGCCGGCCGCGACGCTGCGCCGCACCAGCCTCTCCTCGATGGCGGTGGACTTCGCGGACCTCGACCGCGACGGGCACGACGACTTCATCGTGTTCGACATGCTGGGCCGCGACCACGCGCAGCGGATGCGCTTCGTGGGCGACGCCTTCCCGGACGTGCCGCGGCCGGGCGTGTTCCTGCACCGCCCGCAGATCGAGCAGAACACGGTCTTCCGCGCCCGCGGCGACGGGACGTTTGCCGAGGTGGCGCCTTGGGCCGGCCTCGCCGCGACGGACTGGACGTGGAGCGGCGCGTTTCTCGACGTGGACCTGGACGGCCTGGACGATCTGCTGGTCGTGAACGGCATGGAGCGCGCCGCGCGCGACCCGGACGTGAACGAGCGGCTCAAGGCCATGCGCGCGGCCCGGCGGATGAGCGACGCGGAAATCTTTGCTGCGCGCCGGGCGTTTCCCCGGCTGGCGCCGCCGAACCTCGCCTTCCGCAACCACGGCGGCCTGCGCTTCGCGGAGACGGGCGCGGTGTGGGGCTTCGACCTGGCGGGCGTCACCAGCGCGCTCGCGCTCGGCGACCTCGACGGCGACGGCGACCTGGACGTGGTGCTCAACAACCTGAACGCCGGGGCGTCGTTCTACCGGAACGACGCCGCCGCGCCGCGCGTGGCCGTGCGCCTGCGCGGGCAGCCGCCGAACACCGCGGGCCTCGGCGCGAAAATCCGCGTCGCGGGCGGCCCGCTGCCGCAGTCGCAGGAAATGATCGCCGGCGGGCGCTACCTGTCCGGCGACGAGGCGCTGCGTGTCTTCGCCGCCGGCACGCCGACGAACCGGCTCACCGTCGAGGTCACCTGGCCCGGCGGCCGGACTTCGGTTGTGACCAACGTCCTCGCCAACACCGCGCTGGAAATCCACGAGCCGGACACGCCAACGCCACCCTCCACCATTCACCCTTCACGCTTCACGCCGCCGCCCCATTTCACCGACGCCACGGACGCCCTCGCCCTCACCGCCCCGGAGGAACCCTTCGACGACTACGCGCGCCAGGCGCTCCTGCCCTACAAGCTCAGCCAGCCCGGCCCGCCGGCGGCGTGGGTGGACGTGGATGGGGACGGGTTCGAAGATGTGGTCGTGGGCGGCGCGGCGGGCGGGCGGATCAAGGTCCGGAGGAACGATGGCCGGGGTGGTTTGACGCCACTGACGAATGGCTGGACCGCCGCGCCGCTGACGCGCGACGCGACGGCGGTGCTGGGCTGGCGGGAAGGAACGAACCTCCCTTCGTTGCTGGTCGCGCTGTCGAACTACGAGGACGGCGTGACGAATGGCGTCGCCCTCCGGCGGCTCGCGCCCGGGGGGGCCGCGGACGGGGAGCTTCTTCTGGACAGCGCGGCGAGTGCTGGCCCGCTGGCGCTGGCGGACGTGGACGGCGACGGCGACCTCGACCTTTTCGTCGGTGGTCGCGTGGTCGCGGGCCGCTGGCCGGCGGCGGCGGATTCACGCCTGCTCCGGCGCGAGGCGGATGGCTGGCGCGAACAACCGGAGGACGCGGCGCTGCTGCGGGGGCTGGGGCTGGTCACGGCGGCCGTCTTCTCCGACCTCACCGGCGACGGCCTTCCGGAACTGGTCGTTGCGTGTGAATGGGGGCCGCTGAGGTTCTTCAGGAATGACGCGGGCCGGCTGACGACGTGGGAGGTGGCACTGGCAGGTCATTCCAAATTTGAAATTTCTGATTCCAAGGACTTGACCGGCCTCTGGCAGTCGCTGGCGGCGGGTGACTTTGACGGCGACGGGCGGATGGACCTGGTGGCGGGCAACTGGGGGCGCAACACGTCCTTGGAAATCCCACCGTCCGTGAAGCCGCCACGCATCTGGCACGGCGACTTCAACGGCGACGGCACGCACGAGGTGCTGGAGGCGGCCTGGGAGCCGGCGCGCGGCGCGTATGTGCCCCGGCGGCAGCTCGACGACGTGGTGGCCGCGTGGCCGGGCCTGCGCGAGCGTTTCCCGACGCACGCGGCGTGGGCGGCGACGGACGTGGGAAAAATCCTCGCGGGCGCGGCGGATCCCGCCTTCGTCGAGGCGGCGGTGCTGGAGTCGTTGGTGCTGTTGAACCGCGGCGATCGCTTCGAGGTGCGGGCGCTGCCCGACGAGGCGCAGCTCGCGCCGGTGATGGCGCTGGCCGTGGCCGACTTCGACGGCGACGGCGCGGAGGACGTGGTGGCGGCGCAGAATTTCTTCCCGCTCCGGCCGGGTTCGCCGCGCCTGGACGGCGGCGTGACCGCGCTGCTGCTGGGCGACGGGCGGGGCGGTTTCCGGCCGGTGCCGTCGGGCGAATCGGGCGTCGCCGTGTTCGGCGAGGCGCGGGCGGCGGCGGTGGCGGACTTCGACCGCGACGCCCGGGCCGACGTACTGGTGACGCAAGGCGGCGCAGCGGCGCGGCTTTTTCGCAACGCGGTGGCGCGGCCGGGCGTGCGCGTCCGGCTGGCGGGGCCGCCGGGCAATCCGGACGGCGTGGGCACGCGGCTGCGGGTGGTGACGCGGGCCGGCGGTTTCGGCCCGGCGCGCGAGGTGCAGGTGGCCGGGACGGTGACGGTGCTGGCGCGGCCGGACGACGCCACGGAGATCGAGGTCCGTTGGCCGGGCGGCGTGGTGCGGCGTGCGGCGGTGCCGGCGGCCGGGGAGGAGGCAAGGGTGGAGCACGCGCCGCGTTGAGCCGCCGTGGCGGCAAGGAGGGAAGGCGTTGCCAGTGCGATACCTTGGCACCGGGGCTCGTGGCAACTCGCCCCTCCGAGACGGGCGTCGCCGGCACAAGAGCGCCGATGCTTGCGCGCGGCGGGGGCTTCGGGCACATGTTGGCCCGCATTGGCCGCCGCGTGAGCACCGCCGCCCCGACAACATCGTCCGAGCCGACCGCCCAGGATTACGTGCGGCAGACGGAGGCATTCTGGGCCGGGCTGCCGCGGAAGGGGCTGTTCTTCGGGATGCTGGCGGCGTGGGTGCTGCTGTTCCATCTGCTGGGCAACGCGACGCTGGGCTACACGAAGACGACCTCGCTCTTCGGCTGGATGGACTACGCGTACAGCATGTCCCAGGACGACGAGCTGGGGCGCTTCGTGCCGCTGATCGTGCTCGGGCTGCTGTGGTGGCGGCGGGACCAGCTCGCCGCGCTGCCCAAGCGGCCGTGGGCGCCGGCGCTGCTGCTGGTGGGCGGGGCGCTGCTGCTGCACGTGCTGGCGTTTGCGATGCAGCAGACGCGGCTGTCCATCGCGGCGTTTTACGGCGGGCTGTGGGCGCTGGGCGGCGTGGTCTGGGGGCCGGCCTGGCTGCGGGCGACGCTGCTGCCGTGCTCGCTGTTCGTGTTCGCCGTGCCGCTGGGCACGATGGCGGAGGTGATCACCTTCCCGCTGCGGATGATCGCGACGAACATCACCGTCTGGACCAGCCAGACGCTGCTGGGGATTGATGTGATCCAGCAGGGCAACCAGGTCTTCGATGCGCGCGGGCACTTCCAGTACGAGGTGGCCGCGGCGTGCGGCGGGCTGCGGAGCCTGACGGCGACGCTGGCGCTGGCGCTGATCGTGGCGTTGATGAACTTCAACACCCCGTGGCGCCGGGCGGTGATGATCCTGGCCGCGTTTCCGTTCGCGATCCTGGGCAACGTGCTGCGGCTGACGCTGATCATCGTCGCCGCGGAAGCCTTCGGGCAGAAGGGCGGAAACTACGTGCATGACAGCTCGTGGCTGAGCCTGCTGCCCTACGTGCCGCCGTTCATCGGCATGGCGCTGCTGAGCCGTTGGCTGCGCGAGCCGGACGAGGCGCGGCCGCCGGGCGAGCCGCCCGCCGCGACGGCCACACCCCAGCCTGCCTGATGAGCCGAACCCGGATCATCGCGGTGGCTTACGCGGTCCTGCTGCTCGCGGGCGGCGCGCTGCTCTGGCGGCTGAGCGCGGGGCAGTCGCTGGGCGAGCCCGGAGTGCGGGTCGGGCCGCTGAGGGTGCTCGGCGAGGACGGGGGCCTGATCGCCACGAACGGGGTGGTGCTGCCGGCCGGGCCGCTGGGGTACACCTCGGATGCGCCGCCGATCACCCAGCAGGAGCTGGACATGCTGCCGCCGGACACGGTGTACGGCCGGCGCCGCTACCTTGCGCCGGATGGCTTCGGCTGCGCGGTCAACGTGGTGCTGATGGGCGCGGACCGCACGAGCATCCACAAGCCCGAGTACTGCCTGCCCGGGCAGGGCTTCCGCATCGTCAGCCAGACGCCGGACGTGATCCGGATCGAGCAGCCGCACCCGTACGACCTGCCCGTGATGCGCATCCTGGCCGAGCGCACGGGGCGCATGGCGGACGGCCAGCAAGTGACGCTGCGGGCGGTCTATGTGTACTGGTTCATGAGCGACACCCGCCTCACGGCCGACCACTTCACCCGGATGCGGTGGATGACCGAGGACCTGCTGCGCACGGGCGAGCTGCCCCGCTGGGCGTACGCCTCGTACCTGTCGGTGGGGCTGCCGGGGCAGGAGCAGCTGCTCTACGACCGGGTCCGGAAGCTCATCCAGGCGACGGTGCCGGAGTTCCAGAAGGTGGCCGGGCCGCCGGCGCTGGCCACGGCCGCGGCAGGTTCACGTTGAACCGCGCGCGGGCGGCGCGCTAGGATGGGACGGGCCGAATGAATCGCGCATGCTTGGAAGCCAGAGACTGATCCGCACCCGCATCCAGAAGATCGTGGACGCCGGGCTGTTTGCGCTCGGTTTCTACCTCGCCTGGCTGCTGCGCGCGCAGGCCACCCAGATCGGCGACTGGTTCGTGAGCTTCTTCACCGCCTTCGGCGGGCAGTCGGAGATCCAACCGTTCCAGCACTACATCTGGTACGTGGTGCTGACGCTGCCGGCGGCGATGTTCCTGCTGGAGACCCAGGGTTTCTACCGGCGGCCCCTGCTGCCCACGCGGTGGCAGACGGTGGCGCCGCTGCTGAAGGTCTGCACCTACCTCACGCTGGGCGTGATCGTGGTGCTGTTCCTGACCAAGGAGCCGCTCAGCCGCGGCGTCATCGTGCTGTTCGGCGTGATCAGCTTCGGGCTGGTGATGGCGCGCGAGGAACTGATGCGCCGCTGGCTGGTGGCGGGGCTGAAGCAGGGCCTTTTCGAGCGGCGCGTGCTGCTGGTCGGCACCGCGGAGGACACCGCCCGCGTGCGGCGGGAGATGTTCTCCCGCCGGGGCGAGGGCATGCGCGTCGTGGGCGAGCTCGACCTCCGCAACAGCACGACCCCGCAGCTGCTCGAGCGCCTGCACGACGACGCGGTGAACTCCGTCGTCGTCGCCGCGCATCACACCGCCTTCGGCGAATTGGAGAAGGTCATCCAGGCCTGCGAGCTCGAGGGGGTCGAGGTCTGGCTGCTGGCGGACTTCTTCAGGACGCAGATCTCGGCGGTGACGGTGGACGAGCTGCAGGGCCGGCCGATGATGGTCTTCCGCTCGGCGCCCGAGGGCGGCTGGCAGACGCATGTCAAGGGGCTGCTGGACTTCGTCGGGGCCGCCTTCCTCGTGGCGCTCCTCGGGCCGGTGATGCTCCTCACCGCCCTGGCCGTCCGGTTCACGTCGGCGGGTCCGGTCCTTTTCCGGCAGCAGCGCAGCGGGCTGAACGGCCACCCGTTCACGATGCTGAAGTTCCGCACGATGGACACCGACGCCGAGCAGCGGAAGCAGGAGCTCGCCGCGCTGAACGAGATGTCCGGCCCGGTCTTCAAGGTGACGAACGACCCGCGCATCACCCCCGTCGGCCGCATCCTGCGCAAGTGGTCCATGGACGAGCTGCCGCAGCTCCTCAACGTGCTGCGGGGCGAGATGAGCCTGGTGGGGCCCCGGCCGCTGCCGGTGGATGAGACCCGTCGCTTCGAGGACATGGCCTATCGCCGCCGCCTGAGCGTGAAGCCCGGACTCACCTGCCTGTGGCAGATCAGCGGCCGGAACGACGTGAAGGACTTCAACGACTGGGTGCGCCTTGATCTGGAGTACATCGACAACTGGTCGATCTGGCTCGACCTGCGCATCCTGCTGCGCACGGTGCCGGTGGTGCTCTTCGGGACGGGGGCGCGATGACGCCATCCCCGCCCCAAGCCTCCAGCTTCAAAGCCCGCGCTCCTCTTCCTCCTCCTCGTTTTCGAGGCCCTGGGTGATGGCCCATTCCGGATAAGGCTCGGCGGTTCCCCGCTGCGCGCGCCAGAGGATGCGGTTCAAGGCGTCCTCGGGGGCCCGGTCCACCTGGCGGAAGTTCATCCGCGCGGAGGCCAGCGCGTCCCGGCGCAGCTGCGGGTCGGCCAGCGCCTTCGGGTCCGGGTTCATCTGGTCGAGCGGGATGTTGTTCTTCACGGCCGCAAACGGCGTGAGGTCGGGCACGTCCGTGAAGCAATCCCACATCGGCGTCGCGCTGGCGTCGAACTGGTTCATCGGCCGCATCCCCAGGATCTGCTCCACCGTGCGGAGGAGGCTGGTGGTGTTGTACTGCGTGCCCACCACGGCGCCGCGCCGGGCGTAGGGGCTGGCCACGTAGACCGTGGTCCGGTAGCCGCTCACATGGTCGAAGCCCGCCTGGGGATCGTCCTCGATGGCCAGGATGGCCATGTCCTTCCAGAACCGGGAGCGGCTGAGCGCCTCGACGATGCGGCCGAAGGCGAGGTCGTTGTCCGCCACGCAGGCCGCGGGGGTGGGCGTGCCCGCGCTCGTGCCGCTGGTGTGGTCATTGGGCAGGCAGATGATGACGAGCCGAGGGAATTCACCCTTCGCCTCGAATTCCTTCAACTCACGGATGATGAAGTCGGCGCGGAACTGGTCCGGCACGCTCATCTCCCAGCCGACATAGTTGGTCGGTGAGAACGCACTGAGTGTCGGCACCATCGGGTAGCTTCCGAAGATGACTTCGTCGGACTCGCCGCGCCACGTCCGGTAGCAGGCCAGGAAGTCCGGCGTGCCCTTGCGGCCGTCGCGCCAGCGGACACTGGGCGCCATGAACTCGCCGTAGTTGCGGATCGAGACGCCGTGCTTCAGCGCGTTGTCCCAGATGAAGCCGGCGGGTGAGTAGGCCAGGGCGTCGTCCTCGTCCACGCCCATGCCGTCCGGGTAGCTGCGCGGCCAGCCGGCGAAGGAACGTTCCAGATAGTCCGTGCCGAAGGCCGTGGTGCTCCACTGGTGGCCGTCGGCGCTGAGGATTCCCGCGCAGTAGGTGTTGTCCAGAAGAACGAACTCCCGCACGAGCTTGTGCTGGTTCGGAGTCACTTCTTCGCCGAAGAGGGACAGGCGCGGATCGCCGTTGCCGCGGTCCAGCGCACCGAAGATTTGATCGTAGGTGCGGTTCTCCTTGATGACATAGACGACGTGCCGGATGAGGCTGGGCTCGCCGATGCGTTCCGGGACGGCGCGCGGCGGCTGGCCGGGACGGGGCGGCAGCAGGGCCTCCGCGATCCGCTCGCGGCGCAGGTTGTCCCAGACCGTCTGCGAGAGCGCCGGAAGCTCGCGCGACCGGGGCAGCGGCACAAGGGACACGGAACCGAAGTAGTGATGGGAGTTGAAACCGGCGGCGTCCGGCTCCGCGGCGCTGTCCTTCGCGGGCTTCGGCTCGACGGCGTGGCCCTTGATGTTCGCCACGCAGAGCTGCCGGCGGCCCGCGTCGAAGGCGAGCGCACCGGGAAACCAGCCCACGGGGACCAGGCCCAGCAGCTTCGACGCGCGGTCCGCCGGGGCGAACTTCACGACGGCGACGGCGTTCTGCGTGCCGTTGGCGACGTACAAGGTCCGGCCGTCCGGCGCGAAGGCGAGGGCGTTGGGGGATGCGCCGAACAGGTCGCTCGGCTTCGGCTTCACCCAGATCGTCTCGGCGACCTTGCCGGTGCGGGTGTCAATGACGCTGAGATGGTCGCTGCCGGCGTTGGCGCAGACGAGCCAGCGGCGGTCGGGGGAGGGCGCGAGCGCGGACGCGTGAAGGCCGGTGAGGATTTCGGACTGGGGGCCGCGGAATTCGGACCGGCCGGCGAGGTCGAGCACCGAAACCGAGCCCTCGCTGGCGATGTGCCGCACCGGATCCACGCGGACGACGGTGCCGCGCCCGGCCGGGCCGGCGAGGTCGTCAGGGCCGGGCCGGCGGCCGCCCCAGTTGCTGACGTAGGCCCGGCCGCCAAGCAGCACGACATCGTAGGGCGCGACGCCCACCTCAAACGTGCGGAGCACCAGGCCGCTGGCGGCGTCGAGTTCGAGCAGCGTGTTGGAGAGGTTGCCGCAGACGTAGAGGCGTGCGCCGTCGTCGCTGACGGCGAGGCCGGCGGGAATCTCCTCCTGCCGCCGCGGCGCGGCGGCGGGCGGCAGGGCAATCGAATGCGACGGGGCCACCGTACCGTCCGTGGCGACGGAGAAGACCTTGACCGAGCCGTTGACGTTGCTGAGGAAAATCCGGCGGCCGTCGGGCGAAAAGACCAGGCCGGTGTAGCTGAGCTGCCCCTTCCTGTCGGGCTGGAGGATGTTCGGCGACGGGACCGCGGGCTGCGGCTCGTTCCGGCCCTCGGCGGGCAGCGGCACGCGCTGGCGGATCGCGCCGGTGGCCGGATCGAGCACGACGAGTTCGCTGGTCTTGCCGGACACCACCAGCACGCGGCCGTCGGGCGAGAGGGCAAGCGCCTGCGGCCGCAGCCCCGCGAGGTCCACCTGCCGGCCGAGCGGCGTGACGACCTGGTTGACGGGCAGGACGGTGCGGTTGGCGCCGCGGCGGCCGACGTTTTCCGTGTCGGCGGCGGAGCGGGACGCCGGCTGGTCGGTGCGGCAGGCGGCCAGCAGGAAGGCGGCGGCCCCGAGCGAAAGGACGGCGAGGGACTTCACGCCGCGAGGCTGGGCGAGGCGCGCGCCGCGGGTCAAATCACGTTGCGATGACGGGCATCGCCCAAATCACCCGCCGCTCAGTTCTTCCCGATGGCGAAGAGCTTCGACGCCGTGCGCACGAAGAGCTGCCCCTCCGCCACCGCCACGCCGGCCCGCAGGTCGCGGTCGCCCGGCTCGCCCATCGCGGCGGTGTGCAGCACCTTGAATTCTCCGCCGGCGCCCACCACGAACACGTCGCCGCTGTGGCTCATGACGTAGAGCTTCCCGTCGGCCAGCGAGGGCGAGCCCTCGACCTTGGCCCGGCCCGGCAGTTCGCCCTGCCAGACGACGCCGCCGTCCGCCGGCCGGACCTTGAAGACGAGGCGCCGGTCGCTGTTCACCACGAAGAAGTGGCCGTCGTAAAACGCCGGCGTGGACACGTCCGTCGTGAGCTCGCGCACAGGGCTCTTCCAGGCGATGGCCGCGTCCGTGAGCGTGCCGGACTGCCCGGCCTTGACCGCGAAGATCGGCGCCCCCTTCGGCCCGCAGGCCAGCACCACGCCGCTGCCGGCCACCGGCGAGGGCACCAGCCGCCAGTGGGTGATGCGCTCCGGGTTCCACGTGCCCCAGCGCCACAGCTCCCGGCCGGTCGCCGGGTCGTGACCGGTGATGTCGTCGCCGCCGGTGACGAGGAGTTCCGCGCGACCATTGTGGGTGAAGGGCGTCGGCGTGCTGAAGGCCTCGAGCGATTCCTCGCGCGCCTGCGCGGGGCGGACGTGCCGCCACAGGTCCCGGCCTGTCTTGGGGTCCAGCGCGAGCAGGTAGGATTCGTTCGGCTTGTCCTCGAAGCCGCGGCCCTGCACCGGCGTGTTGCGCTGGAGCACCTGCAGGTAAAGCCGGCCCCCGTGGAGCAGCGGGCTGGTCGAGAAGGTCCAGAGGAAGGCGAACTCGCCGTGGTCCTTCTGGATGTCCCGGCGCCAGACCTCCTGCCCGGCGACCGTGTAGCAGACGAGCTGGCCGGTGCCGTAAAAGTACCAGACGTGCTGCCCGTCCGTGACCGGCGAGGGCGACGCGAAGTTGCTGCGGTCGTCACGCCGGTCCCCGTCCGCCACCTTGTGTCGCCACAGCTCCTTCCCCGTTTTCCGGTCGAAGGCCAGCGCCACCACGGACCGCTCCGCCGCGTCGGTCGAGCTGACGAACACGCGGTCGCCCCACACCGCCGGCGTCGCGGCGGAAGGGCCGGGCATCGCGGCGGACCAGGCGACATTCTCGGTCCGGCTGAACGTCGCGGGCAGATTCTTCTCGGGTGACGAGCCGTCGAAGTTGGGGCCGCGGAAATTGGACCACGGCGCGGCGACGGCGGCGCAGGCGGTCGCCAGGAGTACGGGAAGCAGCAGGCAGGGCTTCATGGCGCGGGAGGATGTTGGCGAAGGGGCGTTTCGGCCAGCGCCAAGCGCGGCGCGGCACCCGTCTTGGATTCCGCCCCCGGCCCGCCTTATTCAACCGCCCTCAGCGCATCGTCAGCAGCAGCACCGCCGCCAGGGCGATGCGGTACCAGCCGAACCCGATGAACGTGTGGCTCCGTACGAAGCCCAGCAGCCACTTCACCGCGACGAAGGCCGTCACGCCGGAGACCACCACACCGAGCGCGACCAGCCCCCAGTCAATCGCGAACGCCTGCGGCTCCGTCAGCGCGTCATAGGTCTCCTTCCCCGCCGCCGCCAACAGCGTCGGGATGCCGAGCAGGAAGGAAAACTCCGTCGCTTCCTTCCGCCCCAGCCCGAGCGCCAGCGCCAGCAGGATCGTGGAGCCCGACCGCGACGCGCCCGGGAACACCGCCGCCAGCAGCTGCCCCGCCGCCATCGCGACCACGATGGCCCAGGTGATTTCCGTCCCGGCCGCCTGCCCCGCGCGCCCTTTCTCGATCACGATGAACAGCACGCCCCCGATGCCCGTGGCGAGCACCACCGGTAGCAGCGTCTCCGGCAGCTCCAGGCCCAGTTTCTTCAGCGCCAGCCCGCCCGCGCCGGTGATGCCGAAGGCGACGCCGAGCTTGAGCAGGTAGTCCTTCGCGTCCGGCTCGCGCCAGCGCCGCACCAGGTCCGTCACGCGCCGCCAGAAGAGCACCAGCACCGCCAGCACCGCGCCCGGCTGGATGATCACCGTGAAGAGGTCGCTGCGGATGAATTCCGACCGGATCGGCAGGAAGTGGTTCGCCATCAGCAGGTGCCCCGTGGAAGAAATCGGCAGGAACTCCGTGACGCCCTCGATGATTCCCAGAATGAGGACCGCAAGCCAGTCAGGCATCGGCCGATTGGGCGGGCGGACCGCCGCATGGCTCAAGCGCCAAGTGCTGAGGAATGGACTTCCGATCTTCGATTTTCGGTTTTCGATTGGATTCTCCGCCGCCCCGGTCCGACCCGCGAGCCGCCGGTCCCACGCCGCGCCGCCGTCCCGCGCCTTCGCGCACCGGCTCGCCGGCCTCCTGCTCCTCCTGCTCCTTACCGGCTGCGACTTCCCGGAGCCGCCCCGCCCGCCGGTGAGTTTCTCCGCGGACTTGGCCCCCATCCTCGACCAGCACTGCGTCGCCTGCCACGGCCCGGACAAGGTGAAGGGCGGCTACCGGCTCGACACCTTCGCCGCGCTGCTGACGCCGGGCAAAAGCGGTGCCGCGCCGGTCGCGGCCGGCGATCCCGCGCACAGCGACCTCCACGCCCGCCTCGTCCACGCCGATCCCGGGGAGCGCATGCCCTACGACGCCCCGCCGCTGGCCGCGCCGGAGATCGCCGCGATCCGCCGCTGGATCGCCGAAGGCGCCCGCTTCGACGGGGTGGACACGAACGCCCCGCTCGCCTCGCTGCGCCCGCGGCCGGTGCATCCCGCGCCGCCGGCGCACTATCCCGCGACGCCGCCGGTCACGGCGCTGGCCTGGCGGCCGGACGGCGCGGAGATCGTCCTCGGCGGCCGGCACGAGCTGCTGTTCCTGAACCCCACCAATCTCGCCGTGAACCGCCGCGCGCCCGGCTTTCCCGAACGCGTCGCCGCGTTCGCGTGGTCGCCCGACGGCGCGTGGCTTTCGGTAGCCGGTGGCGCGCCCGGCCGCAGCGGCGAGGTCCTGTTCGTCGCGCCTGCCGCCACCAACGGCCCGCGCACGCTGGCTGTCACGCGCGACCTGATGCTTGCGGCTGCGCTTTCGCCGGATGGCGGCACGCTCGCCGCCGCGGGCGCGGACGGCACGGTGCGCCTGTGGACCGTCACCAACCTCGCCGCCCGCCTGCTGCCGCCGCACGCGGACTGGGTTCACGCGCTGGCCTGGCCGCCGGACGGACGCCGCCTGGCCACCGCCAGCCGCGACCGCACGGCGCGCGTCGTGGACGCCGCCAGCGGCGAGGTCATCGCCACCTTCCGGAAGCACGAGGCCGCCGTGGAGCACGCCGCCTTCAGCACCGACGGCAACGTCGTGCTCACGGCCGGCACTGACCGCCGCGTGCGCTTCTGGGGCGCGGAGAAGCCGGATGAGGCGGGCGATTTCGCGAAGTTCGACGTTCCGGTGACGGCGCTGGTGCAGGCGGGCGGCTTCGTTTTCATCGGCCTCTCGGAAGGCACCGTCACGCAGCGCCGGCTCACCGGGCGCGACGAGGTGCGCGCGTGGCAGAACGCGGGCGACCGCGTCACCGCGCTGGCCGTGGACGCCGCGGGAGGGCAGCTGGCGATGGGATTCTTCAGCGGCCGGGTGCGCGTGGTGGCGTTGAAGGACGGGTTGACCACGGCCGAAGGCCGGCCGTGGCCGTGAGCCCGGACGCCCGCGGACACCCCGTCGGATGCACGCCTCCGCCGCGGCCGCGCTTCTTGGTCCCCGACCGGCTCCACCTCAACGTCGTCGGTTGCAAAGTGTGGCGCGGTGCGCCGGGGCGGTTCGTCGGACGTGGGCTGAAGTGGCCGGCCCGGGGGACGCGCCGCGCCCGTTCAGCGCGTCCAGACGGCGATCGCGGTCCGGGTGTTGACGGGCAGCTCCACGTCCACCGTGGCCTCGGCGGGGTTGACGGCGGCGTTGTTGATCTCGACGTCGTAGGTGCGCGTGGCGCCGGAGTCCGGCGTGAGCGCGATGCGGACGGGCACGTTCTGGCCGAAATCCTGGGCGCGCACCTTGACCTGCTGCGCGGCCGGCGAGCCGAAGGGCAGCGTGACGAAGACGGGGCCGGAATCCACCGGGATGGCCGTGCCGGCGGCGGAAACGAGGTCGAGCCGCGGCAGCGGGGTGGGGTTCACGAGCATGAGGGTTCCGACGGCGGCGCTCTCGCGGGGCTGGAGGTTCAGGTTGAGCTGCGAGCGGTCCAAGGTGTCCACGCGGATGCGGCCGTCGGCGCCCCC
>JBJXFY010000016.1:0-5413 GCA_046155815.1 Limisphaerales bacterium | reverse complement strand
CCGCGCTACGGCGAGCATCAGGCGCGGCTGTGGCTGGACGTGATCCGCTACAGCGACAGCAACGGCTTCGACTGGGACGAGTTCCGCAAGGAGGCCTGGCGGTTCCGGGACTATGTCGTGCGCTCCTTCAACGCGGACAAGCCCTTCGACCAGTTCATCCGCGAGCAGCTTGCCGGCGACGAGCTGCTCGACGGCACGCCGGAATCGCCCGCGGAACAGGATCTGCTGGTCGCCACCGGCTACCTTCGCCTTGGACCGCAGGACAACTCCGCCCCGCTCTTCAACGAGCAGGACCGCGCTCGCGCCGAGTGGATGGCCGACCTCACCGAAACCACCGGCAGCGCGTTCCTCGCCATGACGCTCTCATGCTGCCGCTGCCACGACCACAAGTACGACCCGCTCTCGCAGGCCGACCACTTCCGCCTCCGCGCCTTCTTCGAGCCGCTGAAGCGCGCGGACGACCTGCCGCTCGACCTCGCCGCGGAGCAGCGGGAGATCGCGCGGCAGCACGGGGCGATCGAGGCGCAGATGCAGCCGTTCACCGCCGAGCGTGACCAGATCGCCGCCGCCGCCAAGGGCCGCGTGCGCGAGGAGCGCGTGAAGGCGCTCAGCGAGGAGGAGCGCCGCCTGCTCGAGCTGGCCGCCACCACGCAGTCCGGCGAACCCGATCCCAAGGCCGCCGAACTGGCGAAGAAGCTCGAGCCGTCCGACGACGACGCGAAGAAGGCCTTCACCGAGGCCGAGAAGAAGCGGTTCGAGGAGCTGGACGAGGAACTCGCCAGGCTGAAGAAGCAGAAGCGGCCCTACACGCATGGCCTGCTCGCCACGGACGCGGCCGAGCCGCCGGCCGCCACGCACGTCCTCAAGGGCGGCGACCACAAGTCGCCGGGCGAGGCGGTGGCACCGGGCTTTTTCTCCGCCCTTGATCCCAATCCTGCCCTGCTCCGCGCCGCGGCCGGCACCAACACGACCGGCCGCCGGCTGACGCTTGCGGACTGGATCGCGTCGCCGGAGAACCCGCTCACGGCGCGCGTGTTCGTGAACCGCGCCTGGCAGGCGTTCTTCGGCCTCGGCCTCGTGGGCACGCCGAACGACTTCGGCCTCGCCGGCGAGCGGCCCACGCATCCGGAGCTGCTGGACTGGCTGGCGCGGGAGTTCGTGGCCGGTGGCTGGTCCGTGAAACGCCTGCACCGGCTGATCGTGACCAGCGCGGCGTACCGGCAGGCGGCTCCTGACCAAACGGGCCGGTCCGACCGGCCCGACCCTGCCGCGCCCCTCCGCCCGCCCGCCCGCCGCCTCTCCGCGGAGCAGCTCCGCGACGCGCTGCTGGCTGTGTCCGGCCTCGCGCAGTTCACCGGCGGCGGGCCGCCCATCTGGCCCGAGCTGCCCGCGGAGGTTCTCCAGGCCAACCCCGCCTTCCTCGACGACAACGCGGAGAAGACCAAGGGCTGGTATCCTTCGCCGCCGGAGCGGCAGTCGGTGCGCGGCGTTTTCCTCGTGCAGAAGCGCACGGTTCGCGTGCCGTTCATGGAGACCTTCGACCTGCCGGAGAACTCGGTTTCCTGCGCGCGGCGCAACGAGTCCACCGTCGCCCCGCAGGCGCTGTCGCTGCTCAACAGCCCGCTCGCGCTGGAAGCGGCGCGCACGCTCGCCCGGCGGGTGGAAAGCGAGGCGGGCGAGGCGCCGGAGGAGCGCGTCCACCGCGCCTTCGCGCTGGCCTACCAGCGCGCGCCCACGCCGGAGGAGGCCGCGCTGTGCGGCGAGTTCCTCGCCCGCGCCAGCCTGCCGGAACTCTGCCGCGCCCTGCTCAACGCGAACGAGTTTCTGTACGTGGACTGAGGGCCGCGTTGTCGGTAGGACCCGGCCTCCGGCCGGGCCCGCTGGCTTGGCGAGCCAGCCCCGTTCGGCCTCCCTGCCCTTCGGCCCCCAGATGCGGCCCGCACCCGCAGCCCGCCCTACTCGCGCACACCGCACGCCTGCATGAGCGCGGCCTGGATCTCCAGCTCCCGGTCCAGGCCCACAGGCAGCGGGCGTTCGCCGCGGATGGCGGCAGCCAGGTCGCGGAACTCGTCCACGTACCGGCGGAAAGCCGGCAGCGGCACGTCCTGCCGGCCCTTGGCGTACGGGCCGGCGGCGGCCGCGAGGTCGAGCGACAGCGTGGGCGGCTCGAGCGGCTGCACCCGCGCCGTGCCCTGCGTGCCGAGAATCTCGAAGAAGCGGTGCGGCCCGGCGTTCGGCTGGAGCGGCGCGCTGGTGACGATCGCGAGGGCGCGCGGGTATTCGAGGACGGCGACGGTATTGTCCGCCAGCAGGTCGGCCGGCGCGCGGCGGTGCTGGAGGAACGGCGTGACCTTCGCCGGCGCGCCGAGCGTGCGGACCACGGCGTCCACCAGGTGGCTGCCCTGCTCGAACATCGCGCCGCCGGCGAACTCCGCCCACTCCGGCCGCCGGGCGTCGTCGAGCAGCGTGTTCATCGTGGCGCGCACGAGGAAGACCTCGCCCAGCCAGCCTTTCTCGGCGGCCTCGATGGCCCGCGCCAGGCCGGGGTTGTACCGCCACATGTAGCCAATCTGCAGAAGCAGCTCCTTCCGGCGGGCCAGCTCCACCAACTCGCGGAACTCGCGCAGCGTCGCCGCGGGCGGCTTCTCCAGATGCACGTGCCGCCCGGCCTCGAGCGCCAGCCGGGCGTGGCGCGAGTGGTCGCGCACGGCGCTCTCGACGATGATTACTTCCGCGGCGGCCAGCAGTTCTTCCCGCGTGAGCCAGCGGGCGTCGGCCGGGCCTTTCTCGCGGACGTCGGCGTCTTCTTCGCACAGGCCGACCAGCTCGAAGTCCGGGGAGTCCTTCAGCAGGGCGTGCTTGTCGCGGAAATGCGAATAGCCCGTGCCGAGGAAGCCGGCGCGGAGGCGGCGGGCGGGCACGGGTTCCGCGGCGAAGGCGGCGGTGGCAACGGCAGCGGCGGCGAGGAAGGCGCGGCGGGAGAGCGGGGCGGCGTTCACGGCGAGGCCGAGCCTGCCTCATCGAAGGGCCGCCAGACCAGCGCGGGGTGGTTGGTCCGGCCCTTGTCGCGCGTGAAGTCCCAGTAGTCGCGGCTGGCGAAGCGCGTGACGTGGCCGTCGAGGAAGAGGAAATGCGCGCCGGCGTTGTGGAGGTTGGTGTGGACCCAGTCCTGGTGGCCGACGGCGGCGAGGCGGCCGTTGTCGAAGAGCCAGACGGTGAGCGCGGGCGCGGGCAGGCTGCTCAGGGCAACCTGCTTTCCACCGCCGCCGCCGTTCACCTCGCGGTTGAGGCAGTAGTGGAAGAGGTTGTTCGTGTTGCTCCGGCGCGGGTTGCGCGGGCAGATCCAGACGCTGCGGCCCACGTCGGCGGCGGGGTTCGTGCGCCAGGGCATCTCGTGGTACGGCGGGAGGCCCATCGCGCGCGGCAGGTCCACGTACCAGCCCTCGGCTGTGGACTGCCCGCCGAGCGCGCCATCCTTGGGCAGCAGGTCGTCGTTGTCGGCTACGAAGGTGAAGGTGGCCACGCCCCACTGGCGGAGGTTGCCCACGCAGGAGATGTCGCGGGCCTTCGCCTTGGCGCGGGCCAGCCCCGGCAAAAGCAGGCTGGCCAGGATCGCGATGATCGCGATCACGACCAGCAGCTCCACCAAGGTGAATCCCCGGCGCGCCATGCGCAGGATGAAGCCACGGCCGTATGCGGCGGAAAAGGCGAAGTTGTCCACCGCGCCGGCCGGCCGGGCGCATTGCCGAAGCCCTCGCCCCGCCCGTAGGCTGGCCGCCCGCGACATGACCGAGATCCCGAAAGCCTACGAGCCGCAGGCCGTCGAAGAGAAGTGGTCTGCGTTCTGGGACCAGAACGGCTGCTTCACCGCCGATCCCGCGCGCGTTTCAGGGACGCGCCCGGCGTACTCCATCGTCATCCCGCCGCCGAACGTCACCGGCGTCCTCACGCTCGGCCACGTCCTCAACAACACCATCCAGGACATCCTCGCCCGCAAGGCGCGCATGGACGGCAAGGAAGTCCTCTGGCTCCCCGGCACCGACCACGCCGGCATTGCCACGCAGAACGTCGTCGAGAAGACCCTGAAGAAGGCCGGTGAGATCAAGCACCGCGACGACCTCGGCCGCGAGGCGATGGTCGCGAAGATCTGGGAATGGAAGGACAAGTACGGCGGTATCATCCTCAAGCAGCTCCGCGCGCTTGGCGCGTCCTGCGACTGGACCCGCACCCGCTTCACCATGGACCCGGAGGAGTCCCGCTGCGTCCAGAGGGTGTTCGTCGATCTCTACAAGAAGGGCCTGATCTACCGCGGCAAACGCATGGTGAACTGGTGCCCCGCTTCGCTCACCGCGCTGTCCGACGAGGAAGTGGTGATGAAGGAGCAGAAGGGCTTCATGTACCACTTCCGGGTCGAGGTGGTGGAAGTTGTGGGCCAGACGCCTTCGTCTGGCTCGGTCCAACAGGCGCCCTCGCCTGTTGACCCTGCGGGCGAGGGCGCCCGCTGGACGGTGACCGACGGGGGCGTCGGTCCCACTACGATCCGGCCCACGGGCGTCTTCCTCACCATCGCCACCACGCGTCCGGAGACCATCCCGGCCGACACCGCGGTGGCGGTGAATCCCAAGGACCCGCGCTACCAGCATCTCATCGGCAAGCACGTCCTCCGCGCGCTGCCGCTCGATGTGCCGAAGGAACAGCGCGTCATCCCAATCATCGCGGACGACCATGTGGCCTTCGACTTCGGCACCGGCGTGTTGAAGGTCACGCCGGCGCACGACAAGGCGGACTACGAGATCGGCCTGCGGCACACGCTGCCGGTCATTGATGTCCTCACGCCCGACGGAAAGCTCACCGCCGAAGCTGGCGCCGAGCTGGCCGGGCTGGACCGCTTCGTCGCGCGCAAGAAGGCCGCGGAACTGCTCGAAGCCGCCGGCGTGCTGGAGAAGGCCGAGCCTTACGTGAACAACGTGGGCTTCAGCGAACGCCCCGACGTGCCCATTGAACCGCGCCTGAGCGAGCAATGGTTCCTCAAGTATCCCAGCGTGGAGGCGGCGCGCGCGTGCGTGGCGCAGCCGGGGAGCGCGGGCGTCCCGCCTGCTGATTCCGGCGTCGCGCCGGAATCCTCGTCCTCTGAACTGGAGTCAGTTCACGGGGTGTCGGGCGCGACGCCCGACACGGCACGCGGGACGCGTGCGCTCCCCCAGATGCGCTTCTTCCCGGACCGCTGGGCCAAGGTGTATGACCACTGGATGGGCGGCATTCAGGACTGGTGCATCAGCCGGCAGCTTTGGTGGGGACATCGGGTGCCGGTGTGGAGCGCGAATCTTGAGTGCTCAACTTGCGATGCTTTGCTGCTCCTGATGGAAGCGGTCAACTTTGCTGATGCGAAGGGCGACAGCGAAGACTCTGTCTG
>JBJXFY010000435.1:0-4919 GCA_046155815.1 Limisphaerales bacterium | reverse complement strand
GGTCGTAGCTGATCCCCATGGATTAGAAGTAGTAGGTGTACACGGTGATCTCAACGATTTCCTCCGCCTCCTCCACGAACACGGGGCGCACCTGCCGGGTCGCACAAGGTTTGCCGTTCCAATTTTCTCCGAAGGGAAAATCCTTCCGGCATACGAGCCGATCAAGTTCAGCCTCGCCCCATGATGCGGTGCGGAACGCCGCTTCCACGTCCTCTGCGGCGAATCCGCGGGATGCGCAGCAACTCAGCGCGTGCTTGGTCAGGCGAACCGGCTTCATGGTCTGCGTCCCGAACCGGACAGCATCGTTCCACGATCGGACCGGAGAAGCATGGCGGCTCACCCCTTCGTCACCGTCTCGTCGAGGTTCAGCAGGACGTTGGCCACGACCTGCCACGCGGCCAGCTCGGCGGCGTCGGCGGGCGGCGGCTCGCGGCCGTCGGCGGACTTTACGAACGCCTGCGCGGCTGCCGGGTTGTCCGCGTAACTCGTGCGCGCGGCGTCGAGGAGTTCGATGATCCGCGCGGCCTCGGCGGCGTCGGGCCGCCGGCCGACGGCTCGCTTGAAGGCGTAGTCCAGCCGCGCGGTGACCTCGGAGCCGCCGTCACGCAGCACCGCGCGGGCGAGGCCGTGCGCGGCGGCGAGGAAAGCGGGGTCGTTCAGCGTCACCAGCGCCTGCACGGGCGTGTTCGAACGCGGGCGGCGCTCGGCGCAGACCTCGCGGCTGGGCGCGTCGAACGCCATGAACGACGCGTAGGGCGCGGTGCGCCGCCAGAACGTGTACAGCCCGCGCCGGTAGGCGTCGCCGCCGGCGGACTTCTCCCATTTGTCGCCGTTGTACGGGTTGGCCCACACGCCGTCGGGCTGGTCGGGCATCACGGGCGGGCCGCCGACGCGGCGGTCGAGCAGGCCGCCGATCACGAGGGCGGCGTCACGCAGGGACTCGGCCTCGAGCCGTACCCTCGGGCCGCGTGCGAGCAGGCGGTTGAAGGGATCGCGCGCGAGCAGTTCGGGCGTGGCGGCCGACGCCTGCCGGTACGTGGCGGAGGTGACGATGTGCCGGTGCAGCGCCTTGAGGCCCCAGCCGCGGGCCATGAACTCGATGGCGAGATGGTCGAGGAGCGGCGCGTTGGACGGCAGTTCGCCCTGCGCGCCGAACTCCTCGCTCGTCTCGACCAGGCCGGTGCCGAAGTACGCGGCCCAGACGCGGTTCACGGTCACGCGGGCGGTGAGCGGGTTGTTGGTGGACACCAGCCAGCGCGCAAAGGTGAGGCGGTTCACCGGTTCGCCCTCGGGCCATGGATTGAAGGCCCCCGGCGTGCCCGCCTCCACCTTGTCGCCCTTGTTCAGGAAGTTTCCCCGCAGCATGACGTGGGTCTCGCGCGGCTCCTTGCGCTCCGCCAGCACCAGCGTGGAAGGGATGTCCGACGGCAGCTCCTTCCGGGCCTTCTCCAGTTCCAGCCGGGTGTCGGCGAGCAACAGGGTGAGGGAGCGGAAATGGGCCGCCAGGCGCACCGCCTCGTCGGCCGAACGCTCCGCCTCCGGCCGGCCGAGGATGGCCCGCACGTCGGCCGGCACGACGCCCCACGCCACCAGGTGCGCGCGCGGCGCAACCGAGGCGGCGAGGCGCACGCGGCCGAGGAGATGCTGGGCGCGGCTCGACCGCTGGCGCAGCGTGATCTCGATCCGCGTCCCGGCCGGCAGTTCCACCGCCTCCTTGGCGACGAACACGGCGAACTGGTCGCGGCGGTTCTTCTCCTCAAAGGCCGCCACCGCCCAGCCGGAGTTCGCGTCGTCGTCCACCGCGGCCCGCGGTCCGTAGCCGTTCATCGCGAAGCTCGCGAAGGCCTCGTCGAACTGCACCGCATTCGTCCCGCCCGCGGGCGGATGCACGGTGACCTGCACGTCCGTGAGCGCGAAGTCGGCCTCCTCGTGGCGGCCGGGCCCGCCGTGCGGCAGGGACTCATCCCGCAGCACCTCGACGCGGAGGGCCGTCGGCGCGAGCGGCTCCTTGAGCTCGACGGTGAAGGAATAGTCCGCATGGTCCGGCAGCGGGCCGGTGGAGAGGAACGAGCCGTCGTCCAGCGCCTTCAGTTCCACGCCGTCGGTGGCCATGGCGCCGGCGGGACGCAGCGGCCGCCAGCCCTCCCCGATGCGCCCGAGGTGGCCCGTCATCTCGTCACGCCACGCGGCCAGGGCGGCGTCGAGTTCGGGCGTCTGGGTGGCGAGCGTCTTCTCCAGCGCGGCCACGCGGGCCTGCGCCGCGTCCAGCCGGGCCTGCTGCTCCGGCGTGGGCAGGCGCAGCTCGGGGGCCAGCTCCTTGCCGCCGTCGGTGGTGTGGTTGAAGACGGCGAGCGAGCGGTAGTAGTCCTTGATCGTGATGGGGTCGTACTTGTGCGTGTGGCACTGCGCGCAGGCCATCGTCGTGCCCATCCACACCGTGTAGGTCGTGTTCACCCGGTCCACGACGGCGGCCACGCGGAACTCCTCGTCGTCCGTGCCGCCCTCGGTGTTCGTCATTGTGTTGCGGTGAAACCCGGTGGCGACGCGCTGCCCGCGCGTGGCGTCCGGCAGAAGGTCGCCCGCGAGCTGCTCGATGGTGAATTGGTCGAAGGGCAGGTCGGCGTTGAGCGCGCGGATCACCCAGTCGCGCCACGGCCAGTTAGAGCGGCGGTAGTCGGCCTCGTAGCCGTTGGTGTCCGCGTAGCGCGCCATGTCGAGCCACGACCGCGCCCAGCGTTCCCCGTAGTGCGGCGAATCCAGCAGCCGGCCAACGAGGTTCTCGTACCAGTCCGGGGCGGCATCGTTAAGCGCCGCGTCCAATTCCTCGACCGTCGGTGGCAGGCCGGTCAGGTCGAGGAAGACCCGCCGGACCAGCGTGGCTCGGGCCGCTTCCGATGCGGGCGAAAGGCCCTCCGCCTCGAGCCGGGCGAGGACGTGGAAGTCAAGTTCGTTGCGCGGCCACGCGGTGTGCGCGACGGCGGGGCGGGGCGGGGGAACGGGTGGTTCGTAGGCCCAGTGGCGGCGGTACTCCGCGCCTTCCGCGACCCAGCGGCGGAGGGTTTCCACCTGCGCGGACGTGAGCGTCTTGCCCGATCCCGGCGGCGGCATGAGGTCATCCTCGTCCGACGTCAGGATGCGGGCGACGAGGTCGCTGGCGTCCGGCTGGCCGGGGACGACGGCGGGCTTGCCGGACTTGGCGGGCGCAAGCGCGCCGTCGCGCGTGTCGAGCCGGAGCTTCGCCTTGCGCGCCTCCTCGTCCGGGCCGTGGCACTTCCAGCAGGCGCCGGCGAGGATGGGGCGCACGTCGCGGTTGAAGTCGAGGCGCTCCGCGGCAGGGACTGAGGACATGCCAGCGAGGGCCAACGTCCCGGCCAGGCAAGCGGTCCACCACGTTGGAACTCGTGCAGTACGGCTCATGGGCGATCAGTATGCGGGCCGATCGCGGCGGCTCAAGCGCGGCGGCGGCCGGCCGAACTGGCTGCTGCGCGGGGGCGGGCCCGCTGCGGCGTACTGTCGGCTTGCCCCGGCGGCTCCGGCCGATTTATCGGTGCGGGAATCCCAGACGCGGAGGCCCTCGGTCGTGAACGAACTTACCCACATACTCCCCGCCGCCGAGGCCGGCGACGCAGACGCGGCGGACCGTCTGCTGACGCTGGTGTACGACGAGCTGCGCCGGCTCGCCGCCGCGAAGCTGGCCCGCGAGCAGCCTGGCCAGACCTTGCAGCCCACCGCGCTCGTCCACGAGGCCTGGCTCCGTCTCGGCGGCGACCACCAGCCGCCGTGGCAGGGCCGCGCCCATTTCTTCGCCGCCGCCGCCGAGGCCATGCGCCGCATCCTCGTGGACCGCGCCCGCCGCCGGCTGGCCGCCAAACGCGGCGGCGGCGCGACCGTGCTGGACGTGGATGAGCTCGAGATTCCCTCGCCCGCAGCCGATGACGACGGCCTGCTGCGTCTCCACGACGCGTTGGACCGCCTCGCCGCCGCGGACCTGCGCAAGGCCGAACTGGTGAAGCTGCGGTACTTTGTCGGCCTCAGTTTTGACGAGGCCGCCTCGGCGCTGGGCATTGCCGTGCCCACGGCCAAGCAATGGTGGGCCTACGCCCGCGCCTGGCTGTCGGTCGAGCTGCGCGGCCCGCCGGCAGGGAGCGCGCCCGCCCCGGGCGCTGTTTTCCGCGCCCCCGCGGAAAACCCCACACGCACCGGCGCCGTCCTGTCACCCGCACCGTAGCGCGCACCGCGGCCAGCGCCGGGCTGGCCCCGCGGCCCCGGCGGCCGGACGTCTCCTTTTCCCCGCGGGTATCCGGCACCTCGAAAATCTGTCACCCTCCGGCATACTTTTCCCAGGCCCATTGCGCATGGAACAGCAGATGCACCCCAACCCGCCCGCTCCGCCGCCCGCCGCGCGGGAGGAGGCCCTGTTCACCCTCGCCCTGGACAAGGCCGCGGCCGACCGCTCCGCCTTCCTCGACCGCGAATGCGCCGGCGACCCCGTCCTGCGCGCCCGGATCGACGCCCTGCTCGCCGCCCACGAAGGGCCGGCTCCCCTGCTCGACCGCCTCCAGGCCGCCGCCCAGCCCACGGTGCCCGACGACGCACCGCGAGCGACGGGTGCCGCGGTGGGCCAGACGCTGGGGCGCTACAAGCTGATGGAGCGCCTCGGGGAAGGCGGGTGCGGCGTGGTCTATGTCGCGGAGCAGACCGAGCCGGTGCGGCGGCGCGTGGCGCTGAAGGTCATCAAGCTGGGCATGGACACCAAGCAGGTCGTCGCCCGGTTCGAGGCGGAGCGACAGGCGCTGGCGATGATGGATCATCCGAACATCGCCAAGGTGCTGGACGCGGGCACGACCGACGTGGGCCGCCCCTTCTTCGTCATGGAACTGGTGCGCGGCATCCGCATCACCGACTACTGCGACCAGGCC
>JBJXFY010000423.1:0-12892 GCA_046155815.1 Limisphaerales bacterium | reverse complement strand
GCCAGAACTCCGGCCTCGGGAACATGGTCAACCCGCTCACCTCGCTGAACCAACCCTTCCGCGTGCCCACGCTGCTCATCACGACCTGGCGCGGTGAACCGGGCCTCAAGGACGAGCCGCAGCATGGGCAGATGGGCCGCATCACCCACCGGCTGCTGGAGACGCTGGAAATCCCGTGGCGGAAGTTCCCCGAGCACGAGGCGGACATCCCGGCGGCGCTGGACGAGGCGGAGGCGGTGATGGACGGCGGTCGGCCCTTCGCCTTCGTGATGTCGCACGGCGCGGTGGCCGACTGCGAACTCTGCGAGCCGCGGTTGCCGCCCGCGCTGGGCGCCGTGCCGGCGGGGGCTTTTGCCGCCGCGCCCCCCGACCGCCTCACGCGCACCGGCCTGCTGGAACTGGCCCTGGCCGAACTGCGCGGCGACGAGGCCATCATCGCCACCACCGGCAAGACGGGGCGCGAACTGTTCACCCTCGCCGACCGGCCGAACCACCTCTACGTGGTAGGCGGCATGGGTGGCGCGTCGGCCATCGGCCTGGGCTTGGCACGGGTCCGGCCACAGCAGCCCGTGGTGGTGCTCGACGGCGACGGCGCGGCGCTGATGAAGCTCGGCAACCTCGCCACCATCGGCTTCTGCCGGCCGACGAACCTCCTGCACGTCCTCGTGGACAACGAGGCGCACGACTCGACCGGCGGCCAGCGCACCGTGTCCGGCCGCGTGGACTTCGCGGCCATCGCCGCCGCGGCGAATTACCGCCACGCCCGCCGCGCCGACCGGCCGGAGGACATCCGCGCCGCGCTGCGCGAACTGCGCGGCCTGCCCGGCCCCAGCCTGCTGCACGTGAAGATCCGCGCCGGCTCTCCCGCGAACCTCGGCCGCCCCACCGTTCCTCCGCACGAGGTGAAGGAGCGGTTCATGGCGTGGATCACGCGGTAGGGATGGGGGCCTTGTGGTTGGACGCATCCGGTTGCTGCGCGCCGATCCTTACGATTGAACTGAAGGCCAGCTGAAATGGGTGAATGATCGGGAGCCCGGCCGGCTTGTGCCGGAGGCTCTCCGGCTTCTAGCCTCCGGCAGCGTGCGTGCGTTCCTGGTCATCCTCGCCTACCTGCTGTTCGTTTTCATCGGCGGCGCGCTGGTGGCCCCGTGGGTTTATCACGCGGCGCGGGCGCTGGCCGGACTGTGGCCGCCGCTGGCGGGCATCGCCGACGCTCCATTTCATCGCTACGTGAACCGCTGCCTGCTGGTGCTGGCGTTGGCGGGACTGTGGCCGCTGCTACGAAGGCTGGGCGTGCGCCGGTGGCGCGACCTGGGCTGGACGCTGGCCGGCACGCCGGGGCGCGACCTCACGCGTGGCCTCCTGGTGAGCTGGCTTGGCCTGGCGCTGGTGGCCGCCGCGGCGCTGGCCATGGGCGCGCGTGTCTGGCGGGCCGACCGCGACACGGCGGACATCGCCGGTTACCTCCTGAAGTCGGTACTTGCGGCTCTGGTGGTGGCGACGCTGGAGGAGACCCTGTTCCGCGGCGGACTTTTCCGCGCGCTGCGGCGTGAGTGGTCCTTTGCCGGGGCGGCGGCGGTGTCGGCGGCGATCTACTCGTGGGTTCACTTCTTCGAGCGCCCGCCGCGTCCCGAGTCAGTGGACGCCTGGACCGGCCTCGTGACGCTGGTCCGGATGCTGCGCGGCTTCACCCAGCCGGAAATGCTGGTACCAGGCTGGCTGACACTCTTCGTTGTCGGCTGGGTGCTGGCGCGGGCCGTGGAACTGCGCGGCAGCCTGTGGCTGGCCCTAGGACTGCACGCCGGCTGGATTTTCTGGATCAAGTCCTTTGGCTTCTGGACCGCGGCGAAGGTGCCCGAGGCCGCACGCTGGCTGGGTTCAAACAGGCTCTACGATGGGTGGCTGGCGCTGCTGGTGATCGTGCTGACCGGCTGGCTCATCGGCCGTCTTGGGAAGAATCCGGCTCCGGCCAGCCGGCCGGCCCTCGTTCCGAAATCGGTCGCCGACGACTGAGTTGCGAGTGGCATGACGGCCCGATCGCAAGCCGGGGACTGACCGGATGCCCGTGGATTCAACCGGGGCGGGCTGCAACCGCGTACAGGTTCCCGCGCCACGGCCTGTTCCGACCATGCTGAACGGCCCTTTCCATGACCGATCATGGTCCCGACCCAGTCGGCTGGGTCGAACCACATTCGGACTGGGTTTGGACTCCCCATGGAAGGAAGTCATGACGCCTCGATCTCCGCTCGAACAGAACCGCGACCTAGGCTCCATTTCAGCAGGGTCCCAGAGGATTGGCGTCGTGGTCGCGACATCTGGTAGAAGAGTCCGCAACTGGGCGGTGGCCGGACTTGGAGCGGATGCCTTTACGGCGCGCCTCCCGACTCGGCAGAACTCGTCCGGGCGATGACTCGCGTGCTCCCCGGCGAGCACACGGACCCACTGTGGGTAGAAACCAGTCATTGACGTCCCGAGTAAGTACGGCATGATCCCGCCACCAACCATGGCTAAAAACTCTGCCGGACCCAGTGCGGCCTCCCTTCGTCGGGCCGCCGACATCCAAGACAAGATTGAATCGCTGCAAAATGACCTCGCGGCCATCCTCGGTGGCTTGGCTGCCCCGCCTGCCGCACCTGCGGACGAAGTCGTCGTCGATGCAGGCAGTCCGGTCCGCCGCCGCCGCCGCATGAGCGCGGAAGCTCGCGCCCGCATCGGTGCCGCCGCAAAGGCCCGCTGGGCACGCTTCAGGTCCATGAAGGATAAGTCGGGCAAGTAGCCGCCGCCTTCTACTTTCCGAACCTCGAGGCGTCCCGGCGTACAAGTCGCCGGGGCGCCTTTGACCTTTTTTGGGCAGAAGTTGCCAGCTTGCCGGGAGCAGCCCGTAGGCTTTCCCCTTGGGAACCGGCTGGAAATCAGGTCGCGGTCCCGGCGACGAGGGCGAGAACTCGGCGGCTTCCGAGCCGTTCCTATTTGCTTCCGAAACCGTGGAGGCGACAGATAGAAGCATGAGGGGCATGCGGGGACAGGTCCTTGCCCGGGCCATTTCCCGTGAAGTCGGAAGGTTTGGAAGCCGATGAAACTGACCCGCGGACGACAGTTGTTTGATGACCTGCTCGGGCTGGTCTATCCGCGAGCCTGCGCGTTGTGCGGCGAGCATCCGGCCGCACCGGCGGAAGGCCTGGTCTGCGCGGAATGCTGGTCGCGGCCGGGCTGCCTGCGCTTCATCCGGCCGCCGTACTGCGACCGCTGCGGGCTGCCCTTCGAGGGGGCGATCACCTCGGCCTTCACCTGCGGCAACTGCGCCGGCCTGGAACTGGACTTCGTGACCGCCCGGGCGGCAGTGGTCGCCACGGAGTTCGTCCTCGAGATCATCCATCGCTACAAGTACTCCCGGGCGCTGTGGTTCGAGCCGTTCCTGCTGGACCTGCTCGGGCGCGCCGCGCGGCCGTGGTTTGCGGCGGAGCGGGTGGACCTGCTGATCCCGGTTCCGCTGCACCCGTTGAAGGAGCGCGAGCGGGAGTTTAATCAGTCCGCCCGGCTCAGCGCCGGCCTGGGCCGGATGGTGGCCGTACCGGTGCGATGCGACTTGGTGCGACGACGGCGAGCCACACCGTCACAAACCCGGCTCACCCGCGCGCAGCGGACCGACAACATGGCCGGTGCGTTCACCGCGGAGCCGGGGCCGTTGCTGCACCGCGCGCGCGTGGTGGTGGTGGACGACGTGCTGACGACCGGCGCGACCACCAGCGCGGTGGCCCATGCGCTGCGTACGGCCGGCGCGGCGCGGGTGGACGTCTGGACCGTCGCCCGCGGGATTTGACCGGCGCGCCGCGGGCTGGTGACCTTGGGGGTGCCGATGAAGAAAAAGTCCGCTGCCAGCCAGACGCTGGCCGACGCCGGTGTCGCCGCCGTGGAACCCGGGGTGACGCCCCCCCCGCCGCCCACCGCCTCCGACACCTCCGTCTTCCGCAAACCCAAGCTGGGCGGCGGGCGCGCGCGCAAGAAGGACATCCCCGAGGGCCTGTGGACCAAGTGCCCGAAGTGTTCCGCGATGATTTACGACAAGGAACTCGACAACAACCTCAAGGTCTGCGCGAAGTGCGACCATCACTTCCAGATGGGTGCGCGGGAGCGGATTCACGCCCTGGTGGAAACCTGCTCCTTCGAGGAGCTGGACGCCGGGATGCGCAGCGTGGACGTCCTGAAGTTCACGGGCGTGGCCACCTATGAGTCAAAGCTGGCGGCCCACCGCAAGGCCACGGGGCAGGACGACGCGGTGGTCACCGGCATTGGCCGCATCGGGAACATCCGGACGGGGCTCGGCGTCATGGACTTCAGTTTCCTGGGGGGGTCGATGGGGGCGGTGGTCGGCGAGCGGCTCACCCGGTTGATCGAGGCGTGCACGGACCGTTCACTGCCGGTGGTGATCATCTCCTCGAGCGGCGGCGCGCGCATGTACGAGGGCTTGTTCAGCCTGATGCAGATGGCCAAGACCTCCGCCGCGCTGGCGTATCTTGGCCGCGCCGGTCTGCCCTACATCAGCCTGCTGACGCATCCGACCACGGCCGGGGTCATGGCGAGCTTCGCAAGCCTTGGCGACCTCATCATCGCAGAACCTGGGGCCATGATCGGCTTTGCCGGGCCGAGGGTGATCAAGGACACCACGCAGGCCGAGCTCCCGCCCGGCTTTCAGACCGCCGAGTTTCTCGTTGATCACGGCCTGATTGACGCCATCGTGGGGCGCCGTGAGATGAAGGAGCGGCTGAGCCAGTATCTCGACTATCTCACGGCCGGCAGTTCCCAGCGTGCGGCTTGAGTCTCAGGAACGTGCGGCCAGCCGGGCCTGGACCAGCGACCCCAGCTTCCGGGTGTCCGCCGCGAAGAGACGGATGCCCTCGGCCAGCTTTTCGGTGGCCATCGCGTCCTCGTTCATCAGGAAGCGGAAGCGGCTCTCGGTGAGTTCAAGTTTCCCGACGCTGGCGGGAAGCTGGTCCGGAGAAAGCATGCGCCTCACCGGCAGGTCGCTCTTCTGCAGCTCGGCGAGGAGCTGCGGGCTGATCGTGAGCAGGTCGCAGCCGGCCAGCGCGAGGATCTCGCCCGCGTTGCGGAAGCTGGCGCCCATCACCTCGGTCCGGTGGCCGTGGGTCTTGTAGTAGGCGTAGATGGCGCGCACGGACTGCACGCCCGGATCCTCCTCGGCGGAGTAATCGCGGCCGGTGCTCTTCTTGTACCAGTCGAGGATGCGGCCGACGAAGGGCGAGATCAGCGTGGCGCCGGCCTCGGCGCACGCCACCGCCTGCGGAAGCGAGAAGAGCAGGGTCATGTTGCAATGAATGCCCTCGGCCTCGAGCACCCGCGCCGCCTGCACGCCCTCCCAGGTGGTCGCGATCTTCACCAGGATGCGCTCGCGTGGGATGCCCAGCGCCTCGTAGCGGCGAATGAAGTCACGCCCGTCGGCAACGAGCGCGGCCGCGTCAAAGGAATGCTGCGCGTCCGTCTCCGTCGAGACGCGGCCGGGGACAAGCTTCAGGATTTCCATCCCGAACCGGATCAGGACTCGTGTCAGGATCTCGGCCACGCGCGCCTGGCCGCCGACGGCATCGCGGCCCGCGTCAATCGTCTCGTTCACCAAGGCGGCGTACTCGGGCATCTGCGCCGCCTTGAGGATGAGGGACGGATTGGTCGTGGCGTCCTGCGGCGCGTAGGCCTTGATGGAGGCAAAGTCTCCCGTGTCGGCAACGACGGTGGTGAACTGTTTCAGCTGGCTGAGTGAATTCATGGTGGGCCGCAAAACGCTTCTGGGGGAAGGGAAGGGGACCGCCGCGCGCCACGCAAGTTTCGATCATGTGGCGTCCGTTCATGTTCGGTTCAACGGCGATCCCGTGACGGGCCGGGCCGGGCCTGACCCCGGGGCGGTGGCCGGGTTGCGCGCCGATGCCCCGGCAACGTGGTCGCGGCTCCGCCCAGGGCGTCCTTCACGTCCCGCACGAACCTCAACCCGGCCGAGGCACGCCGGGCGACGCCTGGCGCTCCGCAGGGCGGACAGGCTTCGCCGCTGCCGACCGCGCACGGCGTTTGACTGCCCCGCCGGACTTCCGTCAGCCTCACGTCCACGATCCCGCCATGAGCCAGCCCAGCCACCACGACGGTTCCGCCATTGAGACCATCCTCCATCCGTCCGATTTTTCGGAGGCCGGCGAATCCGCCTTCGCGCACGCGCTGAAGGCGGCGCTGACGGCGCACGCCCGGCTTTACCTGCTGCACGTCGAGAAGGCCGCCGAGGAGGCGGCCTGGGCGGACTTCCCCGGCGTGCGCGGCACGCTGGGGCGCTGGGGGCTCATTCAGCCGGGCAGCGACCGTTCGGCCGTGCCCGCGCTCGGCATCGAGGTCCGCAAGGTGATGGCCCACGGGTCGGACCCCGTGCCTTCCATTCTGCACTTCCTTGAGAAACACCCGATGGACCTGATCGTCCTGGGCGTGCACCACCATTCTGGCGCGACGCACTGGCTGCACCGCTCCGTGGCCGAACCGGTGGCGCGGAAGTCCGGGAGCATGACGCTCTTTGTGCCACACGGGGTGGCCGGCTTCGTCGCACGCGACACAGGGGCGGTTTCCCTGAGGAACATCCTGGTCCCCATCGCCGCCACGCCCCGGCCCCAGCCGGCGGTCGCCGGAGCGGCGCGCATCGCTCGTCGGCTGAACTGCCCCACCGGCATGTTCACGCTGCTGCATGTCGGCGAGTCCGGCTCCGCTCCCGCAGTGGAGACCCCCGAGGTGCCTGGCTGGACTTGGCGGCGCGAGACGCGACCGGGCGAGGTGATCGAGACGATCCTTCGCACCGCCGAGGAGACCTCGGCCGATCTCATTGTCATGGCGACGGACGGCCGCAACGGCTTCCTCGACGCGCTGCGCGGCAGCCACAGCGAGCGGCTCATTCGTCGCGCGAAAAGCCCGCTGCTGGCCATCCCGCAGGGCGCCTCGGCCGAGCGGGTGCTGTGAGGAATGCCGCGGGGACAGGCTTCCCGAAAAGCGGTCGAGCGCCGCAAATTCACTCCATCGCCGCCAACAGGTGGTCCAGTGACACGGTGGCGAAGCTGGTGGCGGAATCGCTCATCGCGTAGGGGATGATGAGTTCGCGTCCCTGGAGCAGCGCGCCGCAGGTGTAAACCACGTTCGGCACGTAGCCTTCGCGTTCCGACTCGTTGGGGGAGAGCAGGGGCTCCCGCAGGCGCCCGATGACGCGGGAAGGATCCTCCAAATCAAGCAGGAACGCGCCGATGGAATACTTCCGCAGCGCGCCGACGCCGTGGCTCAGCACCAGCCAGCCCGCCTCCGTTTCGATCGGCGAGCCGCAGTTGCCCAGCTTGATGAATTCCCAGGGCTGGACGGGCGACAACAACACCCGCGGCGTCTGCCAGAAACGCAGATTGTCCGAGAACATCAGGAGGATGTTTTCGTCATCCTGCCGGGAGATCATGGCGTAGCGGCCGTGGATCTTGCGGGGGAACAGCGCCATGCCCTTGTTTTGCACGGCCGGGCCGTTCAGCGTGTTGAACTTGAAATGCACGAAGTCGGGCGTCTCGAGCAATTGCGGCAGCGTGATCTTGCCGTCGTAGGCGGTGTAGGTCGCGTAGTAAGTGAAGCTGGCATCATCATTCCGGAAGCGTACAAAACGGGCGTCTTCGATCCCGTTGCGTTGGCTGGCGGTGGATGGAAAGAGGACACGCTGGGAAACACGGCTTTCGGGCGGGAACTGCACGGCGTAGTTCGACTCAGCGAGCAGCAGGATGCCGCGCACGGCCCGGTCCGCCGTGGCGTCCGCCGGGTCCGCGTGGTGGAGGGTCGCGGCCAGTATGCGGTGGAGCTCGTCCAGCACGAAGGCTTCCGGGAGCTGGTCCAGCACGCGCCGGCAAAAGTCATTCAGCACCCCGGCCTCCTGGAGTTTGTGGGAGAAGAGGGTCTTGTCATAGTCGGCGCTGGGCACGCGCTCCGGCTCGGTGACAAACGGCACGGACGGTGTGAGCGTGATCCGATGCTGTGCACTCACGATCCCCGTGCGGAAGGCGATGGAGGAGATGTGCCCTTCGCCCGTGGCCCGTAAACTCAGGACGAAACGGAGTGCGCCCGCGGGCAGCCCGGCCTGGTCCGGGTGGGGCACGATGGAAGGATTGAACAGCGCCGCCGATTCGGGGGAATACTCATGTGTGAAGTGGGCACCGATGAGCGCCCTTCGTTCCAGGGAAGGATTCCACGCTGCACCGAGGTAATGACGCACCTTCTCAAAGCGGCTGAGGAAAAGCTGTTCCACGCGTTCGTGCCGGTCTTCAAACTCACCAAGTATCTGGCTCAGCAGCCGCACAACCTCCTCGTCCGAAAGGGTCAGGACGCGGTCAACGATTCTCCGCGCGATGTCATCGGTGCTGGGGTAAAACGGGCGCAGCAGCACCCGCGCGTGATCCGGGACCAGGGTGGGTCCGATGCGTTTGGCGTGGAGGGCAGGCAGTTTTGCGGTGGCCATGTTTTCGTTCTGCGGGGCGGGAGCTCCCGCGAAAGCTATTCACCCGGCGGTTCCTTGAAGCTCGCGAGGGTGTTCTGGAGCGCCTGCGTTTCCGTGAGCGCCAGCAGGAAGGCGAGCGTGGACTCGGCGCCCTGGTTCTGGCTCAGGCGGTCCACATGCAGGCCGTCGCGGCAGCCGCCCGTGCCGGCATCGTAGAGCGCCATGCCCAGGTCGTTCCGGCCGAGGAACCACTCAAAGGCGCGGCGCGCCTCCGCGACCCAGCCCGGGTCGTCCGTGGCGTGGTAAGCTTCGATGCAGGCGGAGATCGTGGCCTGGGCCTCGATGGGCTGCTGGTCGTACTGGGCAGGTTCCTGGCCGCGCCGGTAGAATCCGTTCGAACCGACGGGCCGGAAGGAGCCGGCCGCCGAAGTCTGAAGCTTCGTGAGCCAGCGCAGGGACTTAAGGCCGAGTTCCAGCATCACTCCGTCGTTCATGCCGCGTCCGCTGAGGATCATCGCGTGCGGCAGCTTCGCGTTTGCATACGAGACGACTTCTTCAAACCAGTGCCAGCCGTCCGTGGCGGCATCGGCGTAGCGTTGGATGAGTTTCGCCGTGAGTGATTCGCGAATCTGGTTCGCCCGCCGGTCCCCGCTCAGGCGCCGCAGATATTCATGGATACCGATGAGGGTAAACGCCCAGGCGCGGGGCGAAGTGAACTCGGCGGCCACAGGCAGCGCCTGCTCGAACAGTTCCGCCGCGAGCATCTGAAAACTCCCCTGGCCGGCCTGTGCCACGCACAGCCCCAGCGCCCAGAGCGCGTGACCCTGGCAATCTTCCGAACCGACTTCCTCCAGCCAGCGCCGGTCGAAGCTCATGAAGTTGCGGAAGCGTCCGCTTCTCCGGTCAAAGGCGTGGTTGAGAAACGCCGCGTAAGTGGCGGCCTGCTCGTTGAGTCGCGGTGATCCGAGGCCCAGCCGTTGCAGCATCAGCGCCAGCACCAGTGCACGGGCGTTGTCGTCCGTGCAGTAGCCTTCGGCAAAATTTGGGACGGTGAAGCTCGCGTGCTGGAAGATGCCGGTCGAGTCGCTCATCCGGAACAGATGGTCGAGCTTCAGCTCCGGAAGCTGGCCGGGTTGTTCGTCGAGCGTCTTGATCGGCGAGGATTTTCGCCCCACGAAGCTGTGGTCCTGCCGCGCCTGCTTGAAGGACTTTACGTAAAGCTGCGCCACGCGGCTCCACACCATGTCGCGCCCGAGCTTGTAGGCGTTCCTGCGCATCGAGTGCCGCAGCGGTTCGTCGCGCAGGAGTGCCACCACGGCGGCCGCGATCGCCCCGGCGTCGCGGAAGGGCACCAGCTTTCCACGCTCGGCAGTCAGCAGTTCCGCCGCGTGCCAGTAGGGCGTGGACACCACCGCATTGCCCGCGCCGAACGCGTAGGCCAGCGTGCCCGAGGTGACCTGGGATTCGGTGAGGTACGGCGTGAGGTAGATGTCCGCCGCGCCGATGAACCGCATCAGCTCCTCCAGCTCGACGAAGCGGTTGAAGAAGACGACGTGCTTCTGCACGCCCAGATCCTTGGCCAGCCGCTCGAGGCCCAGGCGGTACGCTTCACCCTCGTCGCGCAGCAGGTTGGGGTGCGTCTGCCCCAGCACGACGTACACGACGTTGGGGAATTCCCGGATGATGTCCGGCAGGGCGCGCAGCGCGTACTCGATGCCCTTGTTCGGCGACAGCAGTCCAAACGTGAGCAGCACCTGCCTGCCCGCCACGGCGAACTCGTCCTTGAAATAGTTCGGGTCCGCAAACGGCATGTCCGGGATGCCGTGGGGGACAAGGTCAATCTTGGCGTCCGGCACCTGATGGATGTCGCGCAGAAACTCCCGGCCCCGCTCGCTCATCACCACCACCCGCGTCGAGAGGCGGACCAGCTCGCGCATGACGCGGCGCTGTTCCGGGTTCGGCTCGCGCAGCACCGTGTGCAGCGTCGTCACGATGGGCATGCGCAGCTCGCGCAGCAGCGCCAGCACATGGCTGCCCGCCGGCCCGCCGAAGATGCCGAACTCATGCTGCACGCAGACCACGTCCACGTCCGTGATGTTGAGGAAGTCCGCCGCGCGCAGGTACGACGGCAGATCCTGCTCCGCGACCTCGAACCGGACCTCGGCCGGATAGTCGTAGCCGCCGGCGCGGTCATTGACCGGCACGACGAGGCATTGCATGCCCGGGAATTCCGCCGCCACCGCGCAGCGCAGGTCGCTGGTGAAGGTGGCGATGCCGCATTTCCGAGGCAGATAATCCCCCAGAAAGGCGGCTTTGCGGATGGTTGCGGGCTCCAGCATGAATGTGGTCCGGCTGAAAACCGCGGCCAGCCGCTTTCCAGCCACCGGGATCATGAATCATTCGGGGCCGTTCACCTAGGACCAATTCCTGTGCGCGCCCGACTTGCCTCGGTCCAAGCCGCCCGCGGCTCCGGGCGTCCTGAGAGCCTCTGTCTGAAAAGTCGGGAGCGGTTGGTGGGACTGGCTTCCGGCCCCAGAGAACCCGACACCCGGCCAGGAAGCCCGGGAGACAGGCAAATTGCCTGTCCCACTCTTCAACGAGGCTCTGAAAGGACTGGCCTCGGATCGCCCTCCTGTTCCAACCGCGTCATCCTTCAGGTCCGCGCCAGCCGCGTGTCCGCCCACACGGCGAGGCCAAGGACGGTGCCGCGGACGATAAACTTCAGTTCGGGAGACACGGCCAGGAGAGTCATGCCATTGAGCAGGCTGGCCATGACGAGCGCACCGAACAGGACGCCCGTCACGGTGCCGCGCCCGCCGCGCAGGCTCGCGCCGCCGATCACACATGCGGCCACCGCATCCAGTTCCATGAGTTCGCCGACGGTGGTGGTGGTCGCGCCGGAGTAGGCGGTCTGGAGGAAGCCGGTCACGGCCACGATGCCGCCCATGATGGTGTAGGACGCGATGACGACGGCCTTCACGGGCACGCCGGAGAGCAGGGCGGCCTCCTCGTTGCCGCCGATGGCGTACAGGTAGCGGCCGAAGGGCGTGTGCCGCGTGAGCACGAAGACGGCCACCGCCACGGCGCAGAGGATAAGAAAGGACAGCGGCAAACCGCGGTACGCGTTGCACACCAGCACGACCAGCGCGATGGCCTGTGCGGTGACGAGAATTTTCAGGAAGGCCAGCTCGGCGTCCTCAATGGGGAAGCCCGCGGCGCGCCGGGCCGCGCGTCCGCGGAGCTGCCGCGCGACCAGCAGCGCAATGACGGCGGCGGCCAGCGCCCAGCCCGTGGCGGGCGGCAGGTAGTAGGTGGTGAGCAGGGAGAAGAGGTTGTCCTGTCCACCGCGGGACACGGGCACGGTCTGGCTGCGGATGACGAGCCAGTGCAGGCCCTTGAACGCCAGCAGGCCGCCGAGCGTGATGATGAAGGCCTGGATGCGGTTGAGCACGATGATCGCGCCCATCGCGGTCCAGAGCAGCAGCGCGACGAGCAGGGCCGCCGCCAGCGCCAGCGGCGCCGGCAGGTCCGCGCGGAAGACGAGCACGGCCGCGATCCCGCCGATGAGGCCGACGCCGGAGCCGGCCGAGAGGTCAATGTTGCCCGTCAGGATGATGAGCAGCATGCCCAGCGCGAGCGTCGCCGTGACGGACAGCTCGATCATAAGCATCGAGAGGTTGCGCGGGCTGACGAAGTCGCGGGACATGAGGGTGAAGAACACCCAGATGGCGGCGAGCACCGCGGGCATCACGAGCGCGCGGCCGTGGAGGCGGGGGGCGGGGCGGGGGAGGGAAGCGGTCATCGGGGGAAGTTCCAAGCTCCGGGCTCCAAGATCCAAATAAGTTCCAAGGGCACGCGACGATTCAATTGGGTAGCTCTTGTTCAGGATATCCGGGATGGAGCAGCCGAAAGATCGTGTCGCAATGCCGCTCGATTTCTCTGCGACGGCCGTTAGTCCAATTCCAGTCTAAGACACCCTTGGAAGTAATGTCGTATTTAAGCTGAAGAATCCCCTTCTCGAAGTTCCACTCTAGAAGCGTCAATGTCTTCTTGAAATTGTCTGCCGCCCGGATCCCGAGATCATGATCGTCACCATCGAGCGAGCGCAGATAGGTGACAAACTCAACAGTCGCCTCATGGATCAACGTTGCATCTTTGAACATAGGTAGATTACTTGAAGCCACGAATTGTGGCGTCCTGCAAGTTGAGTTGGATTGGTTCTTGGGGCTTCCTTGGGACTTGGAGCTTGGCATTTTCATCCCTCCCTCCCCATCGCCGCCGCCAGCAGCCGTTCCTGCGTGGCCTCGTCGTGGCGGAACTCGCCGCCCACGCGGCCCTCGTGCAGCATCACGATGCGGTCGCTCATGCCCATCAGCTCCGGCAGCTCGGAGGACA
>JBJXFY010000387.1:0-3833 GCA_046155815.1 Limisphaerales bacterium | reverse complement strand
CCGAGCTGTCCGACGCCCACCGCGCCGACGTGGTCCGGTTCCTCACCGACATTGACGACCACGACGACGTGCACCGCGTGTACGCGGGGCTGTAGGCCATCTTTCCCTTGGCCGCCGCGTCATCCCGAGCCATCTATTCCGCCGTGAAGGCCGTCTGCATTGCCGCCGCGCTGGCCCTGGCCGCGCTGTCCGCGCCCCCGCTGTCCGCCGCCGAGGCGGCGCCCAAGGTCGGGTGGCAGCAGCTCGAGACCCCGGCCTACGCCGGATACCTCGAACGCCTCCGCGCCGCGGGCTGCCCCGATGACAAGGTCCGCCTCATCGTCGAGGCCGACGCCTCGGACTGGCTCCAGCGCCAGCGCCAGAAGGCCGCCGTCGAGATGGACGTGGAGTGGTGGAAGGGCCAGACGGACCACTTTCCCTACCAGGCGTTCCAGGACCGCTTCCAGGAACTCCGACAGAAGCGCCGCGACCTGCTGAAGGAGCACCTCGACGGGCTCTACCGCGAGCCGGCCGCCACCGAGGACCCGAACATCGTGGCCATCCTCACCGGGCCGGTGCTGGGCGCGCTGGACGAGGAGAAGTTCCGCACCGTGCTCGAGGTCTGCACGCGCTCCGCCCAGCGGCATCAGGGCTACCTCACGCTGCGGCAGGACGGGCCGATGTTCGTGAACCAGTCGGACATGGCGCGGCACCGGGACCAGACGCGCGTCGAGCTGGCGCGCCTGCTCACGCCGGCGGAGCTGGAGGAGTTCCTGCTGCGCAACTCGCAGAACGCGTCGCGGCTGCGCATGGAGTTCGCGGGCCTGAACCTCACCCCGGACGAGTTCCGCGGCGTGTTCCGCGCGGTGGATGCGCTGGATCACCAGATGCAGCTCGAGTACGGCGCGCTGGACTCGCTGAGCGCGCGGCAGCGCGAGGAGTTCGAGCAGCGCCGGGCCGACGCCATCGAGAAGGAGTTCGCCCCCGAGCGCCACCGGCAGTACCTCGCGCAACGCTACCCGCTCTACCGCACCGCCCAGCTCACCTTGACGAAGGCCGGCCTGGGTGAGCCGCAGGTGCTGCCCGTCTTCAAGGCGCTGCAGGCCACCGAGAACAAGCGCCGCCGCATCCAGGGCGACACGCTGCTGTCACCCGCGGAGAAGATGGCCGCGCTGAAGGTGGCCGAGGACGAGAAGCAGGCGTCGCTCCGCCGCGTGCTCGGCGAGGAGAACTACCGGCTCTACGCCGAGGCCCAGGTCAACTGACCGGGCTCCAGGCGCGAACCCCGGCCGGCCGGCGGCTCATCCCGCCAGGGCGGCGCTCAACCGGGTCAGGCGCAGGCCTCGGCCGGGCTCACGTCCCGCAGCGAGGCGGCGGTGAAGTCCGGCCCGTGCGCGCGCAGGGCCTCCACACCGTCGCGGCCCGTGGCCACGGCCAGCACGCGCGCACCCACGGCCCGGGCGCAGGCGATGTCGTGCGGCGTGTCGCCGACCACGAGGATTTCCGGTCCGGCGAGTGCCCGGCCGAGCGCCGCCGCGACGCGGTCGCGGGCCACGGCGGCGAGCTGGTTGCGGTCCTCCGCATCGTCGCTGAACGCCCCGAGGCCGAACTCGTCCCAGAGCCGGTAATGGCGCAGCTTGAGTTCCGCGCCGAGGCGGAGGTTGCCCGTGAGCAGGCCGATGAGCGGCGGGGCCTTGAGCGCGCGCAGGCCGTGCAGCCACGACCACACGCCCGGCAGCACGCCGCCCTCCAGCCGGGGCAGCAGGTGGTCCAGCCAGAAGACATACGTGTCGAAGAAGCGGCGGAAGTTCTCCGGCGTCGCGGGCAGCGCGTGGCGGCGGAAAAACTCGCGCACCAGCGAGGTGTCCGTGCGGCCGGCAAACTGCATCCCCACCGTGCCCTCGGGCAGCCCGAACTCGGAACGGGCCGTCTCGGCGAAGGCCTGCACGCCCGCACCGCCCGTCTGGATGAGTGTCCCGTCTATGTCGAAAAGCACGACTCGTACCACGCCGGCAGCGTACGGCGGTCCGCCCCCGTCGCCAGCGCGGCGGGGGGCGGTGGTGGCGAAGCCCCATCGCCGGTGGCTGTCCGCGCCGTCCCGGCGCGCCGCCGGCACCTTCCCGCGACGGGGCGTCGCAGCCACGCTGCACCCCCGGGCGGGTGCGCTCCGTCAGGCCGCCTCGTCGTTCCACGGCTTCCGCATCTCCCGGGCAATCCAGCCGTCCGCCTCGCGGTCGCCCACGAAGCGTTCCTTTTGCGGATCCCACTTCAGCGGCCGCCCGAGCCGTGCGGCGATCACGCCGAGGTGGCAGACCGTGGCCGAGCGGTGGCCGATCTCGGCCTCGGCGATCGGCGCCTTCCGCGAGCGAACGCCGTCGAAGAAGTTCCCCATGTGATCGTCGCTCGCGGAGAGCCGTTCGGCCGACGCGGGCAGCGGCGTGGTGAGCAGTTCCGGCCGGCTCGCCTGGATCGCGCCGCGCGTGACCCAGATCCAGCCGTCCGCGCCGGTGAACTTCACGCCGTGGCGCTGGCCGTCCGTTTCGATCACGCCGCCCGAGGGGTTGTCGCCGACGGTGCTGCGCGTGATCTGCGTGACGCCGTTCGCATAGGTGAACTTGACCTCGTACTCCGCGAAGGCGTCGAAGCCGCCGGGAATCATCTCCTTCAGCGAACGGCCCTCGACCGCCACCGGGCCGCTGCGGTCCATCCCGAGGCCCCACATCGCAATGTCATTATGGTGCGCGCCCCAGTCGGTCATCGTGCCGCCTGAATAGTCCCACCAATATCGGAAGCTGCCGTGGGCGCGCTCCTTGACGAAGGGCGTGGCCGGCACGGGGCCGAGCCAGAGATCCCAGTTGAGCCCGGCCGGCGGCGGCGACTCCGCAAACGGCCCTTTGCGCGGTCCCGCCGGGAGCCAGACGTCCACCTGGGAAATCTTCCCGAGGCGGCCGTTGCGGACCAGCTCGCAGGCGAGGCGGAAGTTCCGGTCGCTGCGCTGCTGGCTGCCGGTCTGCAGCACGCGGCCGGTCTTCTTCACGGTGTCCGCGAGCAGCCGGCCCTCGGCGATGGTGAGGGTGAGCGGCTTCTCGCAGTACACGTCCTTGCCCGCGCGCATCGCGGCCAGCGAGACCAACGTGTGCCAGTGGTCCACCGTGCCGCAGATCACGACGTGGAGGTCGTCGCGCGCCATCACCTTGCGGAAGTCCGTGAAGGTCGAGGCGGCGGGCCATTCCTTGCGCGCCTCGGCGATCCGCGCGTCGTCCACGTCGCACAGCGCGACCACGCGTCCGAAACGCGAGGCGTTCTTCGCGTCGGCGCGACCCATGCCGCCGCAGCCGACGAGCGCGATGGCGGGCTGGTCGTTCGGTCCCGGCGCCCGCGTGGCCGGCGCGGCCGCGGCGCACTCGTCGAGGTACCAGTCGGGCAGCGCGGTGGCCGCGGCGAGCGCGGCGGAGGACTTCAGGAACCGGCGGCGGGACAGGGCGGCGGCGTTCATGGCGGGAGGGCCGGAAGGCTAGACGGCGGCCTCCCCGCGGCAAGCGTGCAGGTGGCGGTTCCACCGGCACCAGCGATCCCGGAAAAGCCAGGTCTTGCCCAGCCATCCCTCGTAATAGAACACGGTGCGTCGTTCCGGCCGGAGGTCAGAAAGACATCTCAACAACACCACACCTACTCTAGCAAAGACATGAATCGCGCCCTTCGTACGCTCACGCTCGCGGGTTTCGCCGCGGCGGGCACCGCCGCTCAGGCTGTCGTCACCCAGCTCGACTTCGAGGGACTGCAGAACCTCGAGCCCATCAACAGTTTCTACAACGGCGGCACGGGCGGCCTCGGCAGCGTCGGGCCGAACCTCG
>JBJXFY010000377.1:0-21093 GCA_046155815.1 Limisphaerales bacterium | reverse complement strand
ACCAGCAACGCGGCGGGCGGGCCGGCGAGGCGGCGGCCATGAGCCTGAGCGATTCGCTGCGGGAGATCGGCCTCGAGCTGGGCCGCTTGAAGACCGGCACTCCGCCGCGCCTACTGAAGCGCTCCATTGACTTCAGCCGCACCGAGGTTCAGTCCGGCGACGATCCGCCGCCGTGGTTCAGCCATTGGCGGGAGGATTTGTTCCACGTGGAACAAGCGGACAAGATTCCAGACTCCAAGCTCCGAGTTCCAAATCGGCTGCCAGGGCTCATCGGCATGGCGCATGATGCCTTCTTCCCAACCGCAACCTTTCCCGGACTTTGGACTTCGGACTTTGGACTTCGGACTTCCACCTATCCTCCCGGCTCCATTCTCGCGCAGATCGGCGGCCAGTTGCCGTGCTACATCACGCACACGACGAAGCGGACGGCCGAATTGATCCGGGCAAACCTCCATCAATCACCAATGTACTCCGGCACCATCGAGGGCGTAGGACCGCGCTATTGTCCGTCCATCGAGGACAAGATCGTCCGGTTCGCTGAGAAGGAGCGGCATCAAATTTTCTTGGAGCCCGAAGGCATCGCGACCGACGAAATCTACGTGAACGGCTGCTCCACCAGCCTGCCGTATGAGGTTCAGGTCGAGATGGTTCGCACGATCATCGGCTGCGAGCAGGCAGAGATTCTGCGCCCGGCCTACGCGGTGGAGTACGACTTCGCCTTTCCGACCCAGCTTTACCCAAGCTTGGAGACCAAGGCGTGCCGCAACCTGTTCCTGGCCGGGCAGATTAACGGCACTTCGGGTTACGAAGAAGCCGGCGCACAGGGGCTCATCGCCGGCATCAATGCCGCCCGGCGGGTGCAGGGCCGGGACGCGGTGGTGCTGCGCCGAGACCAAGCCTACATCGGCGTGCTCATTGACGATCTGGTGACCAAGGGCACGCAGGAACCCTATCGGATGTTCACCAGCCGGGCGGAGTACCGCCTCCTGCTGCGGCAGGACAATGCCGACCTGCGACTCAGCCAGTTTGGCTATGACATCGGCCTGTTGCCGGATTCGAACTACCGCCGCTTCGTCGCCAAACGTGAGGCAGTCGTGATGGAAACCCGCCGACTGGAGGAATCCCACCATGGCAGCGATTCCTTGGCCAAGCTGCTGCGCCGACCTGAAATCACCTACGATACCCTTCCTGGCGCACGCCTCGAACTACCGGCGGAGGTACGGCAGCAGGTTGAAATCGCGTTGAAGTACGAGGGCTACATCCAGCGCGATCTGGCGGAGGTGGTGCGCTTCCGATCGTTGGAAGACAGGAGAATTCCAAAAGGATTCGACTTCGAGTCCGTCCCCAGCCTGAGATCGGAAGCGCGGCAGAAGTTGGTGGACGTCCGACCGGCGACGGTTGGGCAGGCAGCCCGAATTTCTGGGGTGACGCCGAGCGACATCAGCATTCTGCTGGTTTGGTTGCACCGGCGAGGCGGAGACCATCACGCTGCATCAGAGTGAAACCATCGCACGGCACCACTTCAAGATGAGCCGCTGGAGCTGAACGGTTGTTCCCCATGGAACATGCGATGATGGCGTTGGAGCGATTGAGATTCGCAGTATGTATTTATGCAATGCGACAAATTATGAATGCAGATTGTCGGGCATCAACGCCACAGGTGAATTCGAAGGCCATTGCTCGGCCATTGTGCCCCGGTGCTGCCAAGCTTCGACGGATTCGAGTTGATGGCGCGCCGCGCCGCGAGCGTCATTACGAAATGATCCAAAATGCCCGCGGCCTGCTGCTGGCCGCGCTGCTCCTCCCGTGGTCCGCTCCGGCCGCCGACATCTTCGCTGCGAACCGCGCGCTGGCACGCGGGATCAACCTCGGCAACGCCCTCGAGGCGCCCGAGGAAGGCGCATGGGGCCTGAAGCTTGAGGCCGCGTACTTCGAGGCGATTCAGAAGGCTGGGTTCCAGCACGTCCGCCTGCCGGTCCGGTGGTCGGCGCACGCGATGAAGGAGGCGCCCTTCACCATCGAGCCGAAGTTCCTGGAGCGCGTGGACTGGGCGGTGGAGCAGGCCACGTCCCGCGGGTTGCGGGTGATGCTGAACATCCACCACTATGAGGAGGTTTTCGCTGACCCAGCCGCACATGGGGACCGATTTCTCGCCCTCTGGCGTCAGCTCGCGGAACACTTCGCCGGGCGGCCCGACTCCCTGGTCTTCGAGCTGCTGAACGAGCCGCACGACCGGCTCAATCACGAGGCATGGAACGATCTCGCGCCACTCGCCTTGAAGATTGTTCGCGGGCGGCATCCGAGGCGTCCGGTCGTGATTGGACCTGCGGATTGGAATGCTGCCGGTGCGCTGACACGCTTGAAACTTCCCCCGGGCGACAGGAACATTATCGTTACTTTTCACTACTACGAGCCGTTTGCCTTCACCCACCAAGGCGCGGAGTGGGTCAAGGAGAGTCCGCCGCTCGGGAAGAAGTGGATGGGTACGACCGAGGACAAGGCTGCTATCCGGGCTCAATTCGACGCGGCGGCTGCGTGGGCTAGGAGGGAGAATCGACCGCTCCATCTTGGCGAGTTCGGCAGCTATTCAAAGGCCGACCTCGACTCGCGCGTGCGCTGGACTCGGACCGTACGGGAGGAGGCGGAGCGCCAAGGGTTTTCGTGGGCCTACTGGGAGTTTGGCTCCGGCTTTGGCGCATTCAACCGGGAGACGGGCGCGTGGCGCGAACCACTCCTGCGGGCGCTGGTGCCGTAGTGACCGGGTGCCGCCCCGGCTGCCCAGAGCGGCCGAAGAATCTCCCACGGCGAAGGGGAGGCCCACGGGGCCGTCTTTCGCGTCTCGCCTTGGGGCACTGGTCAGGCGCAGGGTCCAGCATCTGAGCCGGCCACACCCCTACATCTTGTGTCCTGTGAATAATTCGGCCCAAGCCATTGATCTTTCAACTTGAGTTGCCGCCGCTGAATCGCTTTCCTGCGACCGCCATGTACCTCAAGAACCTGACGGTCCTCGGGTTCAAATCTTTTGCCGAGAAGACCACGCTGAACTTCCAGCGCGGAATTGCCGCCATCGTCGGACCGAACGGCTGCGGCAAGTCCAACGTCGCGGACGCCATCCGCTGGGTGCTCGGCGAGCAGTCCGCCAAAGCCCTTCGTGGCGGTGAGATGGCCGACGTGATCTTCAATGGCACGGACAAGCGCAAGCCGCTCGGCATGGCCGAGGTGTCCCTGACCATTGGCGACGTGGACACCGAGCAGCTCCGCGCGGCCGGCGTGAACCTCGATTACAGCGAGGTCACTGTGACCCGGCGCGTCTTCCGCGACGGCGGCAGCGACTACTTCATCAACAGGACCCCTTGCCGCCTACGCGACATCCAGCAGCTCTTCATGGGCACGGGCATGGGCAAGACGAGCTACTCGATCATGGCCCAGGGCAACATCACGCAATTGCTCAGCTCGAAGCCTGAGGACCGCCGGCTCGTTTTCGAGGAGGCCGCGGGCATCACGCGCTTTAAGGCGCAGAAGCGTGAGGCGCTGCGGAAGCTTGAGCAGACCGAGCAGAACCTGCTCCGCGTTCAGGATCTCATCCGCGAGGTGAAGCGGCAGATCGGCTCGCTCCAGCGTCAGGCGGGCAAGGCCCGCCGGTACAAGCAGCTCGCCGCCGAACTCCAGCACCTCGAAACCCAGCTCGCCCGCCACCAGTACGACGTGCTCCAAGGCGAAATCCGCGAGCGCGAGGAGGCCGCCGAGCGGGCGCGCCTTGAGGTCGAGATCGCCGCCGAGACCATCGTCCGCAGCGAGGATGAGATACGCCAGCTCCGCGAGCGCCTGACCGAACTCGAACATGCAATCGCCGTCGCCCAGCAGCGCGGCACCGAACTCAAGGCCGAGGCCGACCGCGAGGAAAACCGCATCCTTTTCACCGAGGAACGCCTGCGCGAACTGGAGCAGCAGAACGCCCGCGCCGTCGCCGAGATCGCGCAGGCGCAGGAACGCCGCCTCGTCGCGGAGCAGGAGCTGGCTTCCGTCGCCGCCCGCCTTGCCGAGGCCGAGGCCGGGCTGGCCGAGCAACGCGCCGCCGTGGCCGAGCGCAAGGCCGCTCTGGGACGGATCGAGACCGGATTGCAGGCCCAGCAGCAGGCGTTTCGCGACGCGCAGTCCGCCGCCTTCGCCTCGGCCCAGCAGGTCACCCGCGTCCGCAACGAGCTCACCGCGCTCGACCTTCAGAAGCAGGCCCACGCCATCCGGCTTGACAAGCTTTCCTCGGAGAAAATCCAGCTTGAGGAGGAGCGCCACCGGCTAGAACAGCGGCTGGCGGAGTTCGCGACCAACGTCGAGGCCGAGAAGGCCGCGATCCAGGCGCACCGCGGCACGGTCGAGGAACGCCAGGCCCGCCTGGGCGAGCTTCACCAGCAGCTCCAGCAGGCCGGCCAGGGGCTCGACGGCCTAACCCGCCGCCAGGCCGAGGTCCGCTCGCGCCTGCAGATTCTCGAGCAGCTCGAGGCCAGCCACGAAGGCTTTGGCACCGGCGCGGTGGCCGCGCTCCAACAGGGGTTGCCGGTGCTCGGCTCGCTCGCCGACCGCATCGGCGTGCCGGACGCACGCTTTGTGCGCGCCGTGGAAGCCGCGCTGGGCCACCATCTGCAGCTCGTCCTCACCGAGCAGCCGGAGACCGCCCAGGCCATCCTGGCCGACCTCGCCGCCAAAAAGCGTGGCCGCGCCAGCATTGCCGCACTCAGCCTCGGCCAGCGTCTTGAAAGTGCTGCTGGCGCCTTGCCGGCACCTCCTGGCGCCACCCCCGCCGCCTCGGTCATCGAATGCGACGACACCGCCCGTCCGCTCGTCGCCGCCCTGCTGGCCGGCACGTGGATCGTCCCCGACCTCGCCGCCGCAACCGCCGCGTGGCGCGAGGTTTCCGGCGCTTTTGATTTCGTGACCGAGGCCGGCGAGCTGCTCACCCGCCACGGCGTGTTTACCGGCGGCGCAGGCAACGGCCACGGCCGGCCCGAGGCCTCGATCCTCGCGCGGAAGAACCAGATCACCGAACTCCGCGCCGCGCTGGCGCAGGTGCAGGAGGAGGTTGCCGAGGCCAGCCGCCGCCGGGGCTCGCTGCAAGCCGAGCAGACGGATTTGCAGGCCGGCCTGCAGCAGGCGCAGACCGAGCTGCGCACCGAGGAGGTCGCGCTGGCCACGCGGCAGGGCGAGTTCAACGCCCTGCAAAACGCCCGCCGCGTCCTGCACCAGAAGATTGACACCGTCGTGTACGAGATCGAGAGCCTCGCCGGCCAGGACCGCGAGGCCGCCGCCCGCCGCGACGAGCTCGCCGCCCGCCTTGCGACCGGCGAGGCCGCCGAACAGGCCGCGCAGTCGCAGCTCGTCACGTTGAATGCCGGCCTCGACGAGTCACGCCGCCAGCGCGAGGAATCCGCCGCCGCGCTCACCGAGGTCAAGATCGCCCTCGCCGCCGGCGAGCAGGTGGCCGCCTCGTTCGCCGGCCAGCGGGCGCCGCTCGATCAGCGCATCCGTGAACTCGCCCAGCTTGTCACCGAGCGCGACGCCGAGCTCGGCGGCTTCGGCCACCGCCGAGCGCAGGCGGAGGAGGCCATCGTCGCCGCGCGCGCCGCCATCGGGCGCCTCGCCCATGAGCGCGAGGTGCAGTCCGCCCGCACCGCCGAACTGCTTGCGGAGCGCCACACGCAGGCCGCCGCCGTGGATGAGCGCGAAACGCTGCTCCGCGACATCCGTGCCCGCCACGCCGGCCTCCAGCAGCGCCGCGGCCAGCTCGAGATCGAGCTCACCCAGCGCCGGATGACCGCGCAGAACCTCGTCGAGCGCCTCCAGCAGAAGTACCAGCGCAACCTCGCGGACATCCGCGGCGAGTGCATTACCATCACCTACGCCGACGAAGGCCAGCCCCGCGTGCAGACCCTCACGCCCGAGGAGATGGCCGCCAGCGGCGCCGGCACGGACTGGGATGCCGTCGGCGCGCAGGTGCTCGCGCTGCAGAAGAAGGTGGACGAGATGGGCCCCGTGAACCTCGTTGCCATCGAGGAGTACGAGGAGGCCGAGCAGCGTCACACCTTCCTCAGCACGCAGCACGACGACCTCGTGCAGGCCAAGGCCCAGCTCACCGAGGTCATCCACCGCATCAACACCGAGACGCAGGCGCTCTTCGCCGAGACCTTCCAGAAGATCCGGGAGAACTTTCAGGCCATGTTCGCCGAGATCTTCAACGGCGGCCACGCCGATCTCCGCCTCGAGAACGAGGGCGACGTGCTGGAGAGCGGCATCGAGATCATGGCGCGCCCGCCCGGCAAGCAGCTCCGCGGCATCTCCCTGCTCTCCGGCGGCGAGCAGACCATGACGGCGGTGGCGCTGCTCTTCGCCATTTACCAGGTGAAGCCCTCGCCCTTCGCGGTGCTGGACGAGCTGGACGCCCCGCTCGACGAGTCGAACATCAACCGCTTCGTGCGCATCGTGCAGCGGTTCCTCGAGCGCTCGCAGTTCATCATCATTACCCACAACAAGCGCACCATCGGCATGGCCGACGTGCTCTATGGCGTGACCATGCAGGAGCAGGGCGTGAGCAAGATCGTGAGCGTGAAGTTCCACAAGGCCGACGACTCCGCCGCGGAAACCACGCCTCTCGTCCCGCCCGCCGAGAACGTCCGCCCCATCGAGCCCGAGGAGGACGCCGCCCATCGCCGCGAGGAGACGATCGAGGTCGTGATGGCAAAGTAGCAGCCGCCCCGGAGCGGCGATACCACGGGAGCCTTGGGCGCGGGGGCTCGTGGCAACGAACCCCTCCGAACGATGACCCGCGGCGGCGGGCGGCAAACGCCATTGCCTGCTCCGCCGGTCCGCGCTTCACTGCAGGACAGCTATGGACTGGCGCGAACGAATCCTCAGCGACCCTGCCATCCTGCGCGGCAAGCCATGCCTCCGCGGCACCCGCATCCCCGCCGCGCTGGTGCTGGGTTACCTCGCGGCCGGACGCGAGACAGACGCGATCCTGAAGGAGTTTCCGGCCCCGCCGCGGCCGACGTCATCGCGTGCCTCGAGTACGCCCGTGAACTGGCCGATTTCGAGGCCGTGGCGGCGTGAGCCTCAGGATCTTCTGCGATCATTGCGTGCTGGCGGAAATCACCGGCTGGCTCCGGGTGGCCGGCCACCGGGTCACTGAGCTGCGCGAGGCCCTGCCGGTGAATTCGCCCGACCCGCTGGTCCCCGCGAAGGCGCGCGAACTGGACGCCATCCTGCTCTCCTTGAACGGCGACTTCGCGGACATCGTCAGCCATCCGCCGGCGCGCCACGGCGGGATCATCGGCCTCCAGCTCCACAATCATCCGGAGATCATCCCCCAGTTGATGACGCGGCTGCTGGCGTTTCTGGCCGACCATCCCGTCCGGGACTTTTATCGCAGGAAACTGCTGCTCGTCGAAGCGCACCGGATTCGCATCCGCGAGTAGGCCCGAGGGCGGTGGGCTGCCCGCAGGCTGATCTGCGCCCGCAAGGATGGGCGGCCCCGCGTTGACCCGCCACAGCCGCACGGCGGATGCCGGGGGAGGTCAGAAGCCCGTGCCTGTCCGGGCGGTCCCGAGGGCTTGAATGGAAAGATGTCGGGTTCCGGACAGCGTCCCGCTCGTCCCGCCCGCCGAGAACGTCCGCCCCAGCGAGCCTGAGGAGGACGCCGCCCATCGCCGCGAGGAGACGATCGAGGTCGTGATGGCGAAGTGATCCCCCATTGGGCGAAACGCTCGTCGCCCTTGGACCTTTCGGTCACGCTCCGGGCTGATGCCCCGCCTCCGTCTGGTGTTCCTGCTGAGTCTGCTCCTGCTGGCCATCGGCGTCGCCTTGTGGCGCCGGGATGTGCGGACCGCCTCCCGTGGCGCGGCGCCGCAGCCGGCCCCCGCGACGGCGGCCCGGAGTGGCCTGACAGAACCGGCGCTGCTCCCCCAACTGCTCGCCCTTGAGGCGGGTCGCGCCGAGGTAGACCGTTCCGTCTGGGCCGCCGAACTGGAGGCGGACCGGCACGAGGCGCCCTTCAACGGGCTCTGGGATTCGCTGCGCCGCAGCGCCGATCCGCTGGAACTGTTGTCTCGGTTTCCTTTCGGCGTGCTGACGTTGGGGCAGGCCGGGCCGGCGCAGCGCCTCAGTCATGACATCCGCCTGCATCGTTTCGCCGGTTCCGGCACCACCGTTGCGCCCGCGGAGTGGAGGCGTCGGATCGCGGCTTGGCGACACGAGGGGTGGAGGCTGGATGGCTCGGAGTGGCGGCACGTCCGGTTCGAACCGGCGACGAACGGCCCGGCGCGTTCGGTGTTCACCGTGGAGCTGCATCTCGAGCAGCCCTCAGCGCTTCGCCGCGCCATCGTGCGCGGTCGGTTGCGGGTCGAATGGGCGGCGTTGGCCACCGCCTCCGATCCTCCTTTCCCGCAAAGCATCACCGCGGACGAGACTGTAATCTACGAGCGCGCCGGGCCGCCACTTTTCGAGCCTGCCGTCCGCGAGACGGTGGTGCCGGATCCTGGCTCGATCTCCATCGATCCCTTGATCCTGCGCGACCTCGACGGCGACGGGCGGGACGAGATCATCCTCGCGGGCAAGAACCGGGTTTACTGGAACCGGGGCGGCGGCGTGTTTCAGGGCACGCGCCTGAGCCCGCAGCTCAAGGACCCGCCCGGCGCGGCGGTTTTCGGGGACTTCGACGGCGATGGGTCCGTGGATTTTCTGGCCGTGGACAACGAAGGCTTGGTGCTCTGCCGCCGCGACACGGCAGGCAACTTCACCGGGGGGCTGCTCCGGCAGCTGCTGCCGGACCTGTTCAATCCCTACGCGCTTACATCCGGCGACGTCGATGGCGACGGCGACCTCGACCTCTGGCTGGTGCAGTACAAGGTGCCCTATCGCTACGGCCAGATGCCGACGCCTTACTACGACGCGAACGACGGCTTTCCCTCCTACCTGCTGGTCAACGACGGCCACGGTGGCTTCCGCGACGCCACGGCGGAGAGCGGCCTGGCGGCGAAGCGCTTTCGCCGCAGCTACAGCGCTTCGTTTTGCGACCTTGACCGCGATGGCGACCTGGACCTGGTGAACGTGAGTGACTTCGCGGGCGTGGATCTCCACCTGAATGACGGACGTGGACGCTTCACCGACGTGACCGCGGCAGCGGTTCCCGAGCCGCGCCTCTTCGGCATGGCCCACGCCATTGCGGACTTCGACGGCGACGCGCGCCCCGACCTGCTTGCCGTGGGCATGAACTCGCCGGCGGCGTCGCGGATGGATCACCTCGGGCTGGGTCCGCCTGGCTTCGAGGCACACAGCCGGGCGCGGGCGGCGATGACCTTTGGCAACCGCGCCTGGCTCAATCGTGGCGACGCGGCAGCGCTTCGTTTAGAACCGGCGCCATTTGCCGCCCAGATCGCCATGGCCGGCTGGGCGTGGGGCGTCGCGGCCTTCGACATGGACAACGACGGAGATCTTGACCTGCACCTCGCCAACGGCCACCAGAGCCGGCCCTCGGTGCAGGACTATGATGCGCAGTTCTGGCGGCACGACATCCACGTGGCCGGCTCGGCGACCAACGCGCTCGTGGCGCTCTACTTCGACGCGAAGTCCAGCCGGCACCATGGCGCGGGGGAGAGCTACGGCGGGCACCAGCGGAACGTCCTGTTCCTCAATGCGGGCACGGCCGGCTGGCACGAGGTGGCTTGGCTGCTCGGCGTGGCGCTGCCCGAGGATTCGCGCGCCGTGGCGGCCTGCGATCTCGACGGTGACGGCAGCGAGGATCTCATCGTGACGACCGACGAGGTCTGGCCCGAGCGCCGGCAGACACTGAGGGTGTTCCGCAGCCGCCATCCGGCCGGCCAATGGCTGGCGGTGCGCCTCGTGCCCGGTCCCGACCTCCGCGAGGGCGAACCGGCCGAGGTAACCCTGCACACCGCCGCCGGCCCGCGGCGCCGCTGGCTTGTTACCGGCGCGGGCTACCGCACACAGGCGGACACGGTCGCGCACTTTGGCCTTGGCAGCGGGGAGAGGGTGGCGTGCGTGGAGGTCCGCCAATGCGGCGCGGTTGTCTGGCGCATGGAGAGTCCGCGAACCCGGACGATGCTGAGGGCTGGCGAAGCGGCCCGGCCGTAGGACACCGCGTGGCGGCGGCGGCGCTCCCTCAGGCTCGTTCAGTGCCTGGTCAGGATTTTCCGGATGCCCTGGCGCAGCTCGGCGTTCACGGCGTTCACGGGCTGGTCGCCGTTCACGATGGTGAAGCCGAACTCCTGCTGGAGACCCTCGAAGGCCTTGCCCATCCGCCGCTGGTACTCGATGAAGCTGTCGAACATCTCGCGCTCAAGGCCGAGGTCCATGCCGCTCTCCCAGTAGTCGAGCGTGAAGTCCTTGGCGAAGTTGCGCTGCACGAGGTTTTCCGGGCTGACTTTCAGGTAGAAGACCGCATCGGGCACGATGGCCATGCCATAGAGGTTCCGCAGCCAGTTCCCGTCCATGCCACGCACGAGGTCGCGCGCCATGAGCGTGTAGATGTAGCGGTCTGCGAGGACGAGGAAGCCGGCCTTGAGCGCGGGCAGGATGACGTTCTCCATCTGGTCCGCGAAGTCGGTCGCGTAGAAGAGCGACATCGTGGTCCGGCTCAGGATGTTGCCCTGCTTGGCGCGGTCGAGTTCCTCGCTGACGAGGGTGGAACGCTTGAGGCCGACCTGCTTGGTGGCGTGGCCGGCGCCCTCGAGCCAGTTGACGAGCTGCGCGATCTGCGTGGACCGGCCGGAACCGTCCGCGCCCTCGACCACGATGAGCCGCCCACCCAGGCCGCCGGGCTCCACGCCGGGCAGGCCGTGGCCATAGAAGCGCTTCCTCGTCGGCGTCGGGACGACGACCTCGGTGCGGGAGCGCGCGGCGGCGCGGCGGGCGTTGCGGGTGGGCATGGCGGTCAGGCCCGCGGCCGGGTGAACTGCGCGAGCGGGATGCGGGCGGCCACCAGCCTGCGCAGGATGGCCTGCTGCACCTCGATGGTCTCCTCCGCGTTGATCACCAGGAACGGATGTTGCGTGCTCATGGCGAGGTACTGCTCGAGGATGCGACCCTGGAAGATGCGAAAGCTCTCGTAGGGATCGCTGGAAAGCCGCAGGTCCATGCCGGCCTCATGATACTTCAGCTCCGGCCGCCCCTCGAGGATGCGCTGAAGCGACACTTCGAGCGGCGCCTTGAAGAAGAACACCAGATCCGGGCACCCCGCGAAGCTGTAGATGCCGCGCACCCACGCGGGCGGGCAGCCCCGCACGGTGTCGCGTGCGAAGGCGGTGAAGATGTAGCGGTCGCAGAGGACGACATACCCGGCTTTCAGCAGGGGCAGGAGCTGGCGCTCGTAGCGGTCGGCGAAGTCGGTCGCGTGGATCAGGCTGAAGGTGGTGGGCGTGAGCAGCTCGCGCTTCTTGCCCTTGCTGGTGGCGGCCTTCACCAGCTCGGACGAGTTCCACTCGCTGAAGTAGACCTTGAGGCCCTGGAATTCGAGCCAGCGCTTGAGCAGGTAGATCTGGGTGGACTTGCCGGAGCCATCGATGCCCTCGACGGCGATCAGCCGTCCCGGATAGCCCTGTTCCTCAAAGGTCTTCATCCCGCAGTCTCTCCGGCCCAGCGTAGGGCGCAGCGAACTCGTAACAAATCTTTTCCCGGCCGGCCGGCGTGCTACGCACCCAGCAGCGGCCGGAGGTGCCGCTCCCAAAGGTTCGCGGTCACGTTCCGCGCCACCGTCGCCTTGCACGCGCGCACGAGCTCGAGGTAACGCGGGCCCAGTTTCGCCGCGACCTTGAAGCCGACGTGCAGGAGCTGCCGCAGGTGCGGGTTGAAGTCCGCGCGGCGCGGGTCATGCCGCAGCGCAGCTGTGAACTGCTCCGTCGTCCAGCCCGCCACCGTTGCCGACGCCGGCAGCCGCGCGCGGTCAATGTCAATCACCGTGGCGTACGGCGCGCACAGCTCGTCCACATGCGCCAGCGCTTCCGCGTAGATCTGCTTCACCAGCGCCAGCCCGTCGCCGCCCGCCTCGGCGAGACCGACAAGTTCCTCCAGCCACGTCGTGCCTGCCGTCTTGAGATGCACGCCCGCGCCCGTGGCCGCCAGGGCGGCCCGGATTTCCGGGTAGAGCGAGAACTTGTCGCTGCCCGAGTGGACGCTGAGCTTGAGGTCCGCCGGCAGGCCGTACGCGGACACCGCGTGTGCGATCACCGCGATGTCCTCCCGGAACTCCCGTGCGAACTGCGCCACGTCGCCCACATAGTCCACGCCCTTGTTGAATCGCCCGGTGAACTTCGGCGCGATCGTCCGCACCGGCACGCCCGCGTCCGCCAGCGCGGCGAGGATCACCAGCAGCTCCGGCGGCGTCTGCGGCCGGTCCGTCTCGTCCATCGAGATCTCCGTGATGAAACCTGCGCCGGCCTTGGCTGCCGCGATGTGGCGGTGGAGTTCGCAGGCCTGCTGCACCGCCAGCAGGAACTTGCCCGCCGTCGCCGCCACTTCCGCCCGCGTGGTCTCGAACGGCCGCGCGATGCCCGCGATCCTGATCCGCCCGACCAGCTCCGGATGCCGGCCAAGGAACGCCTCCACCGCCGCCGCGTCCGCCGGCCGGCCGATGAAGTCCGCCACGTCAATCGTGAAGAAGTCGCTCGCCGCGAGGAAGCGGTCCACGGTCTCGAGGCGGATGTGGTCCGCGTCCACGAACCACGGCGCGTCCCAGCCCGCGGCGCGCACGGCCGCCTCCGCCGCGGCGCGCACCGCGGCCGGTTCCGAGCCGATGATGAGGTGCTCGCGGTTCGACTTGTTCCAGACCGGCGTGACGGCGTGGCCGGCGGCGCGGGCGAGCTCGCAGGCGCGGAGCTGCGCGCGGGCCTGCAGGGCGAAGCGGTCGCCCATGCCGAGCGAGATGCGGCCGAGTGGGGTCTGGGGATTCACGGGAGGCGCGGCGTAGGTGGCGGACTCAGCGCGCCGCGCGTTCGCAGGCCGCCAGCGCCTGGTCCAGCGCGCGGCGGAGGAGGCGGTTCCACGCGGCCACGGCGGTGGCGGGCTGGGCATCGGACAGCGGCTCCGCCTCGCTGAAGCGCACGGTGTCGCGGAGATGACGCCCGAAGTGGTCCACCTGCACCAGTCGGGCTTCCAGCGCCAGCCGGGCCCGGGGAGCGCCGGGCGTGGAGCGGTCGAGTTCGAGGGCCTGGACTACGCCCTCGATCTCCCAGTCCTGATCAATGCGCGAGCCGGGCTGGACGACCTGGGAGGCGGCGTTGGCCGCGGCGAGGTCGGCGGCGAAGAGCGTGGCGAGCAGCCGGGGCGGAAGGTCCGCGAACTCGTTGAAGAAGTCGCGGCGCACCTGCCCGTCCGCCTCGCGCGTCACGAAACCGGGGCGGGCGGTCAGGGCGTTGGCCTCAAAAGTCCGTACCAGCAGCACGCCGGGAAGCGGCCGGGCCGCCGCGGTGGCGGGAGGGCCGGGATCGAGGCTCCATTGGGCGATGTCCGGCGCGGGGCGGCTGAGCCGGCAGGCGGGCAGGAGGGCAAGCAGGCAGGCGGCGAGGAGGGCGCGGCGCGGCGTCATGGTTTGTTGGGTTTCGGCTGGGGCGGCTCCCCGAGGAGCAGGAAGGAGGGGTACTTGCGCGCCAGCTCGGAAAGGGCGCGGAGGTTCTCGGTGAGCGCGGCGAGGTTGCTGAGGATTTCGTCAATCTCGCCGTCGCGGCCCGAGGCGAGGGTCTGGAGTTGGCGCAGCGTATCCGTGGCCTGTGCGGTGACGGAGGCGAGGTCGGCCATTTCCAGCTGCTCCTGCAGGCTGGCCAGGGTTTCGCGGGCGCGCGCCAGCGTCTGGCCAGCCTCGGCCGGGAGCTCCTTCCAGCCAGGCTGGGCCAGCAGGTCGGCGAGGCGGTGGTTGGTCGCGCGCAGCTCGGCGAGGAAGTTGGTGAGCTGGCCCGAGATGGCGGCGGTGTCGGCGCCGTCCAACGCGGACTTCACGGCGACGAGGGCGGCGTTGACGTTGGTGAGCACCAGCGCGACGTCCACGGACTCCAGCTTCTGGAAGAATTTCTCCGTGGACTCGAAGAGGCGGTTCAGGCGACTCGGCATGGAGGGGATGTGGGGGTGGCGCGGTGTCCAAGGCACGGCGAGCGGCGGGTTGCGGGCGGGGTCCACAAAGTCGAGCTCGAGGAAGGAGACGCCGGTGATGCCGAGCTGGGAGAGCCGGATGCGCATGCCACGCCTGACCTGTGCCTCCGTATCCCTGCCGATCTCCGGCCCGAGGTCCCGCTCGTCCAGCGCCACCTCGACCAGCACGAAGGGCCGGCGCTCGGCCACCGGCCGGTCCAGCTCGTACTCGGCCGCCGTGAGGGCGATGCGGCGGACGGTGCCGACGGTCACACCGCGCAGCTTCACGCGTGAGCCGACCTCGAGTCCCTGCACGGACTCGTTGAAGTACGTTTCGAAGACGACCTGCGGGCGGAAAGCGCGGAAGATCCCGAAGAAGAGCAGCGCCACGACCAGCAGGGCGCCGGCCCCGAGGATGAACGCGCCGAGCTTGAGGTGGTTCGTGCTGGTGCTCATGGAGGGCCGCCGGGTTCAGTCCGCCGTCTCGCGGCGGAAGAAGCGCCGTACGCGCTCGTCGGCATGGTCGCGCAGCTCCGCCGGCGGCCCCAACGCCAGCACGCCGCGCACGCCCGCGTCCAGCATCAGCGCCCGGTCCGCGATCGCGTAGATGCTCGCCAGCTCGTGCGTCACCACGACGAAGGTGATGCCGAGCGTCTCCGCGAGCTGCCGGATCAGCCGGTCCACGCCCGCCGAGGTCACCGGGTCCAGCCCGGCGGAAGGTTCGTCCAGCAGGAGGATCTCCGGGTCCAGCGCCATGGCGCGGGCGATGCCGGCGCGCTTGATCATGCCGCCGCTGAGCTCGCTCGGGAGCCGGTCGCAGGCGTGCTCCATCTGCACCAGCCGCAGCTTGAGCTGGGCGACCAGCGCGCACGCCGCGGGCGGAAGGTCCGTGAACTCCTCGAGCGCGAGCATCACGTTCTCCGCCACCGTCATCGAGCCGAAGAGCGCGCCGCTCTGGAACATCACGCCGAATCGCCGCCGGATGCGCTCGCGCGTCGCCGCGTCCGCGCCCGTCAGCTCGTCGCGCCCGTACCAGATCTTCCCGGCCCAGGGCGCCTCCAGCCCGATCATCTGGCGCAGCAGCGTGGACTTGCCGCAGCCCGAGCCGCCCAGGATGAGGAAGACCTCGCCCCGCCGCACCTCGAAGCCCACGTCCTGCAGCACCGTGAAGTCGCCGTAGCCGGCGGTCAGCCCCTCCACGCGGATGATCGGGTCGTCGGCCATGCGGCTCACCAGTCGAGCTGGTAGAAGATCAGCGCGAAGACGCCGTCGGCGACCACGATCAGGAGAATCGAGGTCACCACCGCACTGGTGGCGGAGAGACCCACGGCGCTGGGGCCCTTGGCGGTCTGGAACCCGCGCAGGCAGCCCACCCCGGCCACGATCAGGCCGAAGAAAAGCGACTTGAGGAGGCCGACCATCAGGCTGTTGAGGCCGACAAAGGTCTGGATCTGGTTCCAGTATGTGAACAGCGGGAAGCCGATGCCCACGAACACCACCGCGCCGCCGAGCAGGCCGGCGAGGTTGGCGAAGAGGGTCACCAGCGGGGCCACCACGAGGCCGGCCAGCAGCCGCGGGATGGCGAGGAAGCGCACCGGGTCGAGGTTCATCACCTGCAGCGCGCTCAGCTCCGAGTTGATCTTCATCGTACCGATCTCCGCCGCGAAGGCGGAGCCCGATCGTCCCGCCAGCATGATCGCCGCCATCAGCGGCCCCAGTTCCCGGAGGACGGCGAAGGCCACCAGGCTCGGCACGAAGATGTCCGCCCCGAACTGCCGCAGCGGCATGGCCGACTGGAAGGCCAGCACGACGCCGATCAGGAAGCTCACCAGTCCCACGATGGGCAGCGCATCGGCACCCGCACGCTCGGCCACCAGCGTCACGTCATGCCAGCGCAACGAGCGCGGCCGGCGCAGCACCGCCACCGCCTGGCTGGCCGCCTCCCCGACGAAGGAAACCTCCTCCCGCGCGTCCCGGGCCATGTCCAGCGCCGCCTGTCCGACCTGCGCCGCCACCGGCATCGGCACGGGCGCGGCCGGGTGCGGCAGGGGTTCCGTGGGGTTGTAGAGGTCAAAGAGCCGCTGCCACTCCGGCGCCAGCCCGCGCACCTCGAGCGCCCCGGTTCCGCCGCTCCGGAGCGCCACCAGCAGTGCCGCGCCGGCGCCGTCCAGATACTCGACCGCGCTGGCGTCCACGGCCGCCGGTGCCGGCGATCTCCGCGCCAGCGCCAGCGCCTCGCCCCAGACCGCGCCTGCGGAGTTCACGTCCAGCCGGCCGGCCAGGCGCAGCACCTCCGAGCCACCGGCGGATTCGCGGCGGACTTCGGCGGTGCGGGCGGAAACCACCACGGAGCGTGCGAGCAGGCGCCGACAAACTGCAAGCGGGCCAATCCGACGAATTCCTGTTTGCCGCCAAGCTCCGCGCGGCGCCAGCCTCCCGAGATGCCCGGCACCTGGCTTCCCGCCACGCCCGCCGCCGAGGCGTTCATCCTGGCCGGCGGGGAAAGCTCGCGCATGGGCCGCGACAAGGCGGGCGTGCGGCTCGGCGGCCGGACGCTGCTGGCCTGGGCGAAGGCCGCGGCCCGCGAGGCCGGTCTGCCCGTACGGATCGTCCGCCGCGACGCGGTGCCCGCGGGCGGCCCGGTCGGCGGGGTCGTGACAGGCCTGCGCCAGGCGCGGGCGGACGTCGTCGTGTTCCTCGCGTGCGACCAGCCGTTCGTGCCGGCGGCGTGGCTGCGGCGGCTGGCCCGCGCGGCGCGGACGCGGGCCGCGTTCCCGGCGGACGCGGAGGGGCGGGTGGGCTTTCCGTTCGCCGTTCCGGCCGGCGGCCGGCCCGCGGTGGAGGCGTTCTGGGAGGAGGGCGGCCGGGCGCTGCAGGCGCTCGCGACGGCCCTGCAGGCCCGTCGGCTGCAAGCTTCAGGGCGACAAGCCGCCGCCCTGCAAAACCTGAACACGCCCCACCAGCTGGCGGCGGCCCGCGCGGCGCGGCTGATCAGCAGGCGCGCCGGCGGCGGGCCCAGAGGCCCAGTCCGCCCAAGGCCACCGCCGTGAACGTCCCCACCGTCGCGGGCTCGGGCACGACCGTGTAATCCACGACCAGGGTGGGCCGGCCTGCCAGCACGCTCGACTCGGAACGGCGGAAGTTGAATCCGTTGCCATTCGAGCCGGTATCACTGGGCAGCACGGCCCAGCCGAAGTTGTCCCCGCCGGCGGACCAGGACTGCACGCTGGTCGTGACGTCCACCGATTTGGACCCAAGGGTGATGGGCGTGGGGAGGGTGGCGTCCAAAGCGGCCAGCGCGTCGGTCCCCAGCGTGACGCCGCCGCCGAGGGAGTTCCAGGTCGAGGCGTCGCCCCAGGAAACGACCATGCGGTGGAAGAGTCCCTGGGTGTCGTTGCTGGTGTTCGTGATCTCAATGGCGAGGGTGGCCGAGTTGATGACCGAGCCGGCCGGAATCTGGTTCAGCCCGCCGCCGAAAATGTTGTCGAAGCGCAGCAGCGCCTGCTCGTGCGGGCGGCCGGCCGTGGCGTTGTTGCCGTCGGCGTCCACGCTGTTGTTGTTGCCGCTGTCATTGGGGAACGCGGTGTCGGGCTGGGCCTCGTCCAGAAACGTGTCCACCGTGCCGCCATAGCCGTCGAGTCCATTGCGGAAGGTGATGACGGCGGCCGGGACGGCCAGCGGCGTGGCCAGCGTGAGGAGAAGCAGGCGTCGGAAGAGCGGGTTCATTTGGTAGACCGTGGGCCGTGCGCGAAACGAAAATGCGACGGCGGCGGGGATTTTGGGTGAAGTCCCCAGGCGGACACGTCCGGCGCCGGCAGCAGCCGGTGGCTCTGCAAATCCCGTGGCTAAATCACCCACCAAAGGGTGAATTCAACCACCACCCGGGCGACGGCTCACACCTTCGCCGGATCGGGATGCACCCAGGGTGCGCGGTAGGGCCGGGCCAGCAGGCCGTTGGCCTCGGCGTCGCCGCGGCAGGCGTGCGTGGCGGGATCCCAGACCAGCGTGCGGCCAAGCTGCTGCGAGAGGTTGGCGAGGAAGCACGCGCTGCTCGAGATGTGCGCCTGCTCGATGTCCGCCACGGGCAGCATCGCGCCGCGCTTCTGCCGGGCCTCGAGGTAATTCCGCCAGTGCCCGCGCATCGCGGACGCGACGTGGCGTTCCAGATCCTTCTCCGTCTCGTCCTCCGGGTACTTGTCGAACTCGATCAGCGCCTTGCGGCTGCGCTCGGGCTGGTCGCTGCCGGCCGGGATCCAGTCGTAGCGGAAGACGCTGCACTTCAGCGTGCCCTTCTCGCCGTGGATGGTGCCGAACCACTGGAAGTCCGGGTCCGGCTCCGGCGAGCGGCCCCACGTCCGGTGGTTCCACGTCACGTCGTAGTCCGGGTACTTGAAAAGGGCCGTCTGCGTGTCGCTGATGTTCGCGCGGCTGGCGCGGTCGTGCAGGATGCCGCCCCACGAGGTGACTTCCTGCGGCCAGCCGAGGTCGAGCAGCCAGCGGACCATGTCGAGCATGTGGACGCACATGTCGCCGACGATGCCGTTGCCGTACTCCATGAAGGCGCGCCAGCCGCGGGGGTGGATGATCTTGTTGAAGGGCAGCTTCGGCGCGGGGCCGGTCCACAGGTCGAAGTCCAGGTGGGCGGGCGGCGCTATGTCCGGCGCCTCGGCGGCGGGCGTGTTGTTCCGCATGTGCCACCACACGCCGATCTCGACGCGCTGGATCTTGCCGAGCTTGCCGGCCTTGATGATCTCGTCGCGGGCCTCGATGAGGTGCGGCGTGCTGCGGCGTTGGGTGTTCACCTGCACGATGCGGTTGTGCTTCCGCGCGGCCGCGACCATCGCCTGGCTCTCGCGCACGTCCACGCCGGTGGGCTTCTCGCAGTACACGTCCATGCCGGCCTGCATCGCTGTGATGGCCGGGATGGCGTGCCAATGGTCGGGCGTGGAGACCATCATGATGTCCACGTCCTTGGCGGCGATGGCCTCGCGGAAGTCGCGGTACAGGCGGGGCCGCTGCCTCGACTTCTGGCGCTGGGCCACCAGGCCGGCCGCCTCCTCGAGCATCTGCTGGTCCGTGTCGCAGAGGGACACAACCTCGATGGGCGCGACCTGCAGCGCGCGCAGGAGGCTGCTCTTGCCGTACCAGCCGGTGCCGATGAGGCCGAGGCGCAGCGGCTTTTCCTGCGCAAAGGTGACCGGGACGTAGCTGGCCGCCGTGGCGAGCGCGGCGGCGGTGGAGGAAGTCTTGAGGAACTCGCGGCGGGTCATGCCGCGAGCCAAGCAGCGATGCCCCGGCGGCTCAAGCCCGCGGTGGCGGGGTTTGCTTCTTCCCTTTCACCGTGGCCCGATCGGTCAGTGACCTCCGCCCAATGCCTGCTGGCCGCGGCGTGGCTGCTGCTCGCGGCGGCCGGCGCGCGCCCCGCCGAACCCGCCGCCGAGTCCCGCCCGCCCGCGGACGACGCCGATCTGCGCGCGTGGCTCGAGAACATGGTGGTCTTCCACCGTTTCACGCCGGCCGAGGCGGGCCTCGCCACCGGGCTCGGGCGGGCGGAGATCGAGGCGGCCGTGGGACGCTTCGGGCTGGCCGGCAAAACCCCGCCGCCGCGCGGGCCGGGTGCGCCGCTGCGCGTGCTGCCGTATCCGGGCGGGAGGCATCCGCGCACCGGCTTCCTCGACGGCGCGGTGAACCCGCAGCGCGAGACGAAGGTCAGCGTCTTCACGCCGTGGGACGACACGGCCCACGTGGTCGCCGACGTGCCGGAGGCGATCTGGTCCAACCTCGGCCTCACCTACCTCGCGCACACGCACATTGACACGATCTGGAGCGCACGCGGCGTCACCCTGCCGCGGCTCGAATGGCGGCGTGACCTGGACGGCAGCCTCACGTGCGAACGCACGCTGCCGAACGGCCTCGCTTTCGGCACGACGGTGCGGCCGGGCGCGGACGCGGTGCGGATGGAGCTGTGGCTGCGCAACGGCACGCCGGAGCAGCTTACCGGCCTGCGCGTGCAGAACTGCCTGATGCTGAGGGGAGCGCCGGAATTCGCCGCCTCGACCAACCGCGTCTTCCGCCCGCCCTTCGCCGCGGCCGGGGACGGCGCCGGCCGCCGCTGGGTGATCACGGCGTGGGAGCCGCTGTACCGGGCGTGGGCCAATCCACCGGTGCCGTGCATCCACGCGGACCCGCAGTTCCCCGACTGCGCGCCGGGCGAGACGGTGCGCGTGCGCGGCTGGCTGTCGTTCTTCGCGGGCGCGGACGTGGCGGCCGAGTTCGCGCGGATCGAGGCGGCGGGGTGGCAGCCGGCCGGGCGTTGAGCCCCGCGGCGGCGGCGCATCCCCGCTTCAGGCCAGCGCGCGGCGGAAGACGGGCCGCGTGGGGGATCGGCGCGCCACCACGGTGAAGCCCGCCGCCCGGAAGGCGGCGGCCGTGCCGGTGTACAGGAACACGGCCGCGGTTTTTCCGCCACGCGCCTCGACGGGATAACCTTCCAGCCAGCGTGCGCCGTACCGGCGGGCGTAATCCGCCGCCGCTTCCAGCAGCGTGCGCATCAGGCCGCAGCCGCGGTGGGCACGCGCGACGAAGAAACAGGTGACCGACCACACGGGCGCATCATCCACCGGCGCGAGGACGCGCGAGCGGTCGAGGCGCGGGTATTCGGACCGCGGCGCGAGCGCGATCCAGCCGGCCGGCTCGCCGGCGGCGTAGGCGAGGAGGCCGGGCGCAACCGGACGGCCGACCAGCCGGCGGAGCGCAGCGCGGTTGCCGCCGGACTTGCCGGCCTGCCAGTCCCTGGGTGCCAGCCGCCAGAAGAGGCACCAGCAGCCGCCGCATGCGCCGCGCGGGCCGAAGAGCTTCTCCACGTCGGTCCAGCGTGCGGCGGTGGCGGGGAAAATCGCGAAGGCCCCGGCGTGGGACCGGCGGCCCGCCGGTCCACCATCTGCTTCGGGCGAAGAAGGAGCGCCCCCG